>NZ_JBLVPI010000001.1:0-391233 GCF_048284325.1 Flavobacterium esculini | reverse complement strand
AGCATTAGGTTATCAAGCCTGTATACAAGGTTTTAAAGTGAGTTATTTTAATACATCGAAGTTGTTTGCTAAATTAAAAATGGCCAAAGCAGATGGCTCTTACCTGCGAGAGCTTGCCAAAATTGAAAGGCAAGACGTCATTATACTTGACGATTTTGGACTCCAAGCATTAGACAGTCACAACCGAATTACACTTTTGGAGATCATTGAAGATAGGCATAACAATGGCTCCATAATTGTAACATCGCAAATCCCAGTGCAAGGTTGGTATGATATAATTGGAGAAAAAACCATAGCTGATGCAATTTTGGACAGGCTTATACATCAATCCCACCGACTCGAATTACATGGAGAATCTATGAGAAAGAAAAGAGGCATAAACAAAGGGTAATATTTTAAGTATATTTGAATACTAATTAACAGATGAAAAAAAGTAGTTTTTAATGAAAAATGGAGGTGGTCATTTTGCTCCGGAATTAGGTGGTCATTTTGAATTGGAATCAGGTGGTCACTTTAAATTGGAATTGGGTGGTCAATATCACTGGAATTTGCAGTATATTCAAAACCACTTATCCATCTTCCACCTTTAATTACTAAATAAGGTGGATTTCCAATAATCACATCAAAACCCCCTTTTTCAAATATTTTAGGAAACGCAGTGTGCCAATTAAACGCCTTATCTCCTGCAACTTCAAAATCATCTATTAAAGAGTTACCACATTTAATATTATTATTCAGGTCATTTAGTTTTCTATTGGGTTGTGCAGTTCTTAACCATAATGATAACTTGGCTATTTCTACGCTTTCTTCATTTAAGTCAACTCCAAAAAGGTTGTTTTCTAAAATGCTTTTCTCCACATCACTCAAAATCATTGCATCTCCAAATAACTTGGCTTGCAGTTCATCAATATACCTATGTTCTGAAATCAAGAAATCCAAAGCTTGATTCAAGAAAGCACCAGAGCCACAAGCGGGGTCACAAATAGTAAGTTGCAATAACCAACTTCTATACCCATTAAGTCTATCTACAAGTGCTTTTATAGTTTTCTTTTGGCGCTTTTTATCTGTGAAGTAGTCTTCTTCTATAATGTTAAGTTCAACTTTCTTTTCTGAACACAATTTCCCAACGGTATTGTCAACTATATATTTGGTAATGTATTTTGGGGTATAAAAGACTCCGTCTTTTTTTCTTTTGGTCTTAGATTTATCTATTTCTTGTCCTTCTAGTTGGGCTTTTACTTCATCTAGTTCATTAAGAGAATTTTCAAAAATATGTCCAAGAATATTTACATCAACTTCACTAGCAAAATCATAATTGCTTAAATTTTCAGTGTATTTAAACAAAACACCATCATCTATTTTTAGGGAGTTTAATATTTCATCTTCCTTAAATAGCCCTCCATTGTATGCGAAAATTTGATATTCTTCTTTTTGTTGATGAGTAGTTTCATTAAATGCCGGTAAAGATACTTTTGCTCCTGTATTTAGATCTTCAAAATATATTTTATATCTCTCATACAACGAAACTTCAATACGCATTTGTCTCAATTGTTGCCACTCTTTATTAATCCTAAAGATTAAGTTAGTAGGTAATAATTGTCTGTCTTCTGCAAAGAATACAAACAGAAATCTATCCAGCAGTTTTTGAGATTTTTGAAAGAGTTCTAAAGGCTCATATTGCGGATTTAATTCAACTAGATTTTGATGTAATTCTCTCTTAAATAAAGAGTAATCTTTATATAGTTTTTTAGTGATTATATCTTCCTGACTTACAGATTCTTCTTTTATTCTTTTAGGAATACTTTTTTCTATGTTATCATAAGCTAAACATAAATAAAGGAGTTCAAATTCCTTCTCCGTTAGCGTAAACAGATTAAATTCTATGTGCTCAATAGCATTATCAATGTAAAAACGAAGCTTTTCAAAGTTAGAAGTAATTACATAAACACAGTCTGGTTGATTATTTTTATAGCCAAAAGCCTGAGATTCAATTTTGCCTAAATCAGTGGTGTTTGTTCCCTTTAATTCAATTACTGCTTTTACACTATCATTTACTATAATAGCACCATCAGCTTTCTTGCTGTCTTTTACATTTTTATATTCTGTGGTAAGATTGAATTTTGTTTCAGAAGAGGATGCAGGTTTAGTATAGCCTAAAATTCTCACAAACAAATCTTCAAGAAATTCTCCTTGGTACTGCTCTTCTTTTAAACCTTTAATATCTTCTTGAACTTTAGGATTCAGAAAATGATTTTTAAACAAATTCCATTGATTTGCTAAATTGGTTTTGTTCTGGTTTTGAAGGTATTTTGTGACTACTGAATTCTGAAATAAGGGCATAAAGTTCAAATATTAATTGTTTAAAAGTAATAAAAAAAAACTTACATATTTTTTAAAAAAAATTTTTAGATTTTTTGGACTTAAAATTATACGAGCATAAACTACCCTGACAACACTCCCCCCTCTAACTAACCCCAACTCAACACCCCCACCCATCATTAGCATCGCAAAAAATTATTTTCGTAGATAATAGATACAAGTTGATAGCTGTATTTTAAGCTACAGGTTTATGTGTTTGAATGCTAAAATATTTAACTCAAAAAAAACAAGAAAATGGTAAGAATTATTAGCTACAAAAAAAGAGAAACAGAGGACGGAAAAGAATTCTTTGTACTCGAACTTCAAGGAGGTATTGAAATGGTTAAATCCAAAGAAACAGGCAAATTCTATGTGACAGCAAGAAAGGCATCCATCTCTTCAACTTTTGATGAATTAACTTGTCAAGCTTTAATAGGAACTGAATTACCTGGAAAGGTAGAGAAAGTAGAATGCGAAGCTTATGATTACACCATCAAAGACACAGGTGAGATTATTGTCTTAACTCATAGATTTGACTATGTTGAAGAAGAAAAAGCAACTGCTCCCAAAGTGGAGAAAAGCAAAACAACTGTTGATGAATTTATGAGCAATATTCCTAGTGGAAATTCATTCTCAAGTAATGGCCAGTTGCAACATTAATTTTATCTAAAATATCCTCTATTCGTGTAAACCTGGATGGTTAAAATGTATAGAGGATATTTAATTTATTTTCAAATTTTCTAAATACCTCTAAATTATGGCAACAACCAACACCATCAATGAATTAGCAGAGATACAGGTTTACTACTCTACACCTAATGTGCAGAAGGAAAAGATTAATTCTGTGCAAACTGCTTACGAGTTCTTACTAAATTCTTGGGATCTAGGTACATTAGAACTTCAAGAAGAATTCAAAGTCATTTTACTCAATAGAGCTAATGAAGCTTTAGGTATATATTCTTTGTCTAAAGGTGGAATTACTGGAACTGTAGTAGATGTAAGATTACTATTTGCAGTAGCTCTAAAATGTAATGCTTGTGGTATCATCATTTCACATAATCACCCATCTGGGAACACAAAACCAAGTGATGCTGATATTAGTTTAACAAAGAAAATTAAAAAATGTTCTGAATTACTTGATATTACTTTAATAGATCATTTAATAATTACTAAGAATGTTTTTTATAGCTTTTCAAGTGAAGGAATGTTAACGTGAAAGCGTAAACTAATCAAAGGTACGCCTGAAAATTTCTAAATTTCGAAGATTTGCTTTTTTATAGATTACTATTAATAGCGTTTTCCTTAATTTGGTACCTAATTTCTCTTGAATATTTTACAGATGGTTATCTATGTTATTAATTAAAATAAAGTAATTTAGTTTTTTTCTATTATTCATTTTCGAATATATAAGAAGTCTTTTTCTAGGACTTTAATACTTTTAAGATAGTACAATATGGCTGACATTCAGGAGTTTTTTACAAATATGAGAATTGATAAGTTTGAGAATTTCAAATTAGGGGATGATTTATCAAAATTTGAAATTAACCAAAACACAGTTATTTTCTTTGACATAGAGGATAACCCTCGGATTAATCAATACATTGAAAATCAATTTTCAGAATTAAAGAAAAAATTTACGGAGGTTAATAGAAATCTCATTTATATATCAAATTTGGATTATCCCAAAGACATAAGAGGTCTTTTAAAATTCTATTTACCTTATTTATCTGCAGGTGATTTAAAAAAATTCTATTCTGAAAAACATGTTGCTTTAACTTTAGCGAAGCAAATAACAGAATTATTTAATGAAAAATCAGATGTTTCTTATTTCCAATCTGAATACCAAAGCATATTAGATTATATAGGTTATACAGGGAATATTAAATGTGGTTTTCTATTTTTTGATAATGATACTACTTTAATTTTAGAATGTAATGACTTTGTTGTCACAGGTAATACTGAAATATTCTTCAATGATTTAATAGCCTTTTTTAAGCATGTAAAAGGGGAGATTGAGGAATCTGATTGCATGATTGGAAATACTCAGGCATATGACCCTTATGAAAATCTCGATGAAGATGCTAAAGAGAAGATAAGAGGAATACAAATTCAATTAAGAGAATTAAAAGATAGTGGACAATTATTATTTGCTTTACCAATTCTTAAAGACATTTTGAATAATGAAGCCAATAAGATTAACCTGAATTCTACAAACACCATAGTAATTAGTAATGACTATAGAATTGTATTGCCACATTTTGACAATTTAGAAATACAGTTAAGTCATTTGACAAAAGCTGTTTACATTTTGTTCTATAATAATCCTTATGGTATAAATATTAAGGAACTCTATAACTACAAAAAGGAACTGGAGAATTTATATTCCAGAATTTCTAATCAATTGGATTATGATAAAATGATGCAAAGTGTTGAAGACTTAGTTAAGCCCGAAAGCAAAGCCATTTATACTCATATTTCGAGAATAAAGTCCGCATTTTATAAACAAATGGATTTCGTTTATGCTAAAAACTTTATTGTAGCGGGAGGAACTTTTGGGGATGATTTTAAATACATTTCAATAATAAGACCTAAAATAGTTTATGACCCCGAATTTGATGATTAAACTTGCAAATTTGCAACTCTACAAACTGAATTCAACTAGACTATACATTTGCTCTACCTTAATTTAAAAAGTATAGCAAAATGAAAAGATCATTATTTTTAGTGTCGTTTATGTTTATTTCTGGGATTGTGTTTTCTCAGACCAATACAAAAACCACCTATCAGCAAGGTTATATAAAACCAAGTACAGGTACTTATGTTCAAGGACATTACAAAACAGTTTCCAATAACACCAATACGGATAATTTTTCTACTACAGGAAATACAAATATTTACACAGGAACATCTGGGACAAAAGCTAAAGATTATTCTACCCAAGCTACAAATTACGGTAGCGAAAAGACAATTTACACAGGGTCAAAGGGAGGTCAATATTACGTAAATAGTAATGGCAATAAAACCTACGTGCCAAAACAAAGATGAATGACTCTTTATTTTGTGGTGGGTATAATAACCAAATCTGTCACTGAAACCCCTAATGCTTCGCTTATTCTATAAAGAGTATAAACTGTGGGATTGGTTCTCCCAGATTCTATTCTTGAAATATTAGTTGTGTCAATGTTGCCCTCTATTTTACCTACCAAGTCAACTTGGGACAAACCCTTGCTCACTCTAATATCTTGTATGTTTTTACCAATAATTTTAAGCAAATCAGACTTCTCCATACTTGACATATTTGACAAGTCAAAAAAAGAGGTTATATTCGCTTAAGTTAATGCCATATATGACAAGTTTTTATTTAGATAAAAATCTATAATATATTAATAGGTGGTAATAAAGCTAAAACTCAATGATGTTGAATGATCCTTAGAATATCTAAACTTAACTTAAAAATGCTATGAAAAATTTCATAATGTATAATTACTTTCTAAATAAGACGAATCTAAGTTTTTTTGAGATGTTAAATATCAGGACTCAATTAAGAGATGAAAATCCTTTCGAGAATGTTGGTTGTTTTGAATTATGGAAGAAAATATTTGGCAATAATCGTAATTTGATTTACATGTTAAAAGAAGAGGATTTTGAAAAAATAAAATTCGTTATTATTGATGATTTTTACTTTGATGGGAATCTTGATTTTCTAGGAAAGTGTGTTAATATTGAATACGTATATGTATGTGGTATTAATGGAAAGGGTAAAACAAAAGATTTGGCACCGTTACAGCATCTTAAAAAAATTAAATACTTGGACATAAATTATTCTTTAATAAATGATTTAACTCCTATAAGTAACCTAACAGAAATTGAAGAACTATACTTATTAGAAAACCCTTTAAAAACTATAAAACCAATATGTAATTTTAAAAAATTAAAAAAATTAAAACTCCATTATAACAATTCAAGTTATGATGAGCTAGAATCTTATGTTTTTGATGAAAATGAGATTTTAGAATTAAAAAGTAATTCCCCCAACTGCAAAATAAACTAAGCTTATTTAAGATAACCTTTGTATGATACTTTTCATAATGAGGAAAACCGTAAAGATTTTGTTTTTTAAGTGTGTTGCTTTGTGTTTTTGCTTAAGCTGATACTCTGCCTCTAATCATTTACAAGGTTTTTTTCAAATAACATCTAATGCCAATTTTAAAACTCATTTTAAGTATTGCGAGCCTATAAGCCTTAAATTCTTCAAACCAATAAATTTTAAAAAGACAGTTCATTTATAACATAATTCAAACAAATTAAATATGGTAAAAAAATTATTATCAAATAGAAAAATTTTAATACTTATATTATCTCTTTCTACATACTTGTCAGGTTCTGCTCAAAATTTTATTTATAAAGGTAGCCAAAAGTATGAAGCAACAAATTCTTGGAAGTTTAAGTTGAATGGGGATTATTGGAAAGGTAACCCTGAATTTACAGTTGCTAAAAACAATAGTGGAGCATATTTAATGGCAACTATTACTGTCCCATTCAAAACACATTACATAGGAGGTATTCTGACAATCTTTCTGGAAAATGGAAAAATAATAAAATGCATTGATAGAAAGATAAGGGATCATTATGATGATGCAAGTAGAACCTTATATCAACTTACAAAAGATGAGGTTGAATTATTAAAAGATAGTGAGATCTCTACTATTAGATTTAATATACTCACTGGAAATTCTATGCAAAATGAATCATTTACTGCAAGTAATCTAATTACTTATGATGGAATGCAAGAAATCTACAATAAAATTAACAAAATAGAACCAAAAGAAAGGTATGAAACTGACATAGAAATAAAAGAACTTTTTATTGATTAAAATTTCATATACATCTCTTTTCTAATACACAACACAAAAGCAATTTCAAAGATTAAAATCATGAACAAAACATTTAAAATATTAGGAGGCTTGGTGCTAATTTATATTGTAGTCTTTTCTTGCAACAAGATAATTTCTAACAAAATACAAAGCGATATTAATAATTCTCCAGTAATAGAAACTCTAGACGCAAAACTTGAAATTGAACAAGTTGCTTCTATAATGAACAGCAGTCTTCCCAAAACTATAGATGAACAAACTACGGTTACCAAAGTTGAATATTTAGATAAAGAAAACAAGTTGGTTTATAATTATCAAATAACTGGCTTAAAAAAGGGAGATAAAAGTGAGATAGAAATTGAAAATATTATTCAGAATCTTAAAGTATCACAACTAAACGAGATCAAAAACAATCCAAACAATGCAACTTTTGTCAAGGCTAAAGTAACCTTTGAGTACATTTATAAAGATGTCAATAGTGATTTGTTTTGTAGTTACATAATCAAGCCTTTAGAATACATAAAATAATTAATGTCTAATGGTATACAAATGGAGCGGGTGCAACCTCTAAAGATGGTCAAAGAAGGGTGCATTCAATAATATTAATTTAAACCACAAGTAAAAACATTTCATGGAAAAAACGTCTTACACAATTGAGCAACTTGAAGGTGTAAAAGCTTTTACTAAAAGAGCTTATGATGAACTTACTGTTATAATAGGTAGAACACCTTCTTTTAGGGAAGTTATTGAGTATCAATATAAATACACTGAAAATAAAGAGTCGGTAAAAAAATTGTTTCCTCATGTAATCAAAGGGTGGGAGTTAAATAACTGCGCTACTGAGGATTATCAAGCAGTATATGATGATCTGTTTGACCCTAAAAAAGATGAAACGTATGTACATTCAGAAGAAATCGCTAATTTATTTGGCAATAAACCAATAATTCCACCTATAAGTTCCCGTTTGGCACAAGAGGAGAGTCTTGAAAAAAATAAAGAAACAACTGTTGAAAAGAAGAATTTTAAAACTTTACTTGGGGATTTTGCACTCATACTTATTGGAGTACCGCTTTTTATTGCTTTTTTTGGTTTTATTGGCTATCAGATTTACAAAGATTTCAATATCAATAGTCAACAATATCAATCTTTAGTGTTTGGAATACTTACTTTTAGTTTAATAGTAATTATAATTTTCAAGATTGCCAACAAAAGTTCTTTCGGTGTTTTTTTTGATAAAATCATTAAATCTTATGGTTATTATTTCATTTTAATTCCAATTCTAATATTTGTAATAGTTCCAATATTTATAATACTAGTTAAAATACTTATTTTTATATTAACTTTTTGGTTCATTTGGCTTGCTATTATTTTGCTTATTCTTTTAGTTGTTATTTTGTTTTCACCTATAAGTATATTAAAAAAAATACTTCTTATAGCACTAATAATATTAACAATCTACTTCTTCTTTGAAGCAAAAGATATTTTGGAATTTCATTTTCAAACTTATTTTGATAATGAAAAATTTCATATAGGCAATTGAAATGTTTCATAACTAGAAAAACTTGTAGTCATTAAAATTCCAGGTGGGATTTAAATATCAATTCATTTTTTAATCTTAACTATGCAACTAACCGCTACCCTAAACCAACTTCTACCATTACAAACAGGAGAATCCAAAAATGGCACTTGGAAAAAGCAAGACATTATACTAGAAATAGATGGGCAATATCCTAAAAAAATATGCGTCAGTATTTGGGGAGACAAAATAAACGAAAACCAACTGCAAGTTGGGAATGTCTTGACCATTTTCTACGAATTAGAAAGTAGAGAATATAACAACAAATGGTACACTGATATAAAAGCTTGGAAGATTGAAACAAACGAAAGCATTGCAACAACAATTCCAAATAATGAAATGGTAATTCCACAAAACTTTCATTCTCAAGATGAAGAAGATGACGAAAATTTGCCTTTTTAAACTAAAATTATAATTATTCGAAAACCTAATGACTTCAAAAAAAGAATTAATAATTAAGGCATTTTCTGAAATGAATATCTCATTATTAGAAATGACTTTAGATGAAAATAAGTACTATCATAACGGTCTTACTAAAGAATCTTTTATATATAAAATAAGCGATGTCTTTGATAGGTTTAAAAAAGCAAAAGACACCAAGCTAATACCTTATATAGGAAAGTGTAATGGGGGTAACTGCTATGCTACAGGAAGATGTATAGGATTTTCATTTGTTGGTAATTTTTCAAACAATGGTATCAATTTGAATTTTGAAGAGGGAGAAAACGATTACCTTAATATTCAAAGGTGTCATGATTTTAAAATTGACAACAAAAGCGTAAAGCCTATTTCTAATTTTACAATTGAGGAATTTGACGACCTTCGTATTTAGAGCTATATCCTTAATTATACCATTAAAATGATTAAGGATAAAAAATATAGAAACTATAGATTAATAACGCAGATGGGGCAAATAATGTTATTTTTGTTCCAGAATAGTACTTTAAAAATGCTATTCTTTTATCAATAGGCATACAATTCGGTAACATCTATTTTTTATGGGTTAAACATAGGTTAAACATTTAAAATAAAAAGTGTGAAAAAAGGATAGAAAAAGACAAAACTTAGAATACGTAATAGACTGTTTTAGTACCATTTGACAACAAAAACTAAGAAATGCAACGAATATGAGACTGACTGTTAATCAGAGGGTCCTTGGTTCGAGCCCAAGAGAGGGAGCTTTAAAAGCCTGACAGCAATGTCGGGCTTTTTTTATGCCTGAAAATTTGCACTTCGCTTTTTATATTTCCCACAGGTTCATTGACCAGATTAAAAACAAATAAATTCCCTGCTAAAGCTTGCAATTAATTTTTTTCATATTCATCTCAATCCGTGAATTAATAAGAAACATTTAATTTTTCTAAGATGAACTAAGGCTATCTGTCGATCTTCTATAGGAAACTGCCGATTTCGATTTTAGGACTTAATATATTCCGTACATTTATTTTTAAATTGTACTTGATGAAACCATTTTCAGTTAAAGATATTTCGATTTTTTCAAAAGCTATACTCTTTTTTGGACTGCTTATAGTCCAAAGTATGCCATTATATATGAATATTAGCTTTCCAATAGCATTTTGGATAAAACAAATCTTTATGTATGTTATATGGATTATAGTGTTTTATCTTACCTATAAAATAATCATCCCTAAACTTTTATTCCAAGGCAAGAACGGCTTTTTCTTTATTGCGATATGCATTCTGACACTATCGGTTTTGTACATTAGTGATACTTTCAGCTCACTCATAAACCTTGACGCCATTTTAAATCAGCAGTTTAAAATTCCTAAAAAAGATAGTTCCTACGGAGGTTTGATATCAAATTTAAGCGAAATCATAATAACCTTGTTAATGGTGGGCGCCAGCACTGTCATAAGCGTTGCCAAAAAACTGCAAGCGGAAACCCAAGTGCGACAAAACCTTGAGAAGGAAAAAGTCACTTCGGAATTATCATTCCTGAAATCACAAATCAATCCTCACTTTTTTTTCAATATCTTGAACAGTATATATGCCTTGGCAGGGACCGAAAATCAACCTGCCCGGGAAGCCATATATACGTTATCACACATGATGCGGTATGTGCTTTATGACACTAAAAACAATCTGACAACACTGACTAAAGAAATAGGTTTTGTAGAAGATTATCTTAAATTGATGGAACTCAGAATAACGGATAAGGTACAGGTAATATTCGAAAAACCAAAAAGCATCAAGGAGGTTGAAGTAGCGCCAATGCTATTTTTACCTTTTATCGAAAATGCCTATAAACATGGGATTAGCGGTATTTATCCAAGCTATATTTACATCGGAATTGAGCAGTCCGAAAAATTTATCCAAATTGAAGTCCGCAATTCTATATTTGAAAATCAAACCCTAAGCAAAGAAGAAAGCAACGGAATTGGTTTAATCAATACCCGCCGAAGACTTGATTTGATTTATCCGGGCAAGTATGAATTATCTACTAATGAAGATACCCTTCAAATGGAATACACGGTAATCTTAAAATTACAAATCTCATGATATTAAAATGTATCGCGGTTGATGACGAGCCGCTGGCGTTACAGATTATAGTCTCTTATATAGAACAAACGCCATCCTTAGCATTAGTTGGACAGTTTTCGAATGCCATCGAAGCATTAAAAGCAATCCATGAACAAGATATTGACCTGATTTTTCTTGATATTCGAATGCCGGACATAAATGGAATTGAACTGGCTAAAATTGTGGAACAATACCGTGTAAAAGGGAATTTAAGAATCATATTTACAACGGCTTTTGACCAGTATGCGCTTGATGGTTACAAGGTTGATGCGCTCGATTACTTGCTTAAACCTTTTAGTTTTGTTGATTTCAGCAAATCAGTTGCAAAAGCACTAGGCTATTTTGATTTAATACGAAACCCGGAGCAGGAAATACGAAAATTTAGTCCGCCAATTCCTGAAGCTGAAGTAGCTTACATTTATCTGAAATTTGAATATCAGCTCGTTAGGATCGCAGTAGATGATATCATTTATGTAGAAAGCATGAAAGACTATGTGAAAGTATTCCGGCTCAGCGAAGACAAGCCACTGCTGTCGCTGACAAGTATGAAATCACTGGAAGAAAAGCTTCCTGCAAATAAATTTATGCGCATTCACAGGTCTTATATTGTGTCATTGGATAAAATAAAATCCGCTACAAAAAACTCCGTCCAAATTGACAAAATTACCATTGCTGTAACCGATCAATACAAAGATAATTTTATAAAATTTTTCCAAGATTGGGCTTAAAATTTTGAATTGCTAAAGTTCCGTCGACGTTCTCCGGCTCTCTGTCGAATGTGCTGGCATATGTTGCTCATAAGATGTTGCTTTGTACCGTAATCCAAACGAATTTATTTAAAAACTCCAATGGATTCAGAACTTAAAATATCTTAAAATGAAAAAAATCATCCTCCTTACCGTATTGCTTTTTGCTTTTTTATCAGTAAAATCGCAAACTTTTACTGGAACGAATAGCTTAAAGGGAAAAATTTCTGGTACCGTAATCGATTCGATAACTAAGGCACCGGTAGATTATGCTTCGGTAAGCCTTTACAAAATCAACTCTACTAAACCCATAACCGGCGTTTTGACCGATGCTACCGGAAATTTCAAATTGAATGAAATTCAGGCCGGAACCTATACCGTTACTATTTCATTCATTGGTTACAATGACAAAACTATTAAATCAATCCTTACAACAGATGCAAAGT
Organism: Flavobacterium esculini; assembly: GCF_048284325.1. NCBI lineage: Bacteria > Pseudomonadati > Bacteroidota > Flavobacteriia > Flavobacteriales > Flavobacteriaceae > Flavobacterium > Flavobacterium esculini. Next base: position 378,692 of record NZ_JBLVPI010000001.1, on the reverse strand, counting down.
TGGATCTTGAAATTGGAAAAATAATTCTAAGTCCTGAAACAAATACACTGGCAGAAGTTGTAGTCATAGGGAAAACGCAACAAGTGACGAACAAGATTGACAAAATTGTTTACAACGTAGAAAAAGATTTGACGGCAGGTGGCGGTAATGCTACAGACGTACTACAAAAAGTTCCTATGGTAAATGTGGATATTGATGGCAACGTATCCATTCGTGGAGATGGCAATGTGCGTGTGCTTATCAACGGAAAACCATCGGGAGCAACTTCTGCCAACCTTGCGGATGTGCTGAAAACAATACCGGCTGACCAAATCAAAAATATCGAAGTGGTTACTTCACCCTCTGCAAAATACGATGCCGAAGGATCTGCCGGAATCATAAACATTATCACCAAACAAAAAAGTGTTTCGGGAGTGAGTGGGTCTGTAAGTGGCGGTATTGGCACGAGACAAAATAACCTTAATGCCAATATTAATTATAATAAAAACCGTTTCAGCCTTTCGGCGAATGTTGGATTCAACAACGGTTGGCCACAAGAATCTGATTCCGAATCGAATCAAATTTTGAACAACAGCACCGCCAACAGTTTACAAACGACCAAAGGTACTAATGAAGTGCAACGTAGTGGCGTAGTAGCATCTGTAACGGCAGGATATGATTTTAATGCTTTCAACAGTTTAAGCACAACCTTTAGATATAACGAAGGAGGATTTGAACGAACAGGTACGAATGAAAATCAGTTTACTGATTATATGGATCCCTCAAACAGTACTGTTTATATGGGACAAAGCAGCGCAAAAAATTCTTTTGGAGGATTTGACTGGAACCTGAATTATGCCCATAAATTTGCAAAAGAGGGACACGAACTTACATTCTCATCACAATGGAGTCACAATATAGTTGAGACCAATTACCAAAATATCTACTCAGGTTTTTATACCAATCAAAAAGCAAATAATGATGGGAATAATGATGAATACACCCTTCAATTGGATTATACCTTGCCGGTAACTGAAAAATTCAAACTGGAAGCTGGTGGTAAAACAATCATCAGAAAGATTTCAAGTGATTTTCAAAATTATGTTCCTGATGCACAAAATGCTTTTATTTTTGACCCAATCAGTTCTAATTTATACAATTACGATCAGGATGTTGCGTCACTTTACACAGTAGGAACGGTCACTTTGCCCAAAGGTTTTACAGTAATGGCGGGTGCTCGTTTTGAAAACACAGCCATTAAAGGTGATCCTACAAATGCACTGCAAACTGATTTAAGTCCATTCAAAATTGACTACGGGACATTTATTCCAAGTTTTACTGTACAAAAAGCATTATCACAATCGACTTCTTTAAAATTGACGTACAGCAAACGTATTTCGAGACCAAGCTTTACGTACCTCAACCCGTTCATTAATAAATCAAATATTCAAGCGCAAACGCAGGGAAATCCAACCCTTGATCCTGAAGTGTCACAAACCGTAGAATTTGGATACTCCACATTTTCGCAAAAGCGCACTTTGAATATTTCGGCCTATTATAAATATACATCAGACTTAATTGAAGGTATTGCAACACCTTTGTCAGACGAGACAGGAACAATCACTAATTATCAAAATATTGGAAACAATAAATCGTTTGGAATGAGTCTTTTCGGTTCTGTAAATCCATTTAAAATATTGACTTTACGTGGAAATTTTAATGCCTTTACCTACAAACCGGATCCAACAGGATTATACAACCTGGAACAATCTTCGAATGGCACATCGATACAATATTCTGCGTTCGTGAGTGGGACACTGCAATTTAAAAACGATATTTCTGCGGAAGCTTTTGTAATCCAAAATTCTTCTAAGAAAACGCTGCAAGGTACCAGTCCTGCTTTTAATTTAATGGTTTTTGGAGTTAAAAAACAATTGTGGAAAAAAACAGCATCCTTTGGATTGAACATGGTATCGCCATTCAAAAAGGATTTAGAATTTAAACAAAATTCAAGCGGACAAGGCTTCAGCCAAAGCAGTACCTTTAAATTTCCAATTCGTTCTTTTGGAATTACATTCAGCTATAATTTTGGTTCAATGAATTTCACCGGAGCCAAAAAGAAAGGAGTTAGTAATGATGACCTTAAAGAAGGAGATCAAAACAATCAGGGAGGTATGCCTGCAATGAAATAAAATCCTAAGAAGTGGAGTACCACTAGAAAAGGTTTCAAGATACTCTCTTGAAACCTTTTTTTTTGTAAGATTTTATAAACACCTAAAAGAAAACTTCCATTAGGGGATTAATCGTTCCACCCGAAGCTGTTCAAACAAATCGTAAAATGAATCTTCGGTTCTTTGAAAAACAGGAAATCCAAGTTTACGACTTTTAGACATATCCGTCATGACTTCTATTGGGCGTCCCAAATCAAGATCAGTATGCCAAGGAGATGCCAGTCTACTTAAATCAGACTCTGTAAGAGCATGTTGAACGGCAATGTTTTTCCAAACCGGAGCATCATTTACCATTTGTTCCTCAAGTGGATGTATCGTACCGTCATAGCCTATTGCCTCAATCCCGAACGATTCCGCTAATTTTTTCCACAGCCATTTCCAGCGAAAAAAGTCTCCACTTACCACGTTGAATGCTTCGTTACGAGCTGCTTCTGTAGTGGAAGCCCATATTAAATGTTCTGCCAATACTCTTGCATCCGTTACATCTGAAAGTCCATTCCATTGCGCTGCTGAACCTGGCCACTGAAACGGCTTTCCTGTTTCTTTACAAATGCTTGCATACACCGCGAGTGTAGTTCCAAGATTCATTAAGTTGCCTACTGCTTTTCCTATAACCGTATGCGGGCGGTGAATACTCCATGTAAAACCATCTCGCGCTGCAGCTGCATAAACTTCATCTTCTTGGGCATAATAAAAATTCTCTATCTCCAGACGGGGTTGCTCTTCCCTAAGTGGTGTTTCGGGCAAAAACCCTTCTTTGGCGTAAGCCTCAAACGGCCCAAGATAATGTTTCAGTCCCGTAACAAGCGCTACGTGTCGCACTGATTTTTTAGAAGATAATGCCTCCAGAAGATTTCTGACCATCAAGCTGTTTACCCGTATGTTTTCAGCTTCGGAATCCTGGCGCATCCAACTTGTAATGTAGATGTGTGTGGGAGAAATATCTTTTAAAGCTGTTTTTAAATTCTCCAAATCCAAAAGGTCTGCAGCAACAGGCTGAAGGTTTTCTATATCTTTTCGTGGGTTTCTGGCTAAACCGAAAGTTATCCAACCTTTAGCAATAAGTCTTTCTGCGAGATTACTGCCTGTTATTCCGGTCGCTCCAACTACTAACGCTATATTTTCCATAATTCTATTTTAAAATTTTATGAAGTACAAAATTCGAAAACATTCCATGGCTTATAAAGGACATACATCACATATTCTTTGTGACCTATATCACGTCAATGCGATAAACGACTCAATGTTTCTCTTGAAATACCCAGATAGGATGCTATCAAAGTTTTAGGAATTCGGTAAATCAAATCCGGGTATAATTGGATAAATTGCGTGTATCGTTCCTCTGAATTCTTGCTCATAAGCGAGAGAATTCTGTTTTGAAGCGCAATATTACCGGCAGTCATTTTTTGCAAAAAGAAGAATTCCATTTTCTGTGACTCGACACACAGCTTTTCTCTATTTTCAAGAGTGATAGAATAGGTCTGTGCATCTTCCAAGCAGTCAATATTGAGCGTAGCATTCTGTTTATTATAAAAACCTTGATTATCAGTTATCCACCAATCTTCCATGGCAAATTGCAGAATATGATTCTTACCCGATTTGTCTATATAAAAAGATTTTAAGAGACCCTTTACTACGAAATGAACATCCGGAACGGAATTTCCCTGTTGCACAATGTATTGATGTTTTTTATATTTACCCACCGAAAAGTACGAGAGTACCAATTGAAATTCATCATCCGTTAATTTTACTATTTTCTCAATTTGTCTTCTTAAAATTGCTTCCATTACTTCTTTGTTAAAACCGTATAAAAATAATTAAAAAAAGGAAAGATGGCTACAACTATTCCCCAGATGGTCTAATTAATTCATTATTGCACATTCATTTAGGGTATAGTCTTCTTTTTGTTTGAAAACATGAAATGGTGTGGTCATTTAAATCCTAAAGCTCACAAAACGGAACAGGTGAAAGCATTCTTGAACTGATTGCTAAACGCAAATCAATATTTGACTGGCACACGAAAAAGAATTGGGGAATTAAATCTTTTAAAAATTTTAGAAATAAAATATTAAGGAGTCATTTTGTCTTTTTTTATTTTTTAAATTTCGATATTTACCTTTTAAAATAAATAAATTGATGATACGTAGAAGATTTATTGGTTCTGCAGCTTTATTTGGAGTTGCAGGTATTATGGGCTTTGCAATGCGTCCAAAGAAGAAACCCTTGTTGCATCATGTATTTTTTTGGTTAAAAAACCCCCAATCAGAGGCTGATAAACAGCAATTGATTTCCGGTTTGAAAACCTTAGCGGCAATTCCAACTATTCGCCAAATTCATGTGGGCGTTTTAGCTTCGACGGAAAAGCGTGAAGTAGTAGACACCTCTTGGAGTGTTTCAGAACTCATGTTTTTTGATGATGAAGCCGGTCAAAAAATATACCAGGACCATCCACTTCATCTGACTTTTATAAAGAACTGTTCTCATTTATGGGAAAAAGTAGTTGTTTATGATGCTATAGACGTATAAAAGTTAAAAAGGGTTGGGCTGTTGCCAATTCTAGTAAGAACACTACTAAAATAGGGGTTTCAAGATTTATTTCTTGAAACCTTTTTTATGCAGAAATTAGATAAACCCGAAAGACAAAAATTTAATGCCTAAAAAGACCGCATTAAACAAAACCCTTGTAAATAATCACAGATGAAATGGATAACAAGAGAGCGACCTAAAATTGATCGAATAGCCAGTCCTTGGTTAATAAAAATATTTGTAGACAAAGAGGCTGAATTTATTTATGTACCGTTCAGCGAAGTTTTGGATAAAGCAAAAAAACTAGATGCCATTCCATTTGATATTCCTAATGTAGAATTTACACATTACAAAGAGCAAAGTACCTTTGACTACATTGTGAAAAAATATAAAATTAAAGACCCTGCTGTTTTAATTATGGCTGATATTGTTCGTGGTGCAGACACAGACAGACACGATATTGCAAAAGAGTCAGCAGGGCTTTGGGCAATTTCAGCGGGGCTTTCCCATAACATTACAGATGACTATACCTTATTAGAAACGGGAATGGTTATTTATGATGCGCTATACAGTTGGGCAACTCATTTACATAAACAAAATCATTTGCAAAATAGTCCTTTTGAAAATATGTTACATGAAGTGTATAATAAATTTTTAAAAGAGAAAAAAACAAGCAATAAGAAAACACCTGCTTGGGTCAAAGATTTGAAAGCAATTATTCAGGATCAAATAGACAGCCAATTCACTTTTGACCTGAAAAAAATTTCCAATGACTTAGAGCTTAACTCTTCCTATTTATCTAGAGAGTTTTCCAAGTATTTTGAAGACCTCAACTTTGGAGATTACGTTAGAAAATTACGAATCGAAAAAGCAATTACCCTTATTCAAAATTCAACCTATACTCTTACCGAAATAGCCTATATGACGGGCTTTTCAGATCAAAGTCATTTTACGAGAATATTCAAACAGAGTACAGGAAAAAACCCTTCTTCCTACCGAAAAAATTCCCAAAAAAGTAATCCAGATACAAAAGGTAAATAGCATACTATTTATACATCGTTAGCATCGTTAGTTTTGTGTTTTTGCTAATATGGGAATCAATGTCGTTTCCTTAAGACGGGGATTATGTTACTTTCTAAAAATATTTTACGATGAAGGAAAATCCAAAATACACTTTAAAAGAATTAATATTTTATTTCCTGAAGCTAGGAACGATTGGTTTTGGTGGTCCAGTAGCATTGGTTGGCTATATGCACCGCGATTTAGTTGAAGACAGAAAATGGATTTCAGAAGAAGAATACAAAGAAGGGCTGGCTTTAGCACAATTAGCACCTGGTCCATTAGCGGCACAATTAGGAATTTACCTGGGATTTGTACATTACAGCTTTCTAGGAGCAACTTTGATAGGATTAGCCTTTGTTTTGCCTTCTTTTATAATGGTAGTACTATTAGGAATCGTTTATAAATTATATGGAGGATTGTCTTGGATACAAGCTGTTTTTTATGGTGTAGGCGCAGCTGTTATAGGGATTATCGTAATGAGTTCTTATAAATTGACGCTGAAGTCTATCGGTAAATTCAATTTAGTATCTTTTAAAACGAATTGGTTATTGTGGTTGTTTTTTATAGTTGCGATAGTTATAACATTAGTAACACAGCAAGAACAAGTTTTGCTGTTTGTATTTGCCGGACTTTTATATATGTTTGTCAAAGCTCCCCCAAAATGGGTTAATAGTAAAACGGTCAATTCTATCGTTCTATTACAAATAGGCTTTTGGAACTATGAAAATACTACTCTGATGAAAATTGCCATCTTTTTTGCGAAAGCGGGAGCATTTGTATTTGGAAGTGGATTGGCGATTGTGCCCTTTTTACACGCAGGAGTTGTAATAGAAAATCAATGGTTGACGGAACAACAGTTTGTAGATGCAGTGGCTGTTGCCATGATTACTCCCGGGCCAGTTGTTATCACCGTTGGTTTTATTGGCTATTTAGTTGCAGGTTTTCCAGGTGCGATGATTGCGGCTTTAGCAACATTTTTACCGTGTTATTTATTTACAATTGCTTTGGCTCCATCCTTTAAAAAAATAGCACAAAATAAATCAATCAAAGCTTTTGTAGATGGTATTACAGCAGCTGTTGTTGGTGCATTAGTTGGTGCTGTTGGTGTAATTGCATCCAGAAGTATTCTAGATATTCCAACAACGCTAATAGCTATTGCAACAATTTTTGCTTTACTTTATATCAAGAAAATTCAAGAACCCTATATTATTGCTGTAGCAGCAGTTTTAGGGATTATTATAAAATTAATGCTATGAACAGAAAAGATTTTTTAAAATCGGGTACATTGTTTGGTGCAGCAGCATTAGTGCTTCCTACTACCAATGCGTTTGCGGATAATTTAGCGGATAATTCAATTGATAAATTAGTAGATGCAAACGGTAATTATATTCAGCAAACATTGCCCTATAGCGAAAGTTTTCTGGAGCCCTATATGGATGCGGAAACTTTGCATTTGCATTATACTTTTCATCATGGTGGAGCAGTAAAAGGAGCCAATAAAGATCTGCAAATGATAAAAAAAGCATTGGATGAAAACAATTTGGAAACCATTGATTTTTGGACAAAAAAACTATCCTATCATTTTTCGTCACATATTTTACATTCGATATTTTGGACAAACCTTACTAATAAAAGTACAGCACCGCAAGGGGATTTACTAAAGCGAATTGAGAAAAATTTTGAGAGTTTTGATAAATTAAAAATTTTAATTGCTGCTACTTCTAAAAATGTAGATGGGAATGGTTGGGGAATTTTAGCATACCAACCTTACAGTGATAGTTTAGTGATTTTGCAATGTGAAAACCACGAAAAACTAACGCAATGGGGAGCTATTCCCTTATTGGTCATTGATGTTTGGGAACACGCCTATTATTTAAAATACAAAAATAAACGAACTGATTTTGTAGAGGCGCTGTTCAACATAATCAATTGGGACAATGTATCGTTAAGATTGAATGATGCCTTGAAGCTAATGCGGTACTAAGATAAAAGCTAATTATTAGTTTTGCTAACCTTATTACACATCCAATTGAATATAAAGTTGAGTAAAGATAATTCAATACCTATAAAAGCAGGCAAAATATCTCCTTCATTAAAAATAATAATTTACTATATCGTCCTTTTTTTAAATGTAAAACTTAGACAATATAGTAAATTATCAGTAAAATTATAGTCGCTATTTCAACTCTAAAACAAGAGCCTCATAAGGTCTTAGTGTTGCTTTTTTTGATACCGTTGCATAATTATTAATCAACACTTTTGCGTTTTTTAAATTAATTCCAGTATTTGCCACTGCATTTTTGGCAGAAAAATTTAATAACACCAACACTTTTTTACCCTCCAATTCTCTGGTGTATGCATACACATTAGGATTGTTTTTGTCTAAAAGGGTGTATTTTCCATAAACTAAAACGGAATTCGATTTGCGAAGTTTCGTCATTTTTCTAAAGTAATTCAATACTGAATTTGGGTCTTTTTCTTGAGCCGCTGCGTTCAAAATCGTGTGATTATCATTTACTTTTAACCAAGGTTCCGCTGTTGAAAAACCTCCGTTTTTAGAACTATCCCATTGAAAAGGAGTTCTTCCGTTGTCTCTTGCTCCACCAGTTTTTTGATCTTCTATGAATTGTTTCAAATCACCCCCGGCAATTTTTACTTTTTCATATTCTGCAATCGTTTCAATATCTCTATAATCTTCAATTTTATTGAATTTGGCATTCACCATTCCTATTTCATCTCCATTATAATAATAGGGCGTTCCTTTCATCGAAAGTAAAAAAGTGGTTAACATTTTTGATGAAACAGCGCTAAATTCTGGTGCGTCATTTCCCCAACGAGAAGTCATTCTGGGTTGATCGTGGTTTCCTAAATAAATGGTTCCCCATCCTTTTTGGTCGTAAACTCCATCCCAGTCAGAAAAGATTTTTTTGAAATCAATTAAACTCCAATTTGGATTCATTTTTTTGAAATAACCCGGAATGTATCCTAAGTTGGTCCCTTCAAAATGATACCCCATATCCAGTTCTTTTCTATCGGTATCCACAAAATCGTGAGCTGATTTCAGCGTCATTCCGGCACCTTCTGCCAATGCCATTACATCATATTTACTCAAAACTTCTTTGTTCATTTCTTTCAAATAATCGTGCAAATGAGGTCCGCTGGCCATAAAAACATCCCAACGTCCTTGGTAGTTTTTATCTAAATCGGCTTGAGTGATTACTGGAAAAGTAGTGTCTTTTGCGATAAATGGAATCACGTCCATACGGAAACCATCAATACCTTTTTGGAACCACCAATTCATCATGCTATAAATTTCCTGACGCAATTCTGGGTTTTCCCAATTCAAATCAGGTTGCTTATAGCTGAAGTAATGTAAATAATAAGAATCCGTTTGTTTGTCATATCTCCAACCACTTCCATCTGCTTCAAAAGCACCTGGGCGGAAAGCGGGTTTTCCTTTTTCGGCTGGCCACCAATGGTAATAATCGCGGTATGGATTGTCTCGGGATTTTCTGCTTTCCTGAAACCATTTATGCTCATCTGAACTGTGATTGACAACTAAATCCATTACTAATTTCAAACCTCTTTCATGCATTCCTTTCAATAATGCATCAAAATCTTCCATGGTTCCAAATTCCTTCATTATAGATTGATAATCCGAAATATCGTATCCGTTATCCGCATTTGGCGAACCGTAAATTGGATTCAACCAAACCACATCTATTCCTAGACTTTTGATATAATCTAATTTTTGAATAATCCCTTTCAAATCTCCTACTCCATCTCCATCAGTGTCTTTGAAACTTCTTGGATAAATTTGATACACAACGGCTTCCTTCCACCATTTGCGCTCAATTGTCGATTTTTTTTCCTGCGCTGCAGATGGGTTTGTTACTAATCCAAAGCAAAACAATGCAATGGCCATTCCCTTTGATAATACTACCTTCATTTTAATTTTTTTAGTTAATGTTTTTTTGGGCGAAATCGATTTATTAAACACGTTGGAGTATTGCCTTATATTTCCAAAATTTCGATATAGTAAAAGTAGATTCTTTCCTTGCTCAAAATTTTACAGGTAAAAAAAAAGTAAATTATATTTTTTATAATTAATTTAAAATCAATAGTTTAAAATTAATTTATACACAAAAAAAGTGGCAGATTTATAAAATAAAAACGCAATAAATACTGCTTTTCAACAAGTATTAGTGAGGTAAAGGGTTTTAGTTTTTGCCCGATGAACCAATTAAAAGGACTTTGGATTCAAATTCTTCCCTGGGTCCTACCGATTTGTTTTTTATTTGGGAACGATAATTGTAAATCGTCGATACCGAATACCTTAAAAATTCTGCAATTTTTGTACTGTCTTTAATCCCCAACCGAATGAGTGCAAAGATTCTTAACTCTGTGTTTAAAAGTTCCCCTTGTTTCAAATGAAGTACCTCTTTATCTACTACCAATTTCAAAAAATCATCAATAAAATTGGGGAATAATTGTAAAAAAGTTTGATCAAAATTAGTATAAAATTCTTTTAATTCTTTCTCAATAGAAGTATTCGACTTCACTGCTTTTACAAGTTCATTCATTTTTCCCGCAGTAGCCATTACATTCAATTTTCGTCTGTATTCCTCCAATTTTGCAATATAATCCGAACATTGATCCATGTAGCTGCCAATATAAATTTCTTTCAATAAACTCGCTTCGGCAAGTGTTGCATTGGTTTGATTCAACCTTTCATTGATTTCATTTAACTCTCTGTTCAATACGGACAGTTTTGTATTGGCTAAACCTATTTCTTTTTGGGCATTGGCTAATTTTTTCATTTGTTTAAAAAGCAGAATCAAAACGACTAATAGGAACAAGGATAAAATACTGGCACAAATTAAAAAAATGATTAGCTGCGTTCTATTGGTTTCGTTTTTATTTTCATATGCCTCATTTATAATGGGCAACATTTTTGATATTTCGTAGGTTCTCAATTTGGCATTACAAAAAAGAGCATCTTCTAATGATCTTTTGGTGTATTTATAGGCCCGGTCTATATCGCCTTGTTCATAAAGGATGAAAGCTAATTTACGCAAAGAAATATTTTCTTTTTTTACCAATTGTAAATCCGATATTGCAGAGATAATCAACCACTTTTCTTCCTGTTCTCTGTCTTTTTTCAATCGATACCCTTCCGAAATAATATAGGCGATAACGGCTCTGTCCGGATCTTGTTTTGCTGTTTTTGAAAAGAATACCTGCAACAATGCTATCGCTTGATCCGCATGCCCATGTTCCAATAATTGGTCTGATTTGGCAACACCAAATTCTATGGATTTTGGCGAAAAATAAAGCATTGCCGAATCTCTGTATTTTTTCGTCAACGCATCATATTCCTTTTTTTCTTGACTGGAAGTGCCATAATCATTCAAATAACCATAGATAATACGATTCGTCCAATAATAGGTTCCCTTTAGATTTGGCGTCAAATGGATATTTATTGTTTCTAGTATATCAAGGGATTCCTTATACATTCCTAAAGTTCCCATTATGGAGGCAACGTTTAATTTTGCTTCGTTTACTTTGTCCGGATTTTTTAATTTTTGGGAAATCAATACGCTCTTTCTAGCGTAAATTAATGCTGAATCCGACTGGTATGCTTTGTATTGAACATACAATTCGCCATAAATATCGAATTTTTGCAGGTCTGTAGCAGTATAGTGTAAAAGTCCCTTAAGTTTATTTATATCGGCCTCTTTTCGATTTAAATACAACCCATATTCATTGACCGTATTATCTAGTTCTTTTAATAATGAATCGTTTTTAACTTGACCAAAAAGAAAAATGGGCACTATCAATACGATCAGTAAAACTGAAAATTTATTCATTTTAGGTTGATTAGAAAGATGTAAAAATAACTAAAAAACCAGTTTAACGGAATACCGGTTTTCAAATACTCCTTTTGGTTACGACATTTTGTAATAATAGAATTTTTGTTTCTAGAATTCTCTAAAACAGTACTTTTATTATTTGAAACGCCTGTTCGAATGTTTTTTGATGATGAAGCCGGGCAAAATGTTTATGAGGCTATAGATGTATTGTAGCTTTTAATTCATCGTTCTGTATTTGTAAGGGGAATAACCTACGCGTTGTGTAAATAATCTAGTAAAATGTTGTGGGTATTTGAAACCTATTTCATAAGCAATCTCGCTGATTGATTTATTGATATCAAAAAGTTTTTCTTTGGCAAGATCTATCACTTTTTCCTGTATGTATTCCTGAGCCGGTTTTCCGGTTTCTTTCTTCACCAAATCTCCAAAATAGTTTACTGACAAGTGAAGTTCTTCAGCAAAATGCCGTACCGAAGGTAATCCTAGCGTTTGTGGTTTACCCGATTGGAAATAGTCATGCAACAAAGTTTCGAACCTCACTAAGGCATCTTTATTAATGTTTTCTCTGGTTATGAACTGCCGGTCGTAAAAGCGAACACAATAATTTAAAAATAATTCAATATTGCTCACAATTATAGATTTACTGTGTTTGTCAATTGGATATTCTATTTCATGTTTTATTTTGTTAAAACATTCCAAAACAATTTGTTTCTCTCTTTCAGATACATGCAACGCTTCATTTACATCATAGGAGAAAAAATCATAGTCTTTGATGCATTTAGCAAGTGAAGTTCCCCGTATTAAATCAGGATGAAATGCTAATGCCCATCCATTTGGCTGTATAATTTTAATATCCTTTTCAAATCCCAAAACCTGACCTGGTGCAATGAAAAGCAATGTTTCTTCTTGGTAATCATAATGGGTGCGTCCATATTTGAGTTCCTCACATTTCAAGTCCTTAAAAAAAATGATATAAAGTTCCGAAACGAAACGGGTTGCTGTTATAGGTTTTGATAATGATTGGTCCAGAACACTTACCTTGGGATGTAAGGTCTTTTGTCCTCGCTCAGAATTAAATTGTGCGATACTTTCCAATTTTACTATTTCTTTCATGACTTCTAAATTCAATTCATTCAAAATTAATACAAATATTTATTGCTTTTTTATTTTTATCTTTAATCAGTAATAATGGTAAGATATACAGTGATTTATATAATTTTATCATACAAAATAAAAAGAAATTTGCATATCAGATAATCAAAGTCATTACTAATTAACAAAAAGAATTATGAAAGCAAAAAATTGGATTTTTACAATAGCGACTTTTTTAGTTTCAATACTAATTGTTCAGGCACAATCGCCTACAAACAGTACGAAAAGTACGGTAACAGAAAAGAAAGAGAAGAAATATCAAGCCCGACCAGGGAAAACACAAACTTTTGGCGCAGAGGCTTTTGAAGCATCTGATAAAACCACGCTAAGGTGGCTGGGTATGGCTGGCTTTTTTATCAATAGCCGAGGTACTATTTTGATGGTTGATCCTTTGTTGGAAGGTTTTGATATGCCACTTTTAATAGATTTTCCAATAGCGCCAAAAGATGTCCCTCGATTAGATGCAGTATTGGTTACGCATGCCGATAATGACCATTATAGTATTCCTACCAATCGCAACCTTTTGCACGTGACAAAAGAATATCATTCGACAATATATGTTGATTCGCTGATGAAAAATGAAGGTTTTAAATCATTTGGTCACACTATCGGTGATGAATTTAAAATAGGCCGTCTAAAGATTAAACTGACTCCCGCTGATCATGCATATCAAAATGCATATCCGGGCATGAGTAAACGTGTCTTTAAAAATGAAGATGCATGTGGGTTTTGGATTGAGACACCTGATGGCACTATTTGGGCTCCAGGCGATTCTCGATTGATGAAAGAACACCTTGAGTTCCCTGCGCCAGATGCTATTTTGTTTGATTTTTCAGATAGCGAGTGGCATTTCACTTTAGAAGGTGCGGTGAAAATTGCAAATGCGTATCCAAACACGCCGCTACTGCTTAATCATTGGGGATCAGTGGATTCACCTGATTTTGCGCCGTTCAATGGTGATCCTGAAAAATTAAAAAAAATGGTGGTTAATCCGCAACGCATATATGTGCTTGTTCCTGGAGAAGCATTTACACTTAAAAAGATCAAGAAGTAAAGTGAAGTACGCGGATGCTTAGTTGGTAATCGAAAATTTATAAAAAAATAGCCAGTATGAAAAAATGGGTAAAAAAGAAAGACTATTAGTCTTTTTTCTGAAAACTTAAACTAACACTACTATCAAAAAAAATGAAAAATAAAAAAGTATTATATCAAATTATAGCAATGATAATGATGACAACCCTTTTAAGCGGCAGTGCATTTGCTCAAAATAAGAATCTGGTCGTACGTATTGCAAAACTCGAAATTGATGCAGCCCAACTGGAAAGCTATAAAAGTATATTGAAAGAGGAAATGGAAACTTCGGTCCGTGTAGAACCTGGAGTCCTTTCACTATATGCGGTATCTGATAAAGCTAACCCTGCCAGCATCACCGTATTTGAGATATATGCCAATGATGACGCTTACAATACCCATATACAAACCACTCATTTTAAGAGATATAAGAACACTACAATGGGAATGGTCAAATCCCTGGAACTCCTAAACACAGACCCTATTGCCCTCGAGGCAAAGAAGAAATTACAATTGAAATAGTCTGTGTTTTGTATATCACTCCGGGAGTTGTGTTCGAAATAAACGGATTATAGGTGTCGGGTTCGCGGTCCAGATTCTCCGTCAAATCGATAAAGCCTTTTTATCCAAAATTACTGATGGGTTTACCGTCTAATACATTAATCGCACACGTTTTTGAGCCTACGCTATAGATAACTCGTTTGTTATTGCTTTCTTCATCCTACCAATATGGCGCCTCGATTTACTTTAAAAAAAGCGAAAGCTATTGGAATCTTGGGCCTTCCGAAGCGGGATTAAAAATCCAGTTTTGCAGTACCATACAAAATACCGTCAATAATAATCGGGTTACACTTATTTTGGAAATGATTATCAGCAATACGGTCTCCGGAAGTAGGTCCAAGCGACTTCTAATTGACTCACATAAATAACCGATCCACAAGGTCTTAAAGCTTCGTTTTTAAGCGATTTTCCGTAATTATCAAAGAAATTTTTGCTCAAGGAAATAAGTGGCCAAAATACCGACAATTTAAAGAAACACATACGGGTGATTTCTTTGAGAATTATTTAGACAATTGGGATTAAGACCTAGATAATTACCTACGCAATGGACTAAATTATATTCAAATGGAATCAAATTCGTTTAAAACAAATAGATTGGTGATTTTCTATTGTTTCATTGTGTGTAATTGACACATTGTTATATATTTGTAATTTATTTAGAAAAAAAATACGTCTAATTCTATTTTATGAACAAAACTTTACTTGTAATCATTACATCTCTTTTAAGCACATTTTTGCACGCTCAATACGCCAATTTTGAAGCGAGTACCGGTGGATTCTCTTTTATCCCGGCCTTTACCTCTAAAGATCCTCATTTAATAATTAACGCAGGAACAAATGAAAGCAAACGACTTTCGTTTCACTTGTTGTCTACGATACGATTAAGCAATCTAACTCCCAGAGGAGTTGTTTTTATCTCCCGATATAAATTAGTTGACAAAAAATTAAAAGTAAACATAGGCGTCCATTTACCAGCATTACAAATTAGCAAAGACTATCTCGTTGACACTTTCTTTGCCCAAGAATTAATCACGAGTTATGAGTTATCCAAAAGCGTTTCGATAGGTACTTTTTATTTACATGGTAAAGGTAGGAACAATGATTTTGAAGCTAATTTTTTAGCTTTTAATACAACTATAATCAGAGGTGATTTTAGTTTTGTATCTCAACTTTACGGTCTTGATCTGAATAATACCTACGGTATTTCTGAAACCATTACTTATAAAATAAATAAAAAATTTGACGTTAGAGGATTTGCTAATAAAACTATATCTGACGGTAAATCCAATTGGACATTAGGGGCTAGATACAACTTGTAAATCAATAGTATTACCAAAAGTAGAAAAAATGAAAAAGCGTGGCAATAATGCCAGGTTTTTGTACTTGTCAACTACTTTTTAAGGATACAAAAAAGTGTTAAATGACGCATTTATAGCATATTCGGAAACTATTTTTTAAAATATTTTTAACTCATTGCGTTGTTATGACACATTATTTTATATATTTGAAAACGTTTTCGTAAAGCTAAAATAGAAATCTGAATAATGGGCGAAGTATTACCAATTGAAAACAAAGAACACAGATCAGCCTGCGAATACAATTTAGCTGTTTACTTATCTAAAAACCAACCCAAAATATGAAAAAAAGAATAGTATTATCTGCGTTAATTTTACTTGTTGGAACGCAAACGTATGCCCAAAAGAAATGGACAGAAACTCCTAAAGGTTCATATAATATTGTTCAAAATAAAGAAGGCCAAACATTAGGATATTCACCCAAATCAGGAGTTAAAATCATACAAGCAGATGATTTAGCTTTTAAAGACTTGAATAAAAATGGCAAGTTAGATATTTATGAAGATTGGAGAAAACCGGTAGCGGAACGTGCCAAACATCTTGCCACCAAAATGACAGTAGAGCAAATGGCAGGATTAATGTTATATAGCCGACATCAATCTGTTCCGGCACAGGAAGCAGGAATGTTTACCGGAACATATAATGAAAAACCATTTTCTAAAAGTGGCGCAAAAGCTTCGGATTTATCCGATCAACAAATTGCTTTTTTAACCAACGATAATTTGCGTCATGTGCTAATGACTTCGGTTCAAAGTCCAATAGTTGCGGCACAATGGAATAACAATATACAAGCATTAGTGGAAGGAATTGGAATGGGAATTCCATCCAATAACAGTTCTGACCCAAGAAATGGAGCCAATAAAGATTCTGAATACAATGCCGGATCAGGCGGTTCCATATCACAATGGCCTGAGGAATTAGGATTGGCAGCAACATTTGACCCGGCTATTACGGAAAAATTTGGATCTATTGCGGCTAAGGAATACAGAGCCCTCGGAATTACTACAGCCTTATCTCCACAAATTGATTTAGCGACAGAACCAAGATGGAATCGTTTTGTAGGCACTTTTGGCGAAGACCCAAAATTAGCTACAGACATGGCAAGAGCCTATGTAGATGGATTTCAAACCTCATCTAAATCAATTGCTGTTTATGAGGGATGGGGAAATCAAAGTGTCAACGCAATGGTCAAACATTGGCCAAGTGGAGGTCCGGAAGAAGGAGGTCGTGATGGACATTTTGCGTATGGAAAATTTGCCGTGTATCCAGGTAATAATTTTGAAACTCATTTAAAAACCTTTTTAGAAGGCGCTTTTAAATTGAACGGAAAAACTAAAAAAGCATCGGCGGTTATGCCGTATTATACGATTTCGTATGGTCAGGATAAAAAATACGGTGAGAATGTTGGAAACGGATTTAGTAAATACATCATCACTGATTTATTGAGAAATAAATACGGTTATGACGGAGTGGTCTGTACAGATTGGTTGATTACCGCCAATGAAGGACCAACACCTGATGTCTTTGCAGGTAAATCATGGGGTGTTGAAAAATTAAGTGTTGCAGAAAGACATTACAAAGTTATGATGGCAGGTGTGGATCAATTTGGCGGAAATAATGACATTAAGCCGGTACTTGAAGCGTACCAAATGGGTATAAAAGAACACGGAGAAACGTTTATGCGCAAGCGTTTTGAGCAATCAGCGGTTCGTTTACTTTTGAACATTTTTAGAGTGGGATTATTCGAAAATGCTTATTTAGATGCTAATGAGACCAAAGCAATTGTAGGTCAACCTGAATTCATGAAAACCGGTTATGACACTCAATTGAAATCTATTGTGATGATTAAAAATCGAAATAAGACCTTGCCAATCGCGAAAGGAAAGACCGTATATATCCCGAAAAGAGTTACTCCTGCAGGAATCAACTTTTTTGGTCAACCCTCTCCTGAAAAAATTGAATATCCTATTAATTTAGAATTGATTAAAAAATATTATACCGTAACGGATGATCCTGCTAAAGCTGATTTTGCCATCGTATTTATCAAAAGTCCCATCAGCGGCGGATACAGCAGAGCCGATAGAGAAGCCGGTGGAAATGGATATGTGCCAATCAGTTTACAATTAAAAGAGTATAAGGCTGTAGATGCCAGAGCGCAAAGTATTGCTGCCGGAGATCCTGTGATTGATCCAACGATTACAAACCGTTCGTATTTGAATAAAACGTCTAAATCAAATTCGTACCCGGATTTAAATACGATTCTGGAAACTAAAAAAGCGATGAATGGGAAGCCGGTATTGGTATCTGTAAATATTTCCAATCCAATGGTTTTTGGTGAATTTGAAAAAGACGTTGATGCAATTGTTGGAGAATTTGGTGTACAAGTAGAAGCTTTAATGGATATTGTTTCTGGAAAAACAGAACCTTCTGGATTGTTGCCTTTACAAATGCCTTTGAACATGTCAACCGTTGAAAAACAAATGGAAGATGTTCCTCATGACATGACTCCTTATATAGATACTAACGGGAATGTGTATGATTTTGGTTTCGGATTAAACTGGAAAGGGGTAATCAAAGATGCCAGAACCGAAAAATACAGCGTTAAGAAATAATAAAATACACTAAATTGCATTTGAACCACCTATAACAATCCATAGGTGGTTTTTTTATGACCAGTCTGCAAATTTTTAAGTAAGCTATTCTTTTTCAAAAACTTTTTTCAAAAGACTAATTAGAATTCAGCATATTGATTTTAATCAGAAATAAGCGAAAAAAACAATCGTTTTGACAAGATGCTCTTTTATTTTTTCATTTTTGTTAAAAAACAAAGATAATTAACAATTAAACAAGAATAATTTTGAACTAAAAAAGGTAATTTAATCACTATATCTTTATATCTTTCGCCTTCTAAATTATTAATTAATTTTATTAAAATATTTTTATCATTAATCATGCAATCGATTACGCAAATAAAAGTGTTTTTGACAAATATGAAATTACTTGCTGCTCTTTATTTTTAATTACCTGTATATTCTTTTTCTGGATTTTGTAGGAAAGTTGCAGATAATGTTTCCAAAAGCAGCGCAGTTAAATCAAGACGATTTTGTTCCATAGCAGTGTGGAATATCGCTATAAGAAGTTTAAAATTTTAAATCTAAGAAAAAAAGTATGTTTTCATTACAAAATAAAAAAGCGGTGGTTACCGGTGGAGGAAGCGGAATAGGAAAGGCAATTTCAGCCTTATTCGCAAAGCAAGGAGCTGAGGTTCATATCATTGAATTGACCGATGAAAGTGCTCAAGCAGCCGTTGCCGAAATACGTGCAACAGGTGGGAAAGTGTTTTCTCACGCTTGTAATGTGGCCAATCAACAAGAAGTCTTGGCAACATTTGAAAAAATTGGCAACATTAACATTCTTGTCAACAATGCAGGAATAGCACATGTAGGTAACGTGGAAACCACGCCAGAAGCCGACTTTGATAGAATTATGAGTGTGAATGTGAAAGGGGTTTACAATTGTTTGCATGCAGCAATCCCACAACTGCGACAATCAGATGGCGGAGTTATTGTGAACATGGCTTCCATTGCGGCTTGGGTAGGTATTCCGGATCGATTTGCTTATTCCACGGCGAAAGGGGCTGTAATGGCCATGACTTTATCCGTTGCCAAAGATTATATGGCCGAAAATATCCGCTGTAATTCCATTTCTCCTGCCAGGGTACATACCCCGTTTGTGGATGGATTCATTTCTAAAAATTATCCGGGTAAGGAAGCCGAAATGTTTGATAAGTTGTCTAAATCACAACCTATTGGTCGCATGGGGAAACCAGATGAAGTAGCGGCTTTAGCGTTATTCTTGTGCAGTGATGAAGCTGGTTTTATTACCGGTTGTGACTATCCTATTGATGGAGGATTTATTAAATTAAATAACTAAGGTCACCTTATTTATATTATAAAAACAATTATACTAAAAAATAGATAAAATGAAATTAATACGTTTTGGAGAAGCCGGTAAAGAAAAACCAGGTGTTTTAATCGGAGAAAAAAGATTTGATGTATCGGCAATTGTTGCGGATTATAATGAAGCCTTTTTTGAAGAAAATGGACTAGAAAAATTAGAAGCAGCTTTAAAAGACAATCCTGTTTTGCCTGAAGTTAATGCTTCTGTACGTTTGGGTTCACCGGTGGCAAGACCCTCTAAAATAATATGCATTGGTTTAAACTATGTGGATCACTGTAAAGAAACTGGTGCACCAATACCGGAAGAACCGATTATCTTCTTTAAATCGACTACTGCTTTGTGTGGACCAAATGACGATTTAATAATTCCAAAGAACAGTGATAAAACCGACTGGGAAATTGAATTAGTGTTTATTGTAGGCAAAAAAGCCAGTTATGTAGAGGAAGCAGATGCTATGGATTATGTGGCAGGTTATTGTTTGCATAACGATTACAGCGAAAGAGCTTTTCAATTGGAACGTGGCGGACAATGGGCCAAAGGAAAAGGATGCGATACATTCGCTCCACTTGGACCCTTCATGGCGACAAAAGATGAAATTGCAGACGTAGATAATTTGTCGATGTGGTTGACAGTAAACGGAAAAACATTCCAAAATAGTAATACCTCGAATTTAGTTTTCAAAATCCCTTTCTTAGTTCATTACCTGAGTCAGTTTATGACATTGCTTCCGGGTGATGTTATTAGTACTGGGACGCCTCCTGGTGTTGGTTTAGGAATCAAACCAGAACCTATTTATCTTAAAGCCGGAGATGTGGTTGAATTAGGAATGGAAGGTTTAGGAACAAGCAAACAAGTGGCGGTGGCGTACAGCAAATAATCATAAAGAAAAATTTAAGAGATGAAATACATTGTATGCGAAAAACCCCATCAGTTTGAATTAAAAGAAAAAGCCATGCCAGTACGCAAGGATGGTGAAGTATTATTAAAGATTAGAAAAATAGGCGTTTGTGGTACAGATATCCATGCTTTTGGTGGGACACAACCCTATTTTGAATATCCGCGTATTTTAGGTCATGAGCTCGCTGCTGAATACATTGAAGGCGAAGCTAAAGGTTACAAGCCTGGCGATAAGGTAACTTTTATACCTTACTTTCATTGTGGCGAATGTGTGGCTTGTAAAAATAGACTTACGAATTGCTGTGCAAAGATTAAAGTTTTTGGAGTTCATATTGATGGAGGAATGGCAGAATACATTACCGTTCCTGAACAGTATTTATTGCAAGGCGACGGATTGGATTACGACCAACTGGCACTGGTTGAGCCGCTAGCCATAGCTGCACATGGTGTAAGAAGAGCTGCCGTAAATGCAAAGGACACGGTGCTTGTTATGGGAGCCGGTCCTATTGGAATTGGCCTGATACAATTTGCCAAAATAGCTGGCGCAAAAGTAATCGCCATGGATATCAACGAATACAGGCTGCGTTTTTGTAAAGAAGAACTCCATGCTGATGCCACGATAAATCCTGCAAATGAAGATGTAACGGCAAGACTTATGGAAATCACAAACGGTGATATGCCTACAGTTGTTATAGATGCAACCGGTAACCGTAATGTGATGAACAGCGCTTTTAATTACATCGCCCATGGTGGACGATTTGTTTTAGTGGGGCTGCAAAAAGGGGAACTCAACTTCAGCCATCCTGATTTTCACAAACGGGAATCCACTTTAATGAGCAGTAGAAATGCAACAAAAGAGGACTTTCTCTACGTGATCGAATGCCTGAAAAACGGTAAAATAGACCCCAAGAAATACATTACCCACAGGGCTCCTTTCACAGAAATGATAACTGAATTTGAAAAGTGGATTGATCCAAAAAACAACGTTATCAAAGCGTTGATTGAACTGGATTAAACTTAAAAACTAAAATAGTATGGATTTAGGATTAAAAGGTAAAATTATAGTCGTTTCAGGATCGGCAGGAAAAGAAGGAAGCATTGGTGAGACCATCATAAAAAGACTGGCTGACGAAGGTGCAATACCTGTACTTGTAGACCGTAACGACAGGGGTTTTGGATATGCAGAAGCGCTTCAAAAAAGAGGTTTGGATTCCTTATTTGTGCAAACGGACGTAACTAATCCGGAGCAAATGGAAACTGCTGTACAAAAAATTGTTGCAAAATACGGACGAATAGATGCCGTTATCAATAATGTTGGAGTAAACGATGGCGCAGGATTAGACGCCAGTTATGAGGAGTTCATGGACTCGTTAAAACTGAATCTGGTAAGCTATTTTTTATTGACTAAATATGCGCTTCCTTATCTAAAGGAATCAAAAGGTAATATTCTTAATATTGGTTCTAAAGTTGCCTTAACAGGACAGGGAGGCACTTCCGGATACGCTGCCGCAAAAGGGGGAGTATTAGGTCTTACCAGAGAATGGGCCGTTGATTTAATTCAATACGATATCCGTTCCAATGCGATTATCATTGCAGAAAGCTTTACTCCTGCTTATGATGATTGGTTAAAAACATTACCGGATGGCGAAATGGTCTTGGCAAAAATAAATAAAAGCATCCCATTTGAGGCAAGGATGACAAGCCCTGAAGAAATCGCAGACACTGCGTTGTTTATTGTTTCTGATCGTTCTTCGCACACTACCGGACAATTCGTTTTTGTAGACGGAGGATATGTACATTTGGATCGATCATTAATTAATGATGTAAATTAGAAAAAGCTTTATGCATAAACGTATTGACGCCCATCAGCATTTTTGGAAGTTTGATCCTATTCGGGATAGCTGGATTGATGCATCGATGCAGAAAATTCAAAAAGATTTTTTACCAGAAAATCTTCTGCCGTTACTGAACGAAAATAAATTTTCCGGTTGTGTTGCGGTACAGGCTAGCCAATCGGAAGGTGAAACTAATTTTCTGCTTGACTTAGCGGCAAAAAATGATTTCATCAAAGGTATTGTGGGATGGGTAGACTTATTAGATGAAAATATCGCCGAGCGACTGGCTGCTTTTTCGACTCAAAAAAAGCTGAAAGGCTTTAGACACGTTGTACAAGGAGAATCTGATGATTTTATGCTGCGCAATGATTTTCGTAACGGTATAAGCCAATTGAAACCGTTTGATTACACCTATGACATTCTCGTTTTTCATCGGCAGTTGCCCGCAGCAATAAATCTGGTCAATCATTTTCCGGAGCAAGCTTTTGTATTGGACCATATTGCAAAGCCTGACATAAAATCAAAGTCGATTCAATCCTGGAAAAAGAACATCAAGGAATTAGCAAAAGCAGAAAATGTGATGTGTAAAATTTCGGGGATGGTTACGGAGGCGAACTGGTATTCCTGGACAGCAGACGATTTAAAACCGTATCTCGATGTGATTTTTGATAATTTTTCGAAAGAAAACCTAATGTTTGGTTCTGATTGGCCCGTTTGCAATCTTGCCGCAAATTATAATCAGGTTGTAAAAACGCTGGAAGAATATATTTCGCAATTACCAACTCAAGAGCAAGATCTGATTTGGTATGGCAATGCCAACACTTTTTATAAACTTGATCAATAAAAATAATAAATAACATGGATAATTTATTCAATTTAAAAGGAAAAGTAGCTTTAATCACTGGAGGATCTGGGGTTTTAGGAGGTCAAATGGGGGAAGTTTTGGCGAAAGCCGGAGCAATAGTAGGGATAATGGGATCAACCCTAGCCAAAGCCGACATAGTAGTTAATAAAATAAAGGAAAATGGTGGAGAAGCTTTTGCTGTAGCTGCCAATGTACTGGATAAACCATCACTTGAAAAAGTAAAAGATTTAATACTGGAAAAATACGGACGCCTTGATATTTTAATCAATGCTGCCGGAGGAAATGTCCCAGGTGCAACTATTGCCCCGGATAATACTATTTTTAATATGCAAACTGTAGATTTAGAAAAGGTATTGGACTTAAATATTATTGGTACTATAGTGCCAACACAAGTTTTTTCAGAAATTTTTGCGAACCAGAAACAAGGGGTAATCATTAATATTTCTTCTGCAACAGCCCAACGTCCATTGACACGCGTAGTGGGTTATTCTGCGGCAAAAGCGGCAATCGATAATTTTACCAAATGGATGGCTGTTGAAATGGCTACTAAATTTGGGGAAGGAATACGAGTAAATGCGATAGCGCCAGGATTTTTTATTGGAGAGCAAAATAGAGCTTTATTATTGGAACCTGACGGAGGTTTGACAGCCAGAGGAAAAAAAATTATCGAGCAGACGCCAATGCGAAGATTTGGTAATCCGGAAGATTTGGGTGGAACTCTAATTTGGTTGTGTAGCGATGCTTCAAAATTCATTACCGGAATCATTGTAAATGTTGACGGTGGATTTGGAGTTACAAGTATCTAAAGTAATAGGACTGTCCTTAATTCATCCCAAGTCTTTTTTTGCCACAAATTTATAAGCATTATGAAAGGAATCTGTGAAAATCTTTTTAATCTGTGGCTAATTTTATCACTTTGGTACTAGTCACGGACAGTCATAAAAAGTAAAATATAAATAAAAAATACTGAAAATGGAACAAACATGGAGATGGTTCGGACCTAATGATTCCGTTAAATTAGCTGATATAGCACAAGCGGGAGCTACGGGGATTGTGACTGCATTACATCATATTCCTAATGGGGAAGTATGGGAAATAGCCGAAATTTTAAAAAGAAAAGATACAATTACTTTTAAAAATTCTGAGGTTGACAATACATTAACAGGGCTTACCTGGTCTGTTGTGGAAAGTATTCCTGTACATGAAGACATTAAAAAACAAACAGGGAATTACCTTCAATATATTGAAAACTACAAGCAAAGTATCAAAAACCTTGCTGCTTGCGGAATACATACAGTATGTTATAATTTCATGCCCGTATTGGATTGGTCCAGAACTGATTTAGCATATGAAATGCCTGATGGGTCAAAAGCATTGCGATTTGACATTAATCAATTTACGGCTTTTGATTTATTCATTCTTAAAAGACCCGAAGCAGAGAACGATTATTCCGCGGAAAGAATTGCTGCTGCAACTGCTTGTTTTGAAGCATTAAGCGACGCTGACAAAGTGAAACTACAGCAAAATATTCTTGCAGGTTTACCCGGTGCCGAAGAAGCGTATAGTGTTCAAGAATTTCTGAAGGTTTTAGAGGCTTATAAAAACATTGACGCAGCTACACTAAAAGCAAATCTTTATTATTTCCTGAAAGAAATCATCCCGGTTGCTGAAAGTGTTCAGGTAAAAATGGCCATTCATCCGGATGACCCTCCATTTCCAATCCTTGGTTTGCCTCGAGTTGTAAGTACCGAAGCCGATTTGATAGCAATGCTAGCCGTTCTCGATTCTCCTTCAAACGGTTTTACGATGTGTACCGGTTCTTATGGAGTAAGACCGGATAATGATCTTGCCGGTATGATTGATCGTCATGGTGCTAAAATGAATTTTATTCATTTGAGAAGTACTCAAAGAGAAAGTGACGGAAGTTTTTATGAAGCCAATCATTTAGAAGGCAATGTGGATATGTTTGCTGTTGTAAAAGCAATACTCAACAAAGAAAAAGAGACAAAAAATATAATCCCAATGCGTCCTGATCACGGACATCAAATGTTGGATGATTTAAATAAAAAAACAAATCCCGGATATTCTGCAATAGGTCGTTTGCGGGGTCTTGCTGAATTACGAGGATTAGAAATGGGAATCAAAAAAAGTTTATTTAATTAATCTTTTTTTATCTGATCCTTTCGGAGATTACCATCAAACGAACTGAAATAAAACATTTACAGCTATCTATGCAATCCTTTTTTATCAAAGTTTAAAAAAAGGATTGCCTTTTTAAATCTTGTTTTTAGTATCTTTAAAAAAGTTTTCTATTGAAACAGGACTTAAAAATAAATTCATGAAAAAAATAACACTGGTTACACTTTCGATTCTTTCTTCCATTTTTTTCAGTTGTGAAGCTCAAGTAAAACCAAACGATACTCCCATTCAAGAGGAAATAAAAAATTATACTCTTGAAATTGTTGCTTCAGATATTGCGATACCATGGGGAATGACATGGTTGCCTGATGGAACGATGCTGGTTACAGAAAAAAGCGGTATTCTTTACCAAATCAAAAACGGCACAAAAACCGAAATAAGAAATGTTCCCAAAGTATATTCTCGTGGACAAGGTGGGTTATTAGACATCGTTTTACACCCCAACTATGCTAAAAATGGTTGGTTGTATATGACCTATGCCTCCAGTGAAGGTGAGGGTGAAGGCGGTAATACCAAACTCATTCGAGCAAAATTACTGGACGGAAGTCTAACCCAAATAGAATCACTTTATAAAGCTACTCCCAATACCACAAAAGGGCAACATTTTGGCTCCAGAATTGCATTTGATACCGACGGTTATTTGTACTTCTCAGTGGGAGAGCGCGGCAACCATTTTGTAAATCCACAAGATATCAAACGCGATGGTGGAAAAATATACCGATTAAATGATGATGGAACCATCCCTAAAAACAATCCTTTTGTAGGACAGGCAGAAGCGAAGGAAGCCATTTATTCCTATGGTCACAGGAATCCACAAGGAATGGCAAAAAACCCGATAACAGGAGCCATTTGGGTGCACGAGCATGGCCCCCAAGGCGGAGATGAAATCAATATCATAAAAAAAGGAGCCAATTACGGCTGGCCGGTAGTTACTTATGGCATCGATTATGATGGAACTACTATTAGCACAGAAAAGGAAAAACCGGGAATAGAAAAACCAATTTACTATTGGTTGCCTTCCATCGCACCGAGTGGAATGGCATTTGTAACCAGCGACCGTTATCCTAATTGGAAAGGGCATTTACTTGTTGGGTCTTTAAAATTTCAATATCTTGAATTGGTAAAACTGAAAGGAGACGAAGTAATTGGACGACAAAAAATTGCCACAGACATCGGGCGGGTGCGCAATGTGGCACAAGGTCCGGATGGTTATATTTACATCGCTGTTGAAGGAAAAGGAATACTCAAAATTATACCTAATTAATCTATGTTGACAAGTAAACTATTTTTTGGCTTTAGCCTGCTTTTATTGGGCTATTTTTATGTTGAAAATCCCATTTCACGAAATCATTATTTTATTGCCACCGATACAAATAAAGACAAAACGGTTGTACAAAGCCAAGCAGCAGGAAAAGAAATCTATACTGATTTTTGTATCCAATGTCATGGTGCGAATGGCAAAGGTGACGCTAAAAATTTCCCACCCTTAGATGGATCTGACTGGCTCACAAAAAAAAGAGCTCAAAGCATCCATGCCATTAAATTTGGACAAAGTGGCGAAATTGTTGTTAATAAAAAGAAGTTCAATAGCACGATGCCTGCCATGGGACTCTCCAATCAAGAAGTGGCGGATGTGATGAATTATATAATGAAATCCTGGAGCAACAAACAAAGTAAAATAGTTACCGAAAAAGAAGTGGCAACAATTAAGCAGTAAAAATCAAATCAGCATTTGGCTAAGCCTAATAAAAAATTGGGGTTTTGATTCCAAATTTCAAGACGCTAACAGAAATATTTTAAAAAGACGATCCTTGGGGAATCGTCTTTTAATTTTATATCAGCTTATTTAACATATAACTGTCGGATAATTTCTGAGATTAGTCCAGTCCAACCGGTTTGATGATTGGCTCCTAAACCTTTACCGGTATCCCCGTCAAAATATTCAAAAAACAAGTGGTTTTTGTTAAAAATTGGGTCATTTTGAAATTTTTCATATTCCCCATACATTGGAATTTTTTTGTTTTCACCCGGAATAAAAAGAGATAATAATCGCTTAGAAACTCCTTCGGCAGCTTGTTTTATACTCATCATCTGTCCTGAGTTTGTAGGGAATTCCACTTCATAGTCGTTTCCATAATAACTCGAGAATTTTTCTAAAGAGTCTAAAATCAAATAATTCATTGGAAACCAAATAGGACCTCTCCAATTTGAATTTCCGCCAAACATATCTCCCGTAGCCTCGGCTGGCGTATAATCGACTTGAACCGTTCCCCCTTCATACGTAAATTTATAAGGATGTTCTTTATGGTATTTGGATAACGAACGAATACCGAAATCGGATAAAAATTCCGTTTCATCAAACATTCGTTTCATAATCATTTTCATTCGATGACCGCGAAGGATAGAAAGCAAACGCGTTTCCCCTTTTCCTGGATGATACCAACTCGAGATTAAACTTGCTAAATCAGGACGATTATTCAATACCCATTCGACACGACGTTTAAAATCCGGTAATTTTTCTAACAATTCAGCGTTTAAAACTTCGACGGCAAATAAAGGGATTAGCCCTACCATGGAACGTACTTTTAAAAGTTCGGCATCACCATTTTCTTTGTGAAGCATGTCATAGTAAAACTGGTCATCTTCATCCCAAAGATTTAATTTATCTCCACCAATAGCCTGCATAGCACCTGCAATATGCAAAAAGTGCTCGAAGAATTTAGAAGCCATATCCTGATAAACAGGGTTTTCAAGAGAGATTTCACAAGCAATTCGCAACATATTTAAGCTGTACATCGCCATCCAACCAGTTCCGTCGGCTTGCTCTAAATGACCACCGGTTGGCAAGGCTGCTGAACGATCAAAAACTCCAATATTATCCATGCCAAGGAATCCACCTCCAAAAATATTATTTCCCCCTTCATCTTTCAAATTCACCCACCAAGTGAAATTTAAGGACAATTTATGGAAAATGCGTTCCAAGAAAACTATATCTCCTTTTCCGCCATTCATTTCCTTGTCAATTTCATACACCTTCCAGGTTGCCCAAGCATGTACCGGCGGATTTACATCTGAGAATGACCATTCATAGGCAGGAATTTGACCATTTGGATGCATGTAATATTCCCTCAAGATAACAGACAATTGTCTTTTTGCAAAATCAGGATCCAGTCGCGCTAAAGGCAACGTATGAAATGCTAAATCCCATGCGGCAAACCAAGGATATTCCCATTTGTCCGGCATTGAAAGAATATTGGAAGTGTACAAGTGTTTCCAAGAACTATTTCGTCCATTCTTCCTATTCACATCCGGTTTTGGCATGGATGGATCTCCTTTTATCCATTCAAACACATTATAATAATACCATTGTTTTGTCCAAAGCATCCCTGCATACGCTTGACGTTGCACCGATCTTAATTTTTCCTCTTCAATTCCTTTTTGAAGGGCGGCATAAAATTCATCGGCTTCATCAAGTCGTTTTTGAAAAATAGTGTCAAAATCTGCAAAAGCATCACTCGGAGTCTGATTCGTAAATCGCAAGCGATAGACCTTTTTCCCATTGGCAGGAATTACATCGTCAAATTTCACCGAAGCTTTAGTACCAATGTGATTTGGATTTACGGCGTCTTTACGTTTATTGACTATGTAGTCATTTATACCATCTTTAGTGTAATGTGTAGGATTAGGCGAGTTATAAAGCCTCTCAAAATTTGTTTCATTCTCACAAAATAAAATTTCTTTTGCATTTTCAGCATATAATTTAAAATGTCCTACTAAGCGATGATTTACTTCAATAATAGAATTGCCTATACCCGTCAATATTGGTTTATGGCTATATTTTTCATACCCCCAACACCAGGTATTCCTAAACCAAAGAGTTGGTAAAACCGTCATGGGAGCAGCAACATTTGATCTATTTTCCACCGTAACTTTAATTAAAATATCTTGTTCATCGGCTTTTGCATATTCAATTGAAATATCAAAATAGGCGTCTTTATCGAAAATTCCTGTGTCCAGTAATTCATATTCTGGTTCAAGACGCGTTCGTTTTTTACTTTCGTGAACCAGTTTTTCATAGGGAAAAGTACCCTGCGGATATTTGTAAAGCATTTTTTGGTACGAATGGGTGGGCGTAGAATCTTGATAGAAATATAATTCTTTAACGTCTTCGCCATGGTTTGATTCATTTCCTGTCAAACCAAAAAACCGTTCTTTTAAAATATGGTCGTTGTGATTCCAAAAAGCGAAGGCAAAACAAATGTGCTGCTTATTATCCGAAATTCCACCAATACCTTCTTCACCCCATCGGTATGCTTTGGAACGTGCCATGTCGTGGGTAATGTTATTCCAGGCATCTCCATTTTGTGAATAATCTTCCCTAACTGTACCCCATTGTCTTTCGGTTAAATAGGGCCCCCACTTTTTCCAGCCTTTATTATCTTGTCTTAATTTTAACCTCGCTCGTTCTGCATCTATTTCTGACATACCACTATAATTAATTGTAATTCGCAATTTATATAAATACGGTTTAAAAACAACTAATTATTCTGTAAAAATCCCATGATGTAACTATTAATAAATTATTTTTAATCATTTTAATTTAATTTATGTTTGGACACTCGCATAAAAAAGAATTTTACTCGTTTAACCTAAATAAATATTCTTTTCAATTCAGTTCTATTAAAATTAGGTGAATTTTCAATTTGAATCCGTAAATTATGTAAAAAATACATCCTTTTGACATTATTATAAATGACTAGCCACTCACAAAATACTTTATATTTGCATTGAAAACTAAACACGTTTATTTATGAAAAAGCCAGCTCTCGCATTACTTATACTTCCTTTTTTATTTTTTGTTTCCAGTTGCAATCGAGGAAAAGCAGCTGATGCTATAAACGGAGAAGAAAAAACCGTAACAAAACAGCTTGATACGATAGTCAAAAAGACAGCTCTTACTATTGATACTGTTGACTACAATAAAAGAATGGTAGCAATGAGCAACAATGACACTACTGGTAGATGGCCCGTAAAAGCACCTTACCCTTTACCAGGAGCGCTATTACCATACAACCGTATTATTGCTTATTACGGAAATTTATATTCCACAAGAATGGGGATTTTAGGTGAGCTACCAAGAAATCAAATGATTAAAAAATTACAAGGAGAAATAGCTAAATGGCAGGCCGCAGATCCAACAGTAAAAACAATCCCTGCATTGCATTATATCGCAGTCACTGCCCAAGGCGCACCTGGCAAAGATAACAAACACAGAATGCGAATGCCATTTAAACAAATTGACACTATCTTGAGTTGGGCTAAGCCAATTAACGCCTTAGTGTTTCTGGATATTCAAGTGGGACACAGTACGGTTAAAGCCGAAGTAGCCGAACTGGAGAAATATCTTGCGTTACCAAATGTACATTTAGGAATTGATCCCGAATTTTCGATGAAAAACGGAGAACGTCCAGGTTCTAAAATTGGACATTTTACTGCCGCTGATATTAATGACGCCATTGACATTTTGGCAAACCTCGTGCGTAAAAACAAACTGACTCCAAAAGTATTGGTTGTACACCGTTTCACCCAAGGAATGGTAAAGAAATATAAAGAAATCAAAACCGTCCCCGAAGTTCAAATTGTAATGGATATGGATGGTTTTGGAGACAAAGTCTTGAAAAAAGATAGCTACAGGAGTTATATTTACAGAGAACCCGTTCAATTCACCGGTTTCAAATTATTTTACAAAAATGATATTCGGAAAAATTGGGTAATGTACACTCCAGCAGAGTTGATGAAATTCACCCCTAAACCTATCTACATTCAATACCAATAATTTTGAATTATGAAAAATATCTTATTTTTAGTTCCTATTGGTTTGTTTTTATTGGTGAGTTGTAACTCTAAACCAAGTAAAATAGAAAAAGAGACCACTGAAGTTAATACGCCTGTTCAAAAAGTTGCTCCCAAAAAAGAAATGGCTGACTTAGCAACCATTCTTTCCAAAAAAGAAGTGCCTATATTATGTTATCATAATATTAAGCAGCTTAGCGCCAATGCTGGTGAAATGACAAAAACCTATACCGTATCTCCTACCAATTTTGCACAACAAATGAAAGCGTTGTCAGATGAAGGATATCATAGCATTTTACCCGATCAATTGTATGAATATTTAGTTCATGACGCTCCGCTACCTGCAAATCCTATCATGATCACATTTGACGATACACGTGGAGAACAATACAGTTTGGGTGCTTCCGAAATGGAAAAATACGGCTTCAAAGGCGTGTTCTTTGTAATGACCGTTTCCATCGACCGTCCTAATTATTTGACAAAAAAGCAAATTAAAAATTTATCGGACGCCGGAAATACTGTTGCGGCGCATACTTGGGATCATCACATGGTGACTAAATATGCTGGTGAAGACTGGGATACGCAATTGGTAAAACCCAAAAAGAAGCTGGAAGACATCATTGGTAAACCAGTGACTTATTTTGCTTATCCTTTTGGTTTGTGGAACAAAGAAGCAATCCCAGAAATAAAAAAGAGCGGGTACCAAATGGCATTCATTTTGTCTACCAAAAGAGATTCAATTGATCCGCTATACACCATCAGACGTATTATTGTGGCTGGCCAATGGTCGACTCCAAGTGTAATGAAAGCTATAAAATCTTCTTTTAATAAATAATTAAAAGCCGGTTATTCACATAAATCCTAATCCCAGTT
The DNA here is from genome assembly GCF_048284325.1 of Flavobacterium esculini. NCBI lineage: Bacteria > Pseudomonadati > Bacteroidota > Flavobacteriia > Flavobacteriales > Flavobacteriaceae > Flavobacterium > Flavobacterium esculini. Next base: position 346,400 of record NZ_JBLVPI010000001.1, on the reverse strand, counting down.
ATTAAATCTAATTAATAACTGGGATTTTTCTTTTGATTTGAATTAAAAACTACCGTTCAATTTACAGCCTAAAATTGATGTACTTTTTCACAAACAGCAATCACCCATCTTCTGTTTTTATTTTTTACCCCCTCCTTTTTACAAACTATTTATTCATTCTTTTAAATAACAAACTCTCATGTGCTATATTTCATGGGGTTGACCAATCAAAAAATATTTTTTAGACTGCGGAATCAAAAAAAACAACATTATATAACAGAATAATTATCAGAAAACAATTGTCAAAAAAAGAATGTTGTAAAAATTATTAATTAGTCATGTAATCGTCATTTTTATAAAAATTAAATTAATATTTTAGCTTTAAAGATGCATTTTTTATAGTAAAATATCATAAAATTTAATTTTTTAACAACAGAAAATATGATGAAGTTGATACCTAATTTAAACCAAAATGGCTGGGATGAAATGTTTTCTAACGAAGGGGTTCGGGAATCTTACCGTCAAGTATTGCAAACATTGCAAAGCTTAAATCACGAAAAACTAAACGATAAACATAGGCAGGCTTCTGATTTTTTTATGAATCAAGGAATCACTTTTACCGTTTATAGTGACGACAATCAAGGCATTGAAAGGATTTTTCCTTTTGATATCATTCCAAGAATCATTACCCAACAAGACTGGAACGAAGTAGAATCCGGAATAAAACAAAGGCTAAAAGCACTCAATTTATTCTTGGAAGACATCTATAACGAACAGCTTATTATAAAAGAAGGTATTATTCCGGCTTCATTAATCGCCTCTTGTCCGCACTATATCCAAGAAGTTCACGGGATTAAAGTACCTCACAACATTCATGTGCATATTGCAGGGATAGATTTGATTCGGGGAGCAAAAGGAGAGTTTTATGTACTGGAAGATAATTTGCGTTGCCCAAGTGGCGTGAGTTACATGCTTGAAAACAGAGAAATAACCAAACGTATTTTTCCAGAAATGCTCACCTCTAATCATGTGAGTATGGTCAGTAATTACCCGATGATTTTTCATAATATTTTGGTTTCACTGTCTCCAAGAAATATCGCTAACCCAAACGTAGTCTTATTAACACCCGGAGTTTACAACTCAGCGTATTATGAACATACTTTTTTAGCCAGACAAATGGGAATTCCTTTGGTCGAAGGAAGGGATTTAGTGGTGAACAACAACAAAGTTTATATGAAAACCACCTCAGGGCTTCAACAAGTAGATGTTATTTACAGACGCTTGGATGATGAATATCTTGATCCTTTGGTTTTCAAACCAGACAGTACGCTGGGTGTTCCAGGACTTATAAGTGCTTACAAACAAGGAAATGTAGCTTTGGTAAATGCAGTAGGAAACGGTGTCGCCGATGATAAAGCGGTATATGCTTATGTACCAGACATGATAAAATATTACATGAATGAAGAGCCAATTCTCAAAAATGTGCCAACCTACAGAATGGAAAATCTGGACGAAAGAGAAATGGTTTTTGCCAATATGGAAAACATGGTCATCAAGGAAACCAATCAGAGTGGTGGCTATGGAATGATTATGGGAAATAAAGCTACCCAAGAGGAATTAGATAACGCAAAAATTGCCATTGTTGGTAATCCGCGTAATTTCATTGCACAACCCATCATTCAACTCAGCACCGTTCCTTGCCTTATCGACGGAGAACTAAAACTACGTCATGTTGATTTAAGACCCTATGCTTTGTGCGGCCCAAATGGCGTAAAAATAGTCCCTGGCGGACTAACCCGAGTCGCGCTTACCGAAGGCTCATTAGTCGTTAATTCTTCGCAAGGCGGAGGAAGTAAAGATACTTGGATAGTAAAATAAATTAAAGGTCTAACAGCGCGAAACCTTTTTAAAAAGTAAACAAAATGAAAGTAAATATGCTCAGCCGAGTTGCAGACGGAATGTTTTGGCTCAACCGATATATGGAAAGAACAGATGGAATGTTACTTACCCTAAACACCTTTTATATCTTGTCTTTTGACAAAGAAACGAATGATTCTCAAGGGTACAAACCATTATTGGAATACTACACTGATTTGTCAATGGAACAAATAAATCAAGTACAATACGACACAAACTTCATTTTAAAGTATATCATTTGCGATAGTCCAAACCATAATTCCGTGAAGAATCTCGTTATCAAAGCACGAGAAAATGCGAGAGGTTCACAAGATAAAATTACAAAAGAACTTTGGGAACACATCAATTCTTTGTATCACTTCATGAACTCACCCGACTTACCAAAAAAATTAGAAACGTCTGATGCGAGTAATATCATCTCAAAACTCAATAAAGATTTTTTGCTGTACAATGGAATTCTTCAGGTTACAATGCCCAGAGGATTGGGTTGGTGTTTTTCAAGTATTGGCAAACATATAGAAAGATGTCTGCAAACCATTTCGCTAACCCAAGCGTACTACGCTCCTATTCAGTATAATCTTGATGGAAATGAAGATTTATTGTATTGGAGAAGATTATTACTTTCACTTTCAGGTTACGAATTATACTTAAAAAGCTACAGTAATATTCCGCACAATCGCAAAGTGGTGCAACAGGTTATCTTCAATAGAGATTTTGCACATTCCGTGATTTACACTTTGGAATTAATAGACACCTATTTGAACAACTTGTTTAAAGACAATAATCTGAGTGAAGCACGAACATTGCACAATCAATTTGGAAGACTTAAAAGTTCTGTCGAATTTACGGATTATCATCATCTTACCAACAAAGAATTAGAAGACGTACTTAACAATACCAGAACACAATTGATACAGTTTTCGACAGATTTTTCTAAATTATTTTTCTCTTATACGTAATATAAAATGGCAATTTTCAAAATAGTTCACATCACAAAATACCAATACAACTGGCCCATAAAAGAAAGTATAAATGAGATTCGTTTATTCCCACACCATTTTGACAACCAAGATGTACTTCAATACCAGCTTTTAATAACGAATAATCCCGAGGTCGAAATTTCTCAGGATTATTTCGGTAATCGAGTGGGGAATTTTAATACATTAGAAGCACATACTGAAATGACTATCGAATCCAGAATGTTAGTTCGTGTCAATCATTCGCTTAAAATCCCTGAAATAGATCATACCACGATAAAGGATTTGGCAAAAGAAAAAGAAAAGAGCATTCTTTTATTGCGTCTTTGCTACCCCGAAACCATCAAAAAGCAAAACGAAATCAATGCAATTCTGAACGAAATAAACTGTATTGACAAGCCCATTATAGAAATTGCGCAACAATGCAATCAATATATTTTTACAAATTTCAAGTACACCAAAGGAATCACCAATATCGAAACCACGGTCGATGAGATTTTAGAAATTAGAAAAGGCGTTTGCCAAGACTTTGCGCATGTACTCTTACAACTATTACGTACGGCAGGAATTCCGTCGCGCTATGTGAGCGGTTACATTTGTCCTAACGAAAGCGGACTCAGAGGCGAAGGCGCCACACACGCTTGGGTAGAAATTTACACTCCAAAACAGGGCTGGCTTGGTCTTGATCCTACTAACAATATCTGGACCATGGACAATCACGTAAAACTTTCCGTAGGTCGTAATTTTTATGATTGCACGCCGGTAAAAGGAACTTTCAAGGGACTTTCCAGACAAACACTTTCTGTATGCGTTTCGATAGGCTACGAAGATGGAAGACAATTTGAAGATATAAACGATGTGCAACTCGAAGAAGTTTCCATAGAACTCCAGGAACAATTGGATTACATAGAGCTACTCCAGCAGCAACAAAAACAACAGCAACAACAGCAACAACAACAACAACAACAACAACAATAATCAAGTTATTTGGCACAAAAAAAGCGAATCAAATTATTACTTTTTGATTCGCTTTTTTAGCTAAATATAAAACTGGAATCTACTTCGATTCCAATGAATTATTACATATTATACAACCAACTTTGAGGATTGTTGTACGTAGTGTTTTGAAGAATTAAAAATTTAATTATGGTTCTGCCTTCACTATTGGTTCTTACTTTTCCAAGGCTTTGTTTGGTGCTTACTTTATCACCTTTATTTACAAACACAGAACTTAAATTCTGATAAACTGTAAAGAAATCCCCGTGTTGTATCATTACCGCTTTATTTATAGGCGATAAAACAATTACACTGGTCACTTCTCCTCCAAAAACGGCTCTTGCACTTGATCCTTGGTCCGTAGTGATTTCCACCCCACTATTGTGAATAACTAAGGTTTTATAAACAGGATGCGCCTGATCTCCATATCCCAATGACACAAATCCTTTTTCTACTGGCCAAGGTAACTTCCCTCTATTAGCTCTAAAATTATCAGCGATTAATTTTGTTTCTGCAGTCAGTTCTATTTTTGAAGAAGATACCGAAGATGAAGAAACAATCTCTTTAGCTCGTGTTTTTATTTCCGATTTGGTTTCTGTTTTTGATCCGGCAAGCGATTCTGCTTTTGCTTTTTCCATAGCTCTTTCCATTGCAGCTTTTCTGTTAGCTTCGGCAATAGCTTGACGAATTAATCGGTCAATTTGTCTATCAATCGATCTGGATTCCTGTTGTTTTTTCTTGATTTCAGCAAGAATCTTGCTTTTATCTTTCTTAATGGATTTGACTAATTTCTCTTGCTCCTTCCTCTCTTTTTCTAATGACAAACGCTCTTTTTCATTTTCGGCAATAAGTTTTTGTTTCGCCGTTTTTTGCACATTCAGTTTTCCATTATACACGACAAGTTCTCCAGTTTTCGTCTTTATTTCTTCGCCTTGCATTTTCCTGTAATTCGTGTACTGTTTCATGTACTGTGCCCTTTTATAGGCCTGCAAAAAATTCTCGGAAGACAATAAAAACATCGCTCTACTTTCCTCAGAACGACTTTTGTAGGACTTTACAATCATTTCAGCATAATCAGCCTTAAGGATTTCCAGTTCTTTTTTTAGTTTATTAATTTTCACCTGATTAATATACATATCATTCCCCAAAAGCTTTTTCTGCTTTTCAGTAGTATTAATCAGTTTTTCTTTAAGCTTTATCTTATTGCTTTGAATAACAATTACATTTACAGCCGTTTTTTCTTTTTTCTTTACGGTTTGTAATAGTTTTTCATTTTCGCGAATTTCTTTTTGAATCTGGGCTTTTCGTTCTTCTAATTTTTCTTGCTGTGTTGTTTGACCCCACATTAGTGAAGTCAAGCTTATAAAAATTAGGCTTAGGAGAAATTTTGGCATCTTAAAAAAATATTTTTTGCAAATTTACTTAATTATAATTCTTTTGTACCCATTTGGAACACTATAAGGAAAAGAAAGTTCTTCATTGAACGTTACACTGTTGTAATCTAAATTAATTTCCGTTTTGCCTTTCTTTTGAACTGTATTTATTAGCACATTTGAAGGCAATATTGCTTCATTGTACACTTTATTATCAGAATAAGCCACTTGAATCATTCTGTCTTCAGCAGTTTGTTTTATTTCCTGTCTTTTGACCAAAAATTTCTCCGTATCAAAAAAGAACGATTTTTTCGTATTGTTATTCGAAACATCATCCAATCTATAGGTCTGTTCTACTAATGACTCGGTATATTTTCCTTTATTCAAATCATCAATTGCATCACCAAGTAACATATTTTGGATCTTATTAAAATCTAAATCAGTTCCCAACCATTGACTCAATCCTCTGAAATCCCCTTCAAAATAACTGCCGTTTATTTTTTCATAATAGTTTACTGCAGTTGGCGTAATCAATGCTTTTGCCATTGTAATTCCCAAAAACCGAATACTAATCAAAATTTGTTGGTCTTTCTGTATTTTTATTTCGGCGGTAACATTTTGAGTTTGTTTCTCATCAGCATATCTTGCATTGGACTTAATATATAATGTAGAAAAATTGTTTTTATTGTTGTAATGATTTTCTATTATTTTATCAGCAGTCAAATAGTTTGATTTTACACTAGCCTCTGCTACAATAGCTTTCGATTTACACGAAGCCATAAAGACTGTAAGTACTAGCAGTATTGAAATTTTTTTCATTGTTTTTTTTGTTTTAATAATTGGTTGGCTTTGGAGAAATACATTTCTTTTTTCTTGAAATCGCCCAAACCGTTATATGCTTCTCCAAGCTGGATATTGAAATTTGCTTCTAATGTTATGTCGTCTACCAAATAATCCAAACCCATTTCGAGTATTGCTGCCGCTTTTTTATACTGCTGCAATTGATTGTTCGCTAAACCTGAATAATAATAAAACTGCGGTTGCGTAGGAAATGTTTCAATCATTGTCATGGCTTTTTTGGCAACCAAATCAAACTGTTTTACTTCGGTGTACGCTTGAAGCAAAAGCAAATTCGTTTCGATATCTTCTGTCGAACCATTCTTTAAAGAACGTTCATAAAACGTAATGGCTTTGTCCCATTGCTTTTTACTATGATAATATTTTCCAATTTCTTTGGCAACATCAACTGTAGCATCAGTATCGAAATAGGCAATGGCTCTCTCTAAATCAGCGGAATATTGAGGATTTTTATCCACAAAAATCAAAAATTCATTCAGCATTCTGTGTTTTATCTTTGAATCTATTTTGGCGCTGGCCAAAGAAATATTCATCGCATTGATAGCTTTTGGGGCTTCATTATTATCCAAATAAACTTTAAATAAACTCACTTGCGCCAATTCAGAATTTGGAATTGCCGCCGCTAACTTTTTGGTTATATCAAATGCTTTCTCAGCTTCATTATTCTTCGAATACAAATTAATCAGCGCGATATAATTGGATTCGTCTTTTGGGTTTTTATCGATTTGCGCTATTAAATTGGACTCTTCAACATTTTGAAATTTCCCTTCCGATAAAATCTGTATTTTGTATAATTCCCTTCTTTCCGATTTTCCAAAAGTGGCATTTAATTCATTAATTAGATCAAGCGCTTTATCAAATTGCTTGGTCCCCATATAAAGCGATGTTAAGTCTTCTTTATACTTTTCGTCAAATGGTATTAATTTATTGATGGCTATCAGCGCTTGATTATAATTACTGGTTTCATAACTCACATCATACATTCCCACCCAAAACCATTTGTTTTTTGGATCAATTTGTGTGGCGTGTTCAAATGCACTGTAGGCATTTCCATAATCCTTTGATGCTAAATAGTTTTTTCCTAATTCGAAATAGACTGTGGCGTTATTGGGTTGGAGTTTTACACATTGTTCCAAAGCTTTAATTGCTTTATCATAATTTTCAATCCCCTTTTGAAGCAACGCTTCATAAAAAAATTCCTGAAACTGATCTTTTTCCTGCTTAATTTCTTCCGGTTCGGTTTGCGCCAATAACAACGTTGAATTGCATTGCAAAACCAAAAACAGAATTATGAAAGCTCCTTTTTTCATTGAATATTTCTTGCCCTTTATTTCATCATTTTGGATGCAATTATTCCAACACCGAATAATCTCCAATACTTATACTTGTAAATTTACCGTCGAAACTGGCGTGGTTTCCTATCATCGCATTATCCAGATTCGCATTTTTAATATGAGAATGAGTTTGAACCAAGCTATTTTTTATGGTGCTGTTTGACACATGGCATCCGTTTCCTAATGACACATTAGGCCCAACAGTTGCGTTTATCAAAACCACATCTTCACCAATATAACATGGCGGAATGATGGTTGAATTTTCTAACTTAACATCAAAGTCCACTAAATGTATTCCATCGTTGTGCAAGAACCCTAGCATTCTGGAATTCGTTTCCACGGTGACGTCTTTATTTCCACAATCCATCCACTCGGCTACTTTACCGGGAACAAATACCATGCCTTTTGCCATCATTTGCTTTATTCCATCGTTAATTTGATATTCTCCACCGTGAATAATATTATTGTCTAATACTAATTGAAGTTCATTTTTTAAAACGGCAACATCTTTAAAATAGTAAATTCCAATAACGGCAAGATCCGAAACAAAGGCCGCAGGTTTCTCCACCAGTTCGACTATTTCATTCGCTTCGTTTAAGTTTATCACACCAAAAGCCTCTGGGTGATCTACTTGTTTAACCCAAATAACACTATCGGCATTTTGATCTAAATCGAAATCGGCACGAATTAAAGTATCCGCATACGCAATAACAGCTGGTCCGCTCAAAGAATCTTTGGCACACATAATAGCGTGACCGGTTCCTAAAGCTTCGTTTTGATAATAAATCGTTCCTTTAGCGCCTAATTTTTGTGCGATAGCTATTAATTCCTCTTCTACTTTTTTGCCAAAACTTTCATGGATGATAAAGGCAATTTCTTCAATATCTTGATTTAAAACAGCTGCAATATCTTCTACTAAACGGTGAACGATTGGTTTTCCGGCTACAGGAATTAATGGTTTAGGAATGGTTAATGTATGTGGTCTTAATCTGGAACCTCGCCCAGCCATTGGTACAATTATTTTCATTTGTTTTTGTCATTGCGAGGAACGAAGCAATATCATCCTCTTATTAATTCAATTTTTATTTTAGCGCAAAATTTGCAAGATTTTATGCAAAGTTCACAAAGGTTTTCTTATATTATTTGGCCACAGATTAAACGGATTAAACCTATTTCCACGGATTTTTTATTTGAAATTTGTTGCAAAATAGCATCTCATAGCACAACTGCTAACTGCAACTGAAAACTAATTTCTATTTCACTCCTGTACTTCCAAAACCGCCTTCGCCTCTTGAAGTTTCGGTTAATTCCTGAACTTCTATCCACTCCGCACGTTCGTGTTTTGCGATTATAAGTTGTGCGATGCGTTCTCCGTTTTCAACTACAAAAGCTTCGTTGGATAAATTTACTAAAATTACGCCTATTTCGCCTCTATAATCGGCATCAACTGTTCCGGGAGAATTGAGAACTGTAATTCCTTTTTTGGCGGCCAGACCACTTCTTGGTCGCACTTGTGCTTCGTAACCTATTGGTAATTCTATGAAAAGACCAGTTTTTACTATGGCTCTTTCCAATGGTTTTAGGGTTATTGATTCCGTTAAGTTTGCTCTTAAATCCATTCCTGCCGAAGCTATGGTTTCATAGTTTGGCAAAGCATGTTCTGATTTATTGATGATTTTTATCGTCATTTTTTTATTTATTTTTAGCCCTGATAGCAGTGAAAATCCTTTCTAGTCCTGAACTTGTTTCAGGATCCTGAAACAAGTTCAGGACTAGAAAGATTGCAACGGATAGCAGGAAATGGCTCCTAAAATTGATTAAGTTAAATTCTAGTTATTTTTTCGGTTCAAAATTCTGGTTAACATTTCTTTTTCGTTGTAATATATAAAATACATGAATGCGAGTAGTAATGGAATTCCAACAAAATAATTTTCTCGGAAACCATAGAATGAAATGGCCGAAAATCCTATTGAAAGACCAAGATATCCTCCTATTTTCATTATATCATACGGTATTGGATAATATTTATTTCCTAAATAATAGGAAATAGACATCATACTACCGTAGGCTGCTATTGTAGCGATTGCTGACCCATAATAACTCATCGTTGGGATGAGCATATAGTTTAACACCAATGTTATTATGGCGCCAACAATGGAGATATAGGCCCCAATATAGGTTTTGTCGATGAGTTTGTACCAAACGGAAAGATTCGTGTAAATTCCGAGGAAAAAATTGGCGAGAATAATCAACGGAACCACTTTCATGGCTTCCCAATACGAGGTATCCCGAATCATAAGCTGTTTTAGAATATCGGCAAAGACGATTACTCCCAATAAAATAAAAGAGCCAAAAATGACGAAATATTTGGTCACTGTGGCATACGTTTGCGGTGCGTTAGCATTAGAAGCATGGCTGAAAAAAAATGGCTCTATTCCTAATGTATAGGCTGTTCGATACAAAACCATGAATAACCCCAGTTTATAACAGGCAGAATACACTCCAACTTCAGCTTCGGCAATATTTACCGGTAATAATTTCCCTAATAGAATTTTATCAAATTGCTCGTTGATGGCAAATGCAATTCCGGCGACCATTATAGGCAATCCGTAACGCATCATTCGTTTCCAAAGGGCAGCATCAAATTTCCATTTAAGCAAGATATAATCCGGAGACAACACTACAAATGTCAATAAACTGGCGATGATATTGGCTAAAAATATATAGCCAATCTGGAAGTTTTCAATATACAAAGAACCTAAAAATCCATTTGGATTGGATTCCGCAATTTTGGGTAAAAAGAGTAAAAAGAAAACACTTAAAGAAAGATTAACTACAACATTTCCAATTTTGATAGCAGCATAAACCATTGGTTTTTGATAGGCTCTCAATTTTGAAAACGGAATAATTACCAAAGCATCCAATGCTAAAATCCAAATGGTATAGGTGATGTATTGCGTATCTATTCCTGACCATTGAGACAAGGTATTTCGATATAAAAGCCCAACAAATAGAAAAGAAATGGAGGTCCAAAAAATCGAAACCATAGTAGTTTCCACAACGGACTTCTTATTGGTTTCATTATTATAAAATCTAAAAAAAGCGGTTTCCATTCCGTAAGCAAGTATAACATTGAAAAAAATCATCCAAGCGAAAATTATGGACACTTTTCCATACTCAGCTTTTGGCAATAAATCAGTATAAAGTGGAACTAGTAAAAAACTGAACATTCTAGGTATAACCGTAGCTAGTCCATAAATTGCTGTTTGTTTGAAAAGGCTTTTATATAATCCCAAAATGATTTATCTGTTTATATTTATAAAAACAAAAATAACTAATTCTTTGGTTTATTTATCGATGGATAGGCAATAGTTGGGTTTTCTTTGGCATTCATTATTTTGAAAAATAAGGCTTTCTTATTTTTCGTATATTCTAATAAAGCTTCATTTGGTTTTAAATCGAATTTTGGTTTTAGTATAACTGGCGCCTTATTACCATATTCTTTTAGAGAATCACTGTCCAAGATTAAATCCTGATTTATATTCTTTTGGTAAAAATGTGCTACAAAAGTATTTTTGGACAGTTCTTTAAGATTTGTTTCCAGATTTCTAAAAATGATTTTCTCCAGCTTAATTTCTTTAGAAAGAGACTTTTTGAATTCAATATAAAAATCAATTCCGCTTCCTTTCTCTCCACCAATCCATTTCTGAAAATAAACAGATTTAATTTCCTGTGGAAATTCCGTTTGAAGTTCTTGTTTCATAGCACAAAAAGTTAAGCTGATTGTAAGTAAAAACAGGAGTATTATTCTTTTAGATCGTTTCATCTTTTGGGATTTAACTTAATCCTTCTTCGTTTAAAATTTTAAGAAAATGGAATCCTTTTGGGACATATCCTTGGTTATAATAAAAGCGGTGTGCCGTAAAATTCCCAGTAAAAGCATCCAAAACAATCATGGTACAACCTGTCTCTTTGGCTTTTGCATCTATATAATCTGTCATCATTTTCCCCAAACCTTTAGAGCGATGTTCGGGATGAACGATAAAATTGTCGATCTCGATATATTTTCCCGACCATAGTTTTGTTCCCAACCAAAATCCTGAAACAGCCACACAAACCTCATTTTCAAAAACAGCTACTTGCTTGTAATTATGCGGTATCATCTCAACCAAATAAGCTCCATATTTTTCTAAAGTAAATGTGGGATATAAAAACCGCATTACTTCGATATTGCTAAGCATTTCGTCTAAAGTGGTCAGTTCTCTAATTTCTAATTGCATTCTTCCTATTGTGTTTTAAACTATAAATTTAAACAAAAAAAGAGCCAACACATGGTTGGCTCTTAGAATATATTTTGAATCAATAATTTATTATCCATTCAATGCTTCGGCACCACCAACAATCTCTAAGATCTCATTAGTAATAGAAGCTTGACGTGCTTTATTATAAGTCAATTTCAATTGATTTCTCAACTCAGTTGCGTTATCAGTTGCTTTGTGCATGGCTGTCATACGCGCTCCGTGCTCTGAAGCAAATGAATCACGAATTCCTTTATACAATTGTGTTTTCAATGATTTTGGAATCAAAGTCAACACGATTTCTTCTTTTGAAGGTTCAAATATATAATCGCCAGTTGAAACCGTAAGATCAGATTTTATAGGTGCTAATGGCAAAAATTGTTCTGTTTGAACGATTTGTGTCGCAGCATTTTTAAATTGGTTGTAAATCAACTCAATTTTATCATATTCACCAGAAACGAATTTCTCAGTCAACATATCTGAAATCTTGGCAACATTATCAAAAGTCAATGTATCAAAAATAGCACTTTGGTTTTCAACAACCGAAAGTGTTTTACTCAAAACATCATTTCCTTTTTTACCAATAGCAAAAATATCAACTTGTTTACCTGCATAAAACTCAGCTCTGCTTTTTGCTTCCTTGATAACATTGGTATTAAATGCACCACACAAACCTCTATTTGAAGTTATGGCTACCACTAAAACTTTCTTGATTTCACGTTGCGTTGTAAACTCTCCACCGGCATCACCTTCAAGTGTAGCAGAAAGATTTTGCAATAATTCCGTTAATTTTTCGGCATAAGGGCGCATTGCTGTGATTGCATCTTGTGCTTTCTTTAGCTTTGCTGCAGAAACCATTTTCATTGCCGATGTGATTTGCATCGTAGATGAAACGGAAGTAATTCTATTACGGATTTCCTTTAAATTTGCCATTTTTTTGTAAGTATTAAGTAGTAATTATTAAGTAATAAGTAATAAAGAAAACCTTACTACTTACTACTTAAAATTTAAAACTTTTTTAGTTATATTTTGCTGATAATTCTTTTGCTACAGTTTCGATTACATCTGTAATTTCGTCTGTCAATTTTCCTGCTTTCAAAGCGTCAAGAGTTGCTCTGTGTTTGTTGTTCAAGAATTCCAAGAAATCTTTCTCAAATTCTCTTACTTTATTCACAGGAACATTTCTCAATAAGTTTTTAGAACCAGCATAGATAATCGCAACTTGATCTTCAACAGTGTAAGGATCGTTCAAACCTTGTTTTAAAATCTCAACGTTTCTTCTTCCTTTTTCAATTACATTTAAAGTAACGGCATCAAGATCAGAACCAAATTTAGCAAACGCTTCCAATTCACGGAATTGTGCTTGATCCAGTTTTAAGGTACCTGCTACTTTTTTCATTGATTTAATTTGTGCATTTCCTCCAACACGAGATACCGAAATACCTACGTTAATTGCTGGACGAACCCCAGAGTTGAACAAATCTCCGTCAAGAAAAATTTGACCATCTGTAATCGAAATTACGTTTGTTGGGATGTACGCAGAAACGTCACCAGCTTGCGTTTCAATAATTGGTAAAGCAGTAAGAGAACCACCACCTTTTACAATTGATTTCAATGAATCTGGTAAATCGTTCATGTCTTTAGCAATTCCATCATCTGCAATTACTTTACAAGCACGTTCTAATAATCTACTGTGAAGGTAGAAAACGTCTCCAGGATAAGCTTCACGTCCCGGTGGTCTTCTTAATAAAAGAGAAACCTCACGATACGCAACAGCTTGTTTAGATAAATCATCATAAACAATTAAAGCCGGACGACCTGAATCTCTAAAATATTCACCAATTGCAGCACCTGCGAAAGGAGCGTACACTTGCATTGGAGCTGGATCAGAAGCATTAGCAGCAACAATAATGGTATACGCCATTGCTCCTTTTTCTTCTAACATTTTAGCAATTCCTGCTACAGTTGACGCTTTTTGTCCAATTGCAACATATATACAGAATACTGGTTTCCCAGCATCATAAAATTCTTTTTGATTTAAGATAGTATCGATACAAACAGTTGATTTACCTGTTTGACGGTCACCAATAACTAGCTCACGTTGTCCACGTCCAACTGGAATCATAGCATCTACTGCTTTTATTCCTGTTTGTAATGGCTCAGTAACGGGTTGACGGAAGATAACTCCAGGAGCTTTTCTCTCCAAAGGCATCTCGTATAAATCTCCACCGATTGGTCCTTTTCCATCAATTGGAAAACCAAGCGTGTTTACCACACGACCTACCATTTGTTCTCCTACTTTAAGAGAAGCAATACGTTGTGTTCTTTTTGCAGTTGAACCTTCTTTGATTCCTGTAGACGGTCCTAAAAGTACCACCCCTACATTGTCTTCTTCAAGATTCAAAACAATAGCTTCTAATCCATTGTCAAATTCAACTAACTCTCCATATTGAACATTCGAAAGCCCGTAAACACGAGCAATACCGTCTCCAACTTGAAGTACTGTTCCTACTTCTTCTAGTGTAGCACCAGATTCAAAACCTTCTACTTGCTTTCTTAATATTGCTGAAATTTCAGCAGGTTTGATTTCCGCCATCTTAATTTATAATTTAGACACTTAAATGTGTAATAAAACTAATTACTTAACTCTCTCTTTAATACTTGTAATCTGTTGGCTACTGAAGCATTGTACTGCTGGTCGCCTATTCTTAGGATAAAACCTCCAATAATTGAAGGATCTACTACATTTTCTATTGTGATTTTTTTATCCGAAAGTGTTCCAATTTTAGCTAAAACTTTAGCTTTTAAGTCAACATCTAATGGAAAAGCGGTAGTTACTTTCGCAACTTCAATACCGTTCATTTCATCTAACAATTTTTTGTATTCCAAAGCGATTGCCTCAAGAATTTCAAATCTTTTGTTTTCGAATAACAAATGAAAAAGTCCTTTTGTTACCCCATTCACATCTGCAAAAACTTCCAATAGTGCATTTTCTTTAACTTCAACTTTAATGGTAGGATTTTCAATAAAAGTATTCAATTCCTGATTTCCGTTGATTGTCGAAGCAATTAAAGTCATGTCTTTGCCTACCTCATTGGCTACGCCAATGGAGTCTGCCATATCCAGAATTGCTTTTGCGTAGCGAATTGCTGCTCTTGTACTTGCCATAATTGTTAGTTTATCTTTACGTCACCTAACATTTTCTCAACTAATTTAGTTTGAGCTTCTTTGTTAGATAATTCGTCTTTCAATATTTTTTCTGCGATACTCAATGATAAAGTTGAAACTTGTAATTTCAATTCAGCCATTGCTGCATTTTTTTCACTTTCAATTGCTGCTTTCGCTTGCTCAATCATTTTTAGACCTTGTGCCTGCGCTTCGTTTTTAGCATCAGCAACCATTTTCTCTTTCATTTCACGAGCATCTTTAAGCATGTTGTCACGCTCTAATCTTGCTTCTTGCAAAATCCGTTGGTTATCAGCTTGAAGATTTTGCATTTCTTTTCTAGCATTTTCAGCTGAAAGCAATGCATTTTTAATTCCTTCTTCTCTATCATTTACTGCATCAAGAATGGGTTTCCAAGCGAATTTTTTTAATAAGAATATTAATCCAACAAATATTAAAACTTGCCAAATAAACAAACCAAACGAAAAATCATTTATTAACTTATCCATTGTATATTATTATAAATTTTTAATGTTTTAATTTTAAAAACAACAGTCACAACCAACCGTTGTAACTGTTGCTTTTTGTGTTTTAATTAAGATGCGAATAACGCAGCGAAACCAATACCTTCAATAAGTGCAGCTGCGATAAGCATAGCTGTTTGGATTTTTCCTGAAGCTTCTGGTTGACGAGCAATAGCGTCCATTGCTGAACCACCAATTCTACCAATACCTAAACCTGCTCCGATTACAATTAACCCTGCTCCTACAATAGTTGGAATTTGCATAATATATATATTAAAAATTAAACATTCTTTTTTATGGTTTAATTGGTTATTTGTTTAATCGTTTAACCGATTAAACAAATAACCAATTAAACTTTTTTAATGAGCTTCTTCGTGATGATGCTCTTCGTTTCCTGCTCCAAAATAAAGTGCAGATAACATTGTGAAAATATATGCTTGTAAAAAAGCAACTAATATTTCAAGGATAGAAAGCGCAAATGCCAATCCAAAAGATAACGTACTTCCAATCCAGCTTTTAAAGATAAACATTAAACCAATGATACTCATCAAAACTACGTGTCCTGCTAAAATATTAGCGTACAAACGTATCATTAATGAAAATGGTTTGATGATTGTTCCTAATAATTCAATTGGAGCCAAAATAAATTTCATTGGAGTTGGCACACCTGGCATCCAGAAAATGTGTCCCCAGTAATTTTTATTTGCAGTGAAAGTGGTGATTATATACGTTAACAAGGCCAAAGATGCCGTGATTGCAATATTCCCTGTAATGTTAAATCCTAGCGGAGTTAATCCTAATATATTAAGGAAGAAAATAAAGAAAAATATAGTAAGCAAGTAACTCATGTATTTCTTATATCCTTTTTCTCCAATGTTCGGAATTGCAATTTCGTCTCTGATGTAAAGCACAAGAGGCTCAAAAAAGCGTCCGGCTCCAGAAGCTATTCCGTTATTTTTACCGTATGATTTAGCCAAACTTGTAAACAGTAGGAACATTAAAACAGCAATACCTAAAATCCCCACAACACTTTTAGTAATTGATAAATCAAGTGGAGTTGCATTAGTAGGATGACCGTGCTCGCCTTCTGTTAAAGTTCCATCCGCATCCGTTTTATATATTTTTTCATGATGCAACACATAATAATTACCATTGTGTTCTGCAGTTTCTTCACCATGATGAAATTTTGAAGAAGAAAAAACTTGAATACCATTATCCCAAAGAATAATTGGTAATGAAAAACCATAATGCTCACCCGTCTCTTCATTTACAGATAGCGTAAAATCATGCGCATCCAAAAGGTGATGATTGATAAATTCCTTGATTTTAGATTTTACATCTGTTGGTTCAGCATGAGCCTCTTCTGCTACCTCTTGGGCAACTTCCGTTTTTACGTTTACAGTATCCATTTCAGGATTTGCAAAACTGATTAAAGGAAGACATGCTACTAAAGCTACTAATATAAATCTAAGTGGTTTGTTTGAAATCACCATAACAGTTAATTATCTTAATTTATTACGTTTCTGAAATTTGGTGCAAATGTACATTTTTTATTAATATTCAAAAGCATATAAAAATTTATTTTTGGAGTATTTGTCATGTAAACAATATATTTATTGCTTTTCGTTTAATATCCGTATCGTTAAAATCGTTTCAATTGCTAAAAAGAGAATAAACATCATAAAAAAATTCTTCCTTTCTATCGTGTTATTTTGAGTTGAAACCTGCAATAACGGTCTTAAAATTAAATAGCAAAAAATCATCTTAACGCTTGTACTCAATAGAAATGACATTCCCACGTTGTCAAAACTGCGCGCTCTGACTTTCAACAAAACAATAAATACGATTGTTGATAAACCTAAAAATAGCAAATAGAGCGTTTCTAACGAATAGTGAAAAGCTTCATCGTTTATATTTAAAACATAAAAAACAATTTTATGAATAATGTAGGCTAATCCTGCAAGTAACAATAAGTTTAGAAGCGGTTTGTAATTTTTTAAATTCATTTGGTTTGTTTTTGCCGTGAAGGCGCAAAGTTATTCTATATTTAGTTTATCCCAAACACACCATGTTTACTGTTGATTCATGCGCATTTTTTATTATAAAAATCATTGTGATTTATTGATTTCGTTAACCTGTCTGATTACATTATACAACGCTAAGGCTACACCAACCATCACTAAAATTTTAATGTAGTACACTTTTGGACTCGGATGATTTTCATCTAACCAGTTCCCCAGATAGGAAAACAGAAAGATAATTGCTCCCATTTGAATTGGAATATTAATCAGCGCAAGCCACTTACTCGCTTTTTTGGGGTTCGGTTTGTTTTCCATCATGAGCCATTAGGTTTTTTATATTGGTTTTCATTGTGCAAGATGCACTAAAATCAGCACCGGGCTCCACCGATAATTTCGCTACTGAAACTTCACCATGAATACTTGCTTTTGACTTTACATTCAGCACTTCAGTAACCTGAATCTTACCATTGAACTTCCCTTCAATATCCGCATTTTTACAAACTATATCACCGGTAACACTTCCCGCAGGGCCAATAACAATTTTTCCGCTAGATTGAAAATTACCGATTAATTCCCCATCCAGTCTAAAATCGGCCTGAGAAATAATATCGCCTTTTATGATGGTTCCCTCTACTATTCTATTGGTTTTCCCCAAAAGATCCGTATATGATTTTGGCTTTTTATCAAACATGATTATGGGTTTTTAGGCGCTAAATACGCTTCCAAGTTTTTCTTGATTTGAATTACTTTATAGTTTTCAGCGGAAACAACTATTGCTGGTTCGTCAATTTTATATTTTATATTTTCTTTTAAAACCTGAATGATATTTTTTGCATAAGGTTCCGAATTAATCCCATGAATGGTAATGAAATTTTCTTTTTCAGTATAAACATCGTATGAATAAGAAATCGTCTGAAAATTCTCCTCTGCAATAAACAACTTTAATTTATCTTCCATTGCCTTTGTATTTTTATCGGCTCTTGCTGCTACTTTATAAAGAATTTTCCAATTCTTCGTATCAACAGTACTAAAGTCCTTTTCTTCTAAAAACGGAATTTGCGTGGTAAGGATTTCTAAGGCTTTTTTACCTTCTTCGCTGTTAGGGTAATTATCCGCTAATTCCTGCAATGCTTTTTTATAGGCTGATAATCCTCTAAGTTTTCCAAGAGTGGTTGCTTTTAAAAGTTCAAATTTAGGAGCAATTTCATCACCCGAAAACTGATTAATCAAATCATCAATTTTTGCTAACACTACAGCATACTGTTCGTTTTGATACAATTTATACCACTTATTATAGACTTTATCCGGTGATTCATTATCTGATGCTACATTCGAATTGGTATTGTTTATTATTTGTGCATAACGAGAATTTGGATACTGAGCCGAAATTCTATTTTTGATATCCTCCGCTTTAGCGGTATCCGTAATTTGGTAAATTTTATATAAATTATAAAGTGCAGGAAGAACCAGTTTTTCTTCTGGATTATTTTTCAATAATTGTTCCAGTTTAGCGCTGGCCAATTCATATTCTTTGAATTTTTCTTTATAAATAACCCCAAGTTGATAATAGGCAAAATTACGTTCTTTGGCAATACTGTCAATCGCGGTTTGATTTGTTGGAAGTTGTTTTAGGTAATAGTCAGTCGTGTATGTTTCAACTGGTTTGTCCGCTGCTAATTTGTCTTCCAATGACGCTTTATCTCCGTTTATAGAGTCTTTCACAACAAAATCAGTTTTGTTGGCTGATACTCTCCAATTTCCTTTTGAAGATCGGTCTCCCCATGTTTTTTTAAATTCCAGTTTTCCAAAAGCAATGGTCGTAGGATTATAAAAATAGAAAATACTGGCTGACTGTTGTCCAGAAATACTGGCCATAGTAGGTGGTGCTAATGATGATTTCTTAGCTGGTTTTCCTGGTTCCTGATTAGGAGCAGCCGGATCAATAGTAGCTGTTTTAGTATTTCTTTCTATATTTTCTTGTTTCTTTTTGAGTTTTTCTTCTAAAATTCTTTTAGCTTCATCCGTCTTTTTTAACTTGTCGATATAATTTTCAAAATACAAACCCCGGTCTGTTTCTGACAAAGCAACCACATACAAAATACTATCGTTAGTTTTGGCAATCGCTTCGAGTTGTATTACTTCGTCTAAATCTTTTCTGGTTTTTTGGATGCGAATGAATTCTCTGGTTTTAACGTCCAGCTTTACTAAAGTACTGTCATAATACTTAGCGGCTACTGGATAATCGGCATTTTTGAAATACATATTTCCTAAATCCCTGTAATCTGAAGCAATTAAGTATTGATCTGTAGTTGCTTTTTTTAGCGAAGCATTGTAAAAATTTAAAGCTGTTTTTTGTTTGTTGTTTTTATCATAAAACACCCCCTTTTCTCGATAAATCACATCTAGAAATGGTCTGTTTTCTCTGTCGGCAATTAGTTTGTTGTATGTTTTTAAAAACGCAGTGGTATCTCCCGTTTTATAATCGAATAATTCTGCTTTTTTGGCGTAAGCCTGAATAACATATTTTCTTTCGGATTTTCTATTCATAGCTATCACGGATTCATAGCTCAAAATGGCGCTGTCTTTTTTACCTAATTCCTCGTACAATTGCCCAAGAATAAAACGGTATCTCGCTCTTTCAGCTTTTACTTTGGTATATTTTTCGGCTATTTTTAATTTTGCTAAAGCGCTGTCTTTTTCTTCTAAGTTTAAAAAAGCTTCTGAAAGAAGTGCATTTGCATTAGCAAAAACTTGTTTTTTCAATTCTTTCTCCTTCAACAATTTGGTCATGTTTTTCACTACCAAAGCATCGTTCCCAAGTCGCATATTGGTTTTTTCACGCCAAATTTTGGCTTCATAAATTCTGCTGCTGTTGGGATATTTGTATAAAATATAATTGAATGCGTCTAGGGCCGGAACGAATCTTTGATCGTAATAACGGGATTTCCCAAGTAGTAAATACGCTTCATCAATTTGGCTGTTTTTTTCTCTTCCGCCAATGTTCATCGAGTGTTTTTGAATTGCCTTTGTGGCTTTGGTCTCTGCCAATTCAAAATCAGCATTTTTAGGTTTTCCATCAGGTGAAATATCCTCTTCCATTTGCATTCTTTCGATTGGCAAACGCTTCCAAAAATTATCTTTACTGTTCGCTTTTATACCATTAACTCCTTTGTCCAACCCTATTTGCCCGTTGTATAGAATATTATATTTCGTGCTCAAAGCATGTGATTTTCTAGCCAAAAAAGTGTCCTTTTTAGTAGAACACGCTACCAAAAACAATAAAAATCCTAGCGAAAATATATGTTTTAATGTGTTGGTTTTCAATGGTAAACGTTTTTTATCAATTAACTTCTAAAAATACTATTTAGTATAATGACTTGTAAAAATACGTTTCTTTTTGCTATCGAGGAAATTATTAGGTTTCTTTTTGATTTCCGGTTTTGCTTTTGCTTTTGCGTGAGGGATAGCAGCGGAAATACTTTTTTATTCTTTTTTCAAGAATAAAAAAGATTGAGAGCGAAAAGCCCGACCCGGAATTTTTCTTTCCGGGTCACGCCCAAATTAAATTTTAAACTGCAAAAAACAGTTCCAGCTCTTGCAACGTTTCAGCAGATGTTTGAATGTCTTTTACGATTTCGCCCTTATTCAATGCCACAATTCTGTTACAAACTTCCACTGTATGCAGTAAATCATGACTGGAAACCAGCACGGTTACATCCGGATTTTCGGCTAATTCTTTGATGATTTTTTTCAATCTATTGACCGTTGTTGGGTCTAAATTAGCAAAGGGTTCGTCCAGAATTACTACTTCCGGGTTACCAATGAGTGTCGCGATAATTCCCACTTTCTTCTGATTTCCTTTGGATAAATCCCGCAAATACTTCTTATTTTTAAGGATTTCGCCATTAAAAAATTCCTCGTGTTTGACCAGCAAAGCATCGATATCGGCTTTGTTTTGTCCGCGTAAATCACCTATGAAATAAAAATATTCTTCGGGGGTTAAGTAGCCAATCAAAAAGCTTTCGTCCAGAAAAGAAGCGGTGAAAGGTTTCCAGTTTTCGCTTGCATTCACTTGAATTTCATTGTTGATGATATGTCCTGTTGAAGGCTGGATTAAATCCAACAGCAAACTGAAAAATGTGGTTTTTCCGGCGCCATTATTCCCTACCAATCCAAAACTTTGCCCTTTTGGGATTTCCATATTTTCGATTTTAAGAACTGTTGTGCCGTTATATGTTTTTGAAAGATCGTTTACTTGTATCATTTTTTTTAAAGTTTAATCGTTTAACTGGTTATTGGTTAATATGATTTCTAATTAACTTTTTTGTTTGTAAGCCGCTATGGTTTTGTACTTCTCCGTTTTATAAATTTTCTCAATTTGTGTGAAAACTTTATCTCTCAAAGCAAAACCTATTATTCCGGCAATAGCAACCATCGCTAATCCTAAATTGGGATTCATTATTTTAGAACCAATCCAATACAGTCCCACCGGCAATAGCAATTTAGGTAACGAAATCAACATGGTATTTACACTAAAGGCTTTTTTATCTCCAAAAGCGCCTTTGCTGGAATCTAAATCTATTGGGGTTTTTGTGTAAGCGCCCGCAAGAAGCACCAAATGTGAATTTACTCCAATATTATAAATGGCGCCCGCAACAATTGTCAGATACACTTGCCATCCAAAATACAAATAGAATGAAGACAAAATCGTCGAAATAACCGTTGCGATAACAATCAGCCACCATTTTGAACTCAAATATCCTCGATACGGAATATTTTGGGTCATCATTAATTGATAATAAGAACTATCCCAACTGGGCACAAATTGTCCGAAAGTGAATAAAAAACCACCAGAGACAAAAATGCCTGCGAAAATGTGCATTATCGGTTTGTTGTAGGCTTCGATTCCATTGGTAAAGAATAGGAAACCATAGAATAAAAACACCACGCTCATGATTACAGTAGTTTTAGATCGTTTATTTCTTTTGATGAGTTTAATGTCATTCTTCAAAAATGTTCCCAATGTTCCAAACTGGTTCAGCCAGGTTAAATCCTCGGTTTTGGCGATCTGTTGTTTATTTGAAAGTCCTGAATCAAGATACATATTGTTCTTGAAATAGTTGAACGTAATATAATACAGTCCAATTAAAGCCAAGATTGGCAGTAAAAACATCCATTTTGTGTGGAATAAACCCTCAAAGAAAATGGTTGTATAATTAGTAATATCAAAAACATGATAATACTGACAGCCTCCCAAAACAATCACAATTCCCACGAAAATGGCAAACAAATTGTCTCTGTTATTGAATATGATATTTAGAAAATTATTAATGTAAATCAACGAAATCATGGCTAAATGCCAAAGCAATACGCTCACCACATCATAACCTTCCATGATTAATACTACTGAAAATGGCAAAAAGAAAAAAGCGTGTCCATAATTAAAAAAAGACAATACGGTTTTGCCCAACGAAAAATGAACAATTGTTGGTTTCTTAAATGGTAAAACCAATAAGGGACGAATGTTCATTACCGGAATTTTTTGCAACAGCAAACGAAAAATCAAATCAAATAAAAAGTAGTAAATCAGGAATTTATTGACGGTTACCAATGGTTCCAGATTCATTTTCTTAATAATATAAAAGGCTCCAATTCCCAAAGCCAAAAAAACTAAAGCGAAATAAATCGCCAGAAAAAGCATCAAGATTTTTAAACCTAAATTTGTTGCGAAGGAAGCGGATCTAGTAAAGGATTTCCATTCAAGATAGATAAATTTTTTGAACATGGTTTATAGTTTGGTTTCGTAATTGGTAGTAAAATTCTTGAAATGTTACATCTAATATAAAAAAATCCGCAATTATAATCCCCATTTATTTGTCGTTTCCTACTTTTGTAAAAAATTAATCCCATGCCATCCTTTTTAAAACTTATTATAAAAGAAGTAAAACGTGAAACCAAAGATGCGGTTTCCATACTTTTTAATGTTCCCGAGGAATTAAAACCAAACTATACTTTCATTGCGGGTCAATATATTAATCTTCGACTTACCTTAGACAATCAGGAAATTCGTCGTGCGTATTCTCTTTGTTCCGCTCCAGAAAGCGGAGAATTGCGAATTGCTGTAAAAGCAGTAGCAAATGGTGCTTTTTCTCAGTTTGCCAATACAAAATTGAAAGCAGGTGATGCGCTGGAAGTAGGAAAACCGGAAGGGAAATTTACATTTGAGCCACATGCTGACCGACAAAAAAATTATGTGGCTTTTGTAGCCGGAAGTGGAATCACGCCCGTACTTTCTATCCTGAAATCAGTATTGAAAAGCGAGCCTAAAAGCTCTTTTGTTCTTGTTTATGGAAACAGATCTCCCGAGGAAACGATATTTCATCAAGAATTACACGATTTACAATTGCAATATGTAAGCCGTCTTTTTGTACATTATGTATACAGTCAAGCCAAAGCAGAACATGCATTATTTGGTCGAATAGATAAATCGGCGGTGAATTTTGTTTTGAATAACAAACACAAGGAATTGGAATTTGATAAGTTCTATTTATGCGGACCGGAAGAGATGATTAATACCGTTTCGAGTGTTTTGGCAGCAAAAAATATCAAAGAATCAGCCATAAAATTTGAATTGTTTACTACTTCAACCAAAGAACATAAAATCGAAAAATCATTAGAAGGGCATTCGAAAATCACTGTTATGGTGGATGATGATGAAACGACTTTTGAAATGTCACAAAAGCAAACCATCCTTGAAGCAGCCTTAAAACAAGGTCTTGACGCTCCGTATTCTTGCCAAGGCGGAATATGCAGCAGTTGTCTGGCTCGTGTTACCTCAGGAACTGCCGAAATGACTAAAAACTCTATTCTTACTGATAAAGAAATCGCCGATGGTTTAATCTTAACCTGTCAAGCGCATCCAACATCAGAAAGCATTTATGTAGATTATGATGACGTTTAGCAAATAGTCCAATTGATACCGAAAACTTCTCTGAAAAGGGAAGTTTTTTTGTTTTAGGGAGGTTTTGATTTTTAGTATATTTAGCAGAATAACAGTATAATTAAAATCCGCTTGGTTTTAGGATAGCTTTCTGTTATAGAGTAGCACATATATGCAAGTTACCTTCCATTTTCGATTACGAAACTGCTAAAAAAAATTGAAGATAAAAAACCATTCCATAAGTAATTTGTTTCCTTTTTTATAGTAGAATGTTTCCTATACCTACGCCAGCTATTTTTACTTTTGTTCTATAAAGTGGCGCCATTTGGCATAAACACAACCATTGTAGAACCTGGTTTTTTCAGAACAAGTTTATGAAAAACTTCTTCTATTCAATGGTCAGAACTTGAAATTGATGACTATGATGAACGTTTAGTAATGCTTCGTCCAAATTGGGAATATATGAATGGAAAACAAGATGGTGACCCAGCTAAATTTGCTGTTGCATTACTTAAAATTGCCAACGAAGATACACCTCCAAAACGGTGGATGGCTGGTGCAGACCGTTTGGCTGAAGTAGAAAGAAAAGTAAATGAATTACAAGAGCAAGCAAATGCTTATCGTGAATTATCTTCATCACTTTCTTATTAATAAAAAATATAGAATAAATCCTAACCAGATATTTTTAACTTTGTTATATGAGAATATTTAAAGATTTCAAAACATTCAATGAATATATAGGTTTACCAAATCCTTTGGACAATGATATTGACGTTGGTTATTACGACCCACCGAATATGCTTTTGAAATCAGAACCTGTAAGGGTTGACTTTTACAGGGTTTCATTTAAAACCAATTTTGTAGACAAAACGACACCTAATGCAAGGCCTGTGAATGCAGTATTTTTCAACAGTCCTGAAATGATTGGCGGATGGGATATTGAACCTACTTACAAGGGAATGTATGTGCAATTGTCTAAAAAAATTATTGAAGAAAATCGGTTTTTGTTTAAGAATTATCTTGATTACGGTCTGCACGAACCTTTATTTCTAACAGACAACGAAATTGTAGAAATTACTACTCTTTTTGAACTGATGATTAAGTATTACAACAAAGAAAGACAAAATTTTGTAGTATTACTTTCTTATGTTAATATTTTGATTTCGTTGGTAGAAGCATTTTACAAAAGACAATTTTCTACTGACCCAAAAGAGTATAATCGCATTGTATCCGATTTTCAACAAAAAATTAAAGATTATTACAATCAACCTGTTTCTCAACTTCCAAATGTTCAATATTTTGCAGATAAATTAGGCCTAACGCCAAACTATTTAGGCGACATTGTAAAACATTTTACCAATAAATCTGCACTCGAAAATATTCACGATTTTGTAATTAAAAGAGCCAAAGAGTTGTTAGTAGATGACAAAAAACTAAACACCACAGAAGTAGCTTATGAATTGGGTTTTGAGTATCCAAATTACTTTTCAAAATTCTTCAAAAAACAAGTTAATCTCACACCAAAAGAATACCGATTACAAGCAATTGGTAAAAAATAATGCAAAGGCATTGTTTCTAAAACAGCATTGTCTTTGTAATAAGTAATTTGTTTCTTTTTTATTGGTATTCTGTTTCATTTGGTTGTGCTACAAGCTTCTAAATTTGCCCTATCATTTTAAATATAAAACAATGAAGGCAAAAATCATTCTAATAACATTCCTTACAGTGTTATCATTCGGAACAAAATCAATAGCACAAAAGGTTGAAAAGGTTACATTCAACAACAATAATCTAAAAATGGCAGGGAATTTATACTTGCCTGCAGCTTTTAATGAAAACAAAAAATATCCCGTAATAATTACTGTTCATCCTGGCGGTGGCGTTAAAGAACAAACTTCGGGTTTGTATGCTCAAAAAATGGCTGAACAAGGCTATGTTGCATTGGCGTTTGATGCTTCACACCAAGGCGAAAGTGAAGGCTTGCCAAGATTTTTGGAAGACCCAGCCCAAAGAGTAGAAGACATTAGAAGTGCGGTAGATTATGTAAGTACGCTAAAATTTGCTGATGCTGAAAAAATTGGATTAATAGGTATTTGTGCAGGCGGTGGTTATTCTATAAATGCGGCACAAACCGAACACAGAATAAAAGCAATTGCAGTTGCAAGTCCTGTTAGCACAGGTAACAAAAAAGGTTGGGACGGAAAAACTCCTATTTCAGAATCTATAACAACATTAGAAGCAGTTGCAAAACAGCGTAACGCAGAAGCAAAAGGAGCCGAGCCAATGTATATAAATTATGTACCTGAAAAACCCGATGCAAACACACCAAACGATTTGATTGAAGCATACGATTATTACAGAACACCTAGAGCACAACATCCTAACTCCACCAATATTTTTCTGTTTACAAGTTTAGACAAAATGATGGCTTTTGATGCTTATGCAAACATTGAAACTTTACTTATACAACCAATACTTATCATAGTGGGTAGCAATGCAGGTTCTCGTTGGCAAGGAGAAGGTATTTATAAAAGAGTAACAAGTCTGAAAGAACTGGAGCTTATTGACGGTGCAACTCATATGGACTTATACGATATTCCAAAATATGTAAATCAAGTTGCAGAAAATATGGCAACCTTTTTCGGTAAAAATTTAAAATAATATAAAGCATTTAAGAATGGACAAATCAAAAAAAGTATTGCTTATCAATACTCATTTAACTTACCCAAATTGGACAGAAGGAACTTTAAATAATTCATTTATACAAAAAGCAAAAGACTTTTTCGAATCTAAAGGGTTTGAAGTTTTAGAAACAAAAGTTGAAGACGGCTACAATGCAGACGAAGAAGTAGAAAAACACTTGCAAGCAGCTATTGTAATTTTACAAACACCAGTAAATTGGTTTGGTGCACCGTGGATTTACAAAAAATATGTGGACGAACTTTTTAATAGTGGTTTTGCCAGTAAAAAATTATTAACTGGCGACGGTAGAACTAATGAAGACCCAACAAAACAATATGGAACAGGTGGACTGATGGATGGCAAAAAGTTTATGATTTGTGCTACTTGGAACGCACCAGTCGAAGCATTTGATAATCCTAATCAAAAATTATTTGCAGGCAAAGGTTTGACAGATATTTTCTTGCACATCACTAGCAACTATCGTTTTTGCGGGTACGAAATTATAGATAGTTACAACAGCTTTGACATTTATAAACTTGGCAATATGGCTAAAGACCTTCAAAATTATCCAAACCATTTAAAAAAAATGTTGCCTTTTTAAACCTTAAAAAAACGCTTTAAAATCCCAACTGACAATTGTTTGTCCAGGTTCTCTTGGCTCGTTTGCGACGAGTACCTATTTACTTGTGTGAATTAAATAAAGCGTTTGCAACGCGGCTATTATAAACAGATTTCTATCAGTCCACAATCGGGATAGTTATAAAAGTAGATACTGTACTATCGATAATAACTTATATTTATCAGACATTTTTTCAAATATATTGCTTTTAAGAAACTACACTATAAAAAAACAGAAATATACTTTCCTTTTTTCGCCATCCGTTTTGCAAACGCACCAATGGAGGTAAAAATTTCCAATTCTAAACTCGGAAATAATAGCCAAACCGCTAATAGAAAGACCTACTAACTTTACCAAACATAATTTTAAGTGAGCCCCACAGAAAGAAATAATTAACCCCAAAGTAAAGTCAGACTAAAACGAAAAGTTTAAATTTGTATATTAATAATGTATCATCAGCAAATTTATGAATGTGCAACAGGACGATAGTTTAAAAACCATAGCTTATTCAGGTATATTTTTATCCTGCTTTTCAGATTATAGCGAAAAGTGTATTCATGCAACGCCTGAACACGTTTTGGTGTATCTGTATTCGGGAGAACAAGTGATTGAAGATAGAAATAGAAAAATAACGTTACAGGCAGGTGAATGTGCTTTTATCAAAAGAGACCACCGTTTGAAAATGTACAAAAACAGCAAGGGAGAAGAATTATACAAAGGCATTTCGCTTACGTTTAAACGAAGTGTGTTACGTGAATTTTACAGTAAAATGGATAAGGCTGAAATGCCAAAAAACATAGCTGTTTGGGATGATTCTGTTTTTAAATTACAACCTTCTCCCGCAATAGAAAGTCTGTTTCAATCGCTTACACCCTATTTTGATAGTAACATAAAACCAACGGAAGGTGTTACATATTTGAAATTATTGGAAGGAATTTATGTTTTGTTGAACAGCAATGAACAACTTTATCCCATCTTATTTGACTTTGCTGAACCCTGGAAAGTGGACATTTTAGAATTCTTAAATGAAAATTATCAGGACGAACTGACGATGGAACAAATTGCATCTTTCACCGG
The DNA here is from genome assembly GCF_048284325.1 of Flavobacterium esculini. Taxonomy (NCBI): domain Bacteria; kingdom Pseudomonadati; phylum Bacteroidota; class Flavobacteriia; order Flavobacteriales; family Flavobacteriaceae; genus Flavobacterium; species Flavobacterium esculini. Next base: position 317,640 of record NZ_JBLVPI010000001.1, on the reverse strand, counting down.
GCGTAGTTTAGCAACTTTTAAACGTGATTTCAAAAAAATAAGCAACCTTACCCCACAAAAATGGCTGATTAAAAAACGTCTGGAAGTAGCCTATTTTAAACTGAAAGAAGAAGGCAAAAAAGTGCAGGATGTGTATGTGGAAGTTGGATTTAAAAATCCATCTCATTTTTCTACTGCTTTTAAAAAACAATATGGAATATCACCAACAGATATTTGATTTTAAATTTAAAATTGAGCTTCTGAGAAAGATTATTTGAGCCTTACAACAACGCTGTTGTGAGGCTCTGTTTTTAAATTTGCTTCGTACAATTTAGCTAAAATACGGTATGGAAAATTTAGAAACAGATATATTAGAAAGACTACTATCGGGAGAACCAATTCGTTTAAATGATCCTGAATATTATAAAATAAATGAGATTGTTACCAGAACCATCAAACTTTCCCAACAATTAAATGCTTCTGATAACATTGATGATGTTCGGAAATTTTTAAGTGAGATTATCGAAACAAAAATCGATGAAAGCACAACTATATTTCCACCGTTTTATACCAATTTCGGGAAGTTCATCAGCATTGGAAAAAACGTTTTCATTAATCATGCTTGTTCTTTTTTGGATATGGGAGGAATTACGATAGAAGATGAAGTGTTAATTGGTCCGAAAGTCAATCTTATTACAGAAAATCATCCGATAGATCCTAACGATAGAAGAGCTTTAATTACAAAATCTATTACCATAAAACGAAAAGTCTGGATTGGAGCCGGAGCTACCATTTTGCCAGGAGTGACTGTTGGTGAAAATTCGATAATCGCAGCTGGAGCAGTAGTTTCCAAAGATGTTCCTGACAATGTAATTGTGGGGGGAATTCCGGCTAAAATCATTAAATCAATTGATTAAAATAAAACTAACATTAATAATATTCAAATAAAATGAAGAAACTCACATTAATAATTGTTGTGATGGTATTGTTTTTAGGACAACTTACAGCACAGATGAAACAGAAATTATCAGATAAAAATCCAAAAAAAATGAATACAACAGAACATTATACATTTCAACTGAGCGATAAAGTAACTCGCCAAAAAGTAACTTTCAAAAACCGTTATGGAATTACATTATCAGGCGATTTATACCTTCCTAAAGATCGTGGAAGCGAAAAATTAGCCGCACTTGCTATCAGCGGTCCTTTTGGAGCAGTGAAACAACAATCGTCCGGATTATATGCCAACCAAATGGCAGAACGTGGTTTTGCTGCAGTAGCATTCGATCCATCTTACACAGGCGAAAGTAGTGGCGAACCAAGAAATTTAGCTTCTCCGGAAATCAATACCGAAGATTTTAGTGCTGCGGTGGATTACCTTGGGCTTCAATCGGTTATTGACAGAAATAAAATTGGTATAATCGGGATTTGTGGATTTGGTGGATTTGCTTTAAATGCAACTGCGGTTGATAAACGAGTGAAAGCCGTTGCAACGACAAGTTTGTATGATATGACGAGGGTTATATCGAAAGGATATAATGATTCGGTGACATTAGAACAACGTACAAAAACTTTGGAAGGATTGAGTGAGCAACGTTGGAAAGATGCCGAAAACGGAAAACCAGCCGATGGTCCACGTAACTTACCGGAAAATTTGAAAGGCGATGAACCTCAATTTGTAAAAGAATATTTTGATTATTACAGAACGTCTCGTGGTTTTCATCCGAATTCTGTGAACTCATTTGGAGCTTGGTTAATTACGAATACGATTTCGTTTATGAATATGCCAATATTGACTTACGCAAAAGAAATTTCGCCAAGACCCATGCTTTTAATCGCAGGAGAAAATGCACACTCTCGCTATTTTAGTGAAGACATCTTTAAAATGGCCACCGAACCAAAAGAATTAATGATTATCCCGAATGCTGTTCACGTAGATTTGTATGATAAAGTGAATGTTATCCCTTTTGATAAATTGGAGACATTTTTCGAACAGCACTTAAATTAGGTTATTATTACCTAAAACTTAATCCTATGAAATATGTAGTAGCAATTGTTTTGATACTCATTTACACTTTTTGTGGCACGTTGCCACAAAAAGGATGAACCCCGGTATCGGAAATACATTTAATTTTTCACGTTAACGGATAGCGTATTCTGTGCCCACAAACGAGATCAATAAACAAAAGCTACAACTGAAAAAAGTTCTGTTTCCTTAATGTTAGGTGTAGCATCAAATTTAAAACATTATTCAAAATCAATTTGTTAACTAATTATAAAAAAGCATTCCACAAAAAAATATTTTTTTGCCTTTTGTTTTCTTCTTTATCCTCGCCATAGGTGTACCAATCCTTTGTTTTTTCTTCTATCAACGATTTTAGCCCCATTAAATCATAGGTTTTTTTGGCTGTAATGGGTTTTATGTCGGATGCGTTACTGCTATTTAAATCTATTTTGGTTGCGATAAATGAGGTATATAATCTTGGTATTGAAAGTCCCAAAATCATACCCGGTAAGCCACTTATAGAACATGGACCACCAGAAATGGTAATGTCGTCTGTGTAAAAAGCAAATACATATACGTCATCCATTATTTTACCCTCAGCTTTTCGGCAATTATAACCTGCTATTTCTCTATGTTCATTTGTGATTTTCCATTGTATATTTGGTATGCTATCTGCTATTACAAAATTAGTTCCTACTATTTGTTTTTGCATATTCATTTTTCTTGTTGTAAAATCAAAATACCAAGTATTTTCTTCATCGGCATCTTTTTCGTGTTTTGGTATTCTTGTTTTTGAGCTCCATCTATCAAATTTATACATGCTTTTGTTGTCTGCAAAAGTATAGGTGAAATAGGATATTTTTAAGTCCGACAGGTTGTCTTTCATCATCTCATCCCAACTATCATTGCTCATTGTTTTTTTGAGATTGGTATTTACTTCATATTCAATTACAGCTTTATCTATAAATTGTTGTGCTTTTGATGTAGTTGTAAAAATTAGTACAGTAATAAAAAAAAGTATTGATTTCATATGTTACTATTTATTGTTATTCCGTGAACTCGTTTTGTCTCGTTCTTTTACTTTTATTCTGCGTTAAAAAAGCAAAATGACGTTGTCAAATTTGTATATTTTATTTCAGAATAGTTACAAATTTATTTTTTTACTGTTTCGCCTTTATTTTTAAAATTCCAGGTAAAGCCTATCATAGCATATCTTTTGAGCCTATCGTTTCGTTCCTCACCTATTATGTTTTCATAAACATATCTTTTTATGCCTATATTTTGATTCAAAATATCTCGTACCATGATATAAGCTGTAAACTCATCGTTCTTGAAGGTACGTTGCAGCCTTGCATTCCACAATTGATTGGTGAGATTGGTTTGAAAATCGACCGTTTTTTGTCGAGAATATAAATTATAGTCTGTGGACAGTTTCCATTTTTCTCTGAAATAAACACCTATATCCAAGCCCAAATTATTGGTGTTAAACGATTTTATTTCATCGTTTAGAGAAGTACTGTTTCTGTTATTTGAAAAACTATTACTTAAACTAAATTCATATTTCTTTTCTTTTGATTTATACAAGTAAATTGAAAGTCCTGAATTTAAAGAATTGGAATTACTGGTTTTGTTATTAATACTAAGTACTGATTTGTTATAGTTAACAGATGGATTAAGATTAACTTGTAAATCTATTTTTTTTATCTTAAATCCATAGCCAAAATAAAAATTTCCAGAAAAATTACCGTTTGTGTTTATGGGTTTGGTAATTGTTTTAGCACTTTCTGGATCTATATCTTTGTTGTAAGAAATTAAATTGGTAGTAGTTCTAAGAGAAATACTTTGATAAAAATGTGATTCTGTCAAAATACTATAACTACTGTTTGATAGGTTTATACTATTGGTAAAGGATTGCTTTAAATCTGGATTACCTAACGTTTGATTGAAAAAATCTTGATTGTTCCTCAAAGGCTGTAATTGATCGATAGTAGGTTGTTTGGTTGCACCTTGATAATTGAACCGTAAATTACTATTGCTTTTGTATTTGTAGGAGAAATTTGCAGCTGGAAAAAAGTTGGTATAGTTGCGTTTGTATTCTTTGTTTAAAGTTTGATCTTGCAAATCAAATGAAGTAAAACCAAAACCACTCCCGAAGCTATAATTTATTTTTTTGGCATTATAACTCAATTTTAAATTAGGCTTGTTTGTCGTTATTGTCTGTTTGAACTCGTTTGATAAAGAATTTACAACCAAATCATACTTGCCTGTAGCATCCGAATAATCATACGTTAAATAATTACTTTCACCACTATTATAAGTAATTTGATGGGCAAATTGCAATGCAAATTTCTTACCAATAGGCTCCGTATAGGCAACGTTTACAGTAAGATTTTGATTTCTTTTTTCTCCTATTTTGTTTTGATCCACCTCATCCCTGGAGGAAAAAACACCTCCATCATAACTTTCATTGGAAGACTTTAAAAAATTATTTGCATTCGTATTCAAAATGTTCCAACTACTGTTTACAGAAAATGTACGACGGGCTTTGGCGAATTTATGTTTATACAAAATACTTGCAAACAAAGACTCCTTATCCGATTTTGTAATAAATGTTTTTTCTTGTTTGTTTTTTAACAATCCATTATCTCCCGTAGTCTGTCCGTTTGTAAATTCATCGCTATCGGTAGTATAAAAATTGGTTTTGGCAGTAAATTTTATGGAGTTTATAGAATCTAATTTTACGTCATAAGTCGCATTTAGTTTAAAATTACTTCTATTTACATTGCTTATCGTTGATGTGTTTTCGTTTAGTTGGGTTTCTCCTACTTGTGTTTGGGTAATCCTGCTATTATTGTTGGTGTAAATTTGCTTATTATATTTTGGCGAGAGATTCAATGTTTGTTTATCATTCCACTTGTTGCTGTACTGCAATCCTGCATTAGTGTTTTTGATAAAACCATTTTGAGTGTCAACATACGGTTCATCATCAGTATTGCCTCCTGTCCATTCATAATTTACATTTCCATCATCATCCATACTCATGCTTACATCATTCTCTCGTCCACCAAATTTTTCGCTATCTTGCCAACCAAGTCCATCTTGACCCGTATTCCCATTTAATAAAAAAGCGGATAGTTTTCTTTTACCTTTAAAATCACTAAACATAAGATTGCTATTATATCTGGAATCAATCGCTGTTAATGGTCCGTTTGCAGCGTCTATTTTGCCAAAATACCCTTTCTTCTTATCCTCCTTTAATTTTAGGTTAATTGTTTTTTTTGTTTCGCCATCATCTATTCCTGTAAACTCAGCTTGATCACTTTTCTTATCAAAAACTTGTACTTCTTTGACCGCATCTGCTCGTAAGTTTTTTACCGCCATACCAGGGTCATCACCAAAAAATTCTTCGCCATCCACCAATACTTTTTCTACTGTTTCACCCATGGCTTTTATGGTGCCATTTTTATCCACTTGTATTCCTGGCAGTTTTTTTAGTAATTCTTCTACGTTTGCATTGGCATCAACCTTGAAATCACCTGCTCTGTAACTGGTAGTATCGCCTTTAATTCTAATGGAACCAGTCTTTATAATTACTTCTCGCAGCAGTTTAATTTTGCTTATCAAAGCAATTGTTCCTAAGTTTTTCTCATTTTCATTAACGATTATGGCATCTACATAATCAGCATATTGGTTATGGGCCGTCATCAATATATAGTTTCCTGCTTTTACATTTTTGAGATTAAAGTTCCCCTCTTTATCCGATCGGGTAAACTTGTATAAAATAGAATCTATGGGGGTTAATAAAGCAACAACTGAATTGTAAACAGGTTTTTTTTCGCTACCATCCGTTAAAACACCCGAAAGGTTTGCTTTTTGAGAAAACGCTGAAAAAGAGAATAAGAACAAAATTGCAATTGTTACTATAATTTTTGGCATAAATAGTTTCTATTTTATTGTTTTAGCATTTCAAAATTTCTAAAAGCAACTTAACCGAAAAAAGCAATCTTCTTCCACATCAAGTCAGCTTTGGGTGTAAAACCTAACGCACTTAAACCAAAAATAGTATTATTCTCACTAAAAATTTGAATTCTTTTCGTTATAAAAATGTTAAAATTATTCTTACATCTAACAACAAAATTTAGAGGGAAATTAAAATCCTATACTATGTATAAATTTTTTAATTTATTTGTTTACAGATATTTAAAGCCTTTACGATAGAATCTACAGCAATCGTTCGCATAGCGTCTTCATAGCCTTCCACTTTTTTATTTCCATACACCGAAGTAGGTAATTTTGGAAACAGATTTCTATCGGAAACCAATGCATTTTCTATTGGTTGATTAAAAGGTGAAAATCCGGCATAAGGATGTGTTGCGCCCCAAAGCGTAATGACTTTTACACCAAGCATAGCTGCAATATGGGCATTCCCGGAATCCATGGAAAGCATTACATCAAGATTACTGATGAGTTGTAATTCCTGTTGAAATTTGAGTTGCCCTGCCATAGTAATGACATTTTCTTTGTTGGAAGAAAGCGAATTTAAGAGTTCGATTTCTTTTTTTCCGCCACCAAAAAGCAGTATTTTGTAATCTAAATTTGCTGATAATTGATTGATGACTTCCTGCATTAAATCCAAAGGATACACTTTAGAATCATATTGTGCAAAAGGAGCAATTCCTATCCATTTCTGGTTTTTTTCTCCAGTAAATTTAATGATTTCAGTATCTAAAGCTTGTTTTTCAGGGAAAACCGTGCCGACACTTCGGGATGACAAGTCAATGGAAAAACCAAGTTGCCTGAACACTTCTACGTGTCTTTCAATCATCGTTGGCAGTTGCTTGAAAATTTTATTTTCGGGTTGGGTCAATGCTTTTTTCTCCGCTCTTCCTTTATCAACCGAGGCCACTTTTTTTCCGCTTAAAGCAAAAAGACTTCTGACAATTTTAGAACGCAAAACATTATGCAGATCGGCGAAAGCATCAGTATGGAATTCTTTTAAATCTTGGAACAAACGCAACAATCCCAGAAATCCTTTGTGCCGTTCTTTTTCATCGAAAGCAAAAAAAGAAACGTTCGGAATGGAATCGAAAAACGGTTTGAAGAATGGTCTGGAAATGACTGTAATTTTAACTTCTGGGTGCTGATTTACAAAAGCGCGTAAAACAGGAACCGTCATGGCGACATCTCCCATTGCGGAAAGTCTCATGACGGTTATATGTTTGATTTTTTGGGCCAAATTAAAACGAGAATTACTTCTTGTTTTGGTACAAAACAGGATTCAAATCATCATCATTGTACATTTTCATTTGTTTGTACACTTTCATAAATTTATCACCATTTTCAATGTCTTTTATTAAGTCATCAATTGCAGTTGACAAATCAGTTCTTTGCTCTAAAAGAATATTTAATTTAGCCTGACATTTATCTCTGTGTTCTTGAGAAGCTGCTGCACGAGTAGCTTCTTCATTCATGTGATAAATTTTTAAGGCTAAAATTGACAATCTGTCAAAAGCCCAAGCAGGACTTTCTGAGTTGATTTTAGCACTTTCTTTTACTACTACATGGCTGTATTTTTGAAGAAAATAACTGTCTATATATTCTACCATATCCGTACGCTCTTGATTAGAAGCATCAATTCTTCTTTTCAAAGTCAAAGCGGCAACCGGGTCAATATTTGGGTCACGGATAATATCTTCAAAATGCCATTGCACCGTGTCAATCCAGTTTTTATGATACAATAAATGTTCAAATTTATCCTTTGGAAAAGGATTATTTATGGGTTGATCAACATTATCAAATTGATGATAATCCTTAATACTTTGTTCGAAAACTGAATAAGCTAATTTTGAAAACATATCTTTATATATTAAAACGCAAAGATACTTTTTTATACTTTTATAGATTAAAAAAACTTTAGAAGTTTAATTCCAAAATTAAAACGATGCAAATCCATATTTTATCTGAAAACAATAGTGTCTTGAACCATTTTTTAGGACAAATTCGAAATGTGAATGTTCATAACGACAGCATGCGTTTTAGAAGAAATATTGAACGTATTGGTGAAATAATGGCTTATGAATTGAGCAAAGAATTGCATTACAAAAACGTCGAAATTCAAACGCCTCTTGGCATCAAGAAAACTACCGAAATTGAAGATCAATTGGTTCTCTGCTCCATTTTACGTGCAGGATTGCCTTTGCATTTGGGGTTTTTGAACTATTTTGACAATGCAGAAAACGGTTTTATTTCAGCCTTCAGATACCATCCCAATAATGATGATGATTTTGAAATTGTGGTTCAATACCAAGCAATTGCTGATATAAATAACAAAAATGTACTACTGATTGATCCTATGCTTGCCACGGGACAATCTATAGTTGCTGTTTTTAATAAATTAATGGAAAGAGGAATTCCAAAAGAAATTCATATCGCAGTTGTAATTGCTGCGCCAGAAGGAATTGAACATCTTAAACAACATTTACCCGACACATGTCATCTTTGGATTGCTACATTAGACGAAAAACTAAATGAACACAGTTACATCGTTCCGGGACTTGGTGATGCCGGAGATTTAGCTTTTGGTGAGAAATTATAATTGCGAGAAAAAGGCAAAAAGACTGCATAGAATAAAAACAAACAATACGATTTCCTGTTTCAATTTTAGCTGTACAATTTCAATATGACTTGTTGCCATAACAGCTAATGGCGCAAAGGTAAACAGCAATAAATCATTACTTTTATTGGACGAAATTAAGAAAATTACTATTCCAATAAAGAATGAAGCTACTATTTTTTTGAAAGAAACATGTAAAAGCTGCGGTCTGCTTGACAATGTTGCAAACATAGAAATAACGAAAAATAATGCAATAGTAGCATAAATCGAAAAAGCGGCATTTTGGTAATTATTGGTAAAATAATCAATACTAAAATCCATCGTTACACTCCTTGTTATATATTCGATTACGTTTACACTGAATACTGTCGCATATAACAAGAAAAGAATTGTCGCTGTGAAAAAGGCAATAAACGGCAAGAACCAGTTTCTATAATCTCTGGAAACATGGAAAATTATAGATATGAAAACCAATACCATAAAAATAATACTCCAAAAATGAAATAATGCGGCTAAAAAAATCCACAATGATGCATCAAATATTTTTTCTTTGGAAGCTTTAAGTGATTGCAATGAAATCAATCGGCGAAGAGCTAATAGTATGAAGAAATTTGAAACGATCAGGTTCGTGTTGTCTAATACCGAAGGGAAAAAAAGCAGTAATAAAAAGGAGAAAAAAATGGTGTATGTACTGTCTTTGCTCAATCCATTTTTTTTGACAATGAAATTTGTAATAAAAACAGAAGCCAATAAAACACAGAACAATGCCACTTTTTTTAAAATCAAAAAAAGGGAATTAGTCCAAGATAAATCTTGAAATTGGAATATTAAAAAGAAAACCAGTATTAAAATTACAACCAAAGAAAAATTTAATGGTGTAGATTTTTTAAAAACACTTGTTATCATAAGGATATTTTATACTTTTGTGATTGTAAATATAATACTTGTTTAAAAAGGAAACCCTGCAAGTTCAAAAAGATTCTTACTAATAAGACCTTTCTGCTATCCAGAGCTCTTTAAAAACAACTAATAAAATTAATTTTATACATTATGAAAGCATTTTTCGAAGGAATACAATACTTATTTGTAAATATTTTATTTGCTCCTCTAGATTTTTTACGTGCATTAGAGCTTAAATCTTGGTTTGTTGCTAATACTATCAACTGGATTTTCATGATTATTTGTGCAGCCGCAATGGTATATTGGATCAAACAATTGAAAATTTTTGAAGACGCAGGAACAGAAAATCAAGATACTACCGCTCACTCTTTCTTAAAATAATATTAAAAAAAAGTGAACGATAGATAATAGAAACTATTTTAAATCGTTTCCAATATCTTTTCTAAAATACATCTTATCAAAATTTAGTTTATCTATGTTTTGGTAAGATTTTTTTATGGCCTCTTCGAAATCATTTCCATAAGAAGTTACGGTTAAAACTCTTCCACCATTCGAAACAACATTTCCATTTTCTATTTTTGTCCCTGCGTGAAAAACAATAGAGTCTTGGATGTTTTCCAATCCTGAAATCACTTTTCCTTTTTCGAAATCTTCTGGATATCCACCAGAAACTACCATAATTGTAGTAGCGCTTCTTTCGTCAATTTCCAACGTAATTTCATCTAGTTTTTCATTGGCTACAGCCAAAAACAATTCGACTAAATCTGTTTTCAATCTTGGAACAACCACTTCCGTTTCCGGATCACCCATTCTCACATTGTATTCAATTACGATTGGCTCATTATTCACATTAATCAATCCAATAAAAACGAATCCTTTGTATGGAATTCCGTCTTTCTGGAAACCATCAATAGTTGGTTTTACGATGCGTGTTTCGATTTTTTCCATCAAAACTGCGTCAACGTAAGGAACTGGAGAAACTGCTCCCATTCCGCCTGTATTTAACCCCGTGTCCCCTTCGCCAATACGTTTGTAATCTTTGGCCGTTGGCAGGATTTTATAATTTTTTCCATCGGTAAGGACAAAACAGCTTAATTCTATTCCGTCAAGGAATTCTTCAATCACCACTTTAGAACTCGCGTCACCAAATTTTTGGTGTACTAACATGTTTCTTAATTCTTCTTTGGCTTCCGCCAAATCTTGAATAATCAAAACCCCTTTTCCAGCTGCTAATCCATCCGCTTTTAAAACATAAGGCGGTTGTAGCGTTTCCAAAAATTTGCATCCTTTTTCAACTGTTTCGGCAGTAAAACTATCGTAAGCAGCAGTTGGAATATTATGTTTAATCAAAAATTCTTTGGCAAATTCTTTACTTCCTTCTAATTGAGCACCAATTTTTGATGGTCCAATAACTGGAATATCTTTTAACTCTGCATCATTTAAAAAGAAATCATAGATCCCTTTTACTAATGGATCTTCGGGTCCTACAACAACCATTTCTACTTTTTCCTGAAGAACAAAAGCTTTGATAGCGTCAAAATCTGTTGGGCTTATATCAATATTGTTCGCTATTGCTGCTGTTCCGGCATTTCCTGGTGCTACAAAAAGTGTGTCACAAAGCGGACTTTGAATCATTTTCCATGCAAAAGCATGCTCTCTTCCGCCTGAACCCAATAGTAAAATAGTCATGATGTTGTTTTATTTAGTTGTGGTGCAAAAATAATTGCTTTTGAACTTAAAAAATAATTAATTTCCAAAAAGTTGTTGGTTCTTGGTCATTAGTTGTAAGTAAATATTATTTTTGATGAAATATACCTTTAAAATGCTTCCACTTTTCGACTTATCACTGCAACTAAATGGTTTCCCAATGAAGGAAGCCAAAGCCGAATTGCGAAAAATTGTCGCTTTATCCGAAAAAGAACACGAAGCTTTCCTTGAAAATAAAAAGTTGGAAATCGTAGATTTTCATTTACAAAACAATCCATTTTATCAGGAGTTAGTTGGTTCAAATGCTACCAACTGGGATAATTTACCTGTTTTAAATAAAAGAAACTTACAAAAACCATTGCTTGAAAGACTTTCGAGCGGGTATTCTCCAAAAAACAGTTACGTCAATAAAACGTCTGGTTCCAGCGGCGATCCTTTTATTTTTGCCAAAGATAAATACAGTCACGCTTTGACTTGGGCTTCGAATATCTATCGTTTTGGTTGGTACGGAATTGATTTTAACCGTTCGTATCAGGCCCGTTTTTATGGGATTCCAATGGATTTTATTGGCAACAAAAAAGAACGTTTCAAAGATTTATTGAGCCATCGGTTTCGATTCTCCATTTTTGACCTGTCAGATGTTATTTTAGAAGAGATTCTGAAAAAATTTCAGAATAAAAAATTTGATTACATCAATGGTTACACGAGTTCAATTGTTTTATTTGCCAAATATTTAAAGAGAAAAAACGTCCTTTTAAAGGAAATCTGTCCCACTTTAAAAGTATGTATGGTGACTTCCGAAATGCTTTTTGAAGCAGATAAAATTCTTTTAGAGCAGCAATTTGGAATTCCGATTGTTAATGAATACGGTGCTTCAGAACTGGATTTAATCGCTTTTCAAAACCCTCAAGAGGAATGGCAAGTGAATTCGGAAACATTATTTGTAGAGATTTTGGATGACAATAATCAAGCGGTTCCAAACGGTACTTCTGGCCGAATTGTCATTACTTCATTATTCAACAAAGCGCACCCGTTTATACGCTATGAGATTGGCGATATTGGGATTCTGGACGAAAAAAGTACGTTGAAGAAACCTATTCTCAAGAAATTAATTGGAAGGACAAATGATATTGCACTTTTGCCAAGCGGGAAAAAATCACCCGGATTGACATTTTATTATGTAACAAAAAGCTTTATTGAAGACGATGGAAACGTAAAAGAATTCATTATTAAACAAACAAAAATTGATACTTTTGAAATTGAATATATGAGTGAAACCGAATTAAATTTGAAACAAATTCAAAAAATAGAAACCGCAATTGCCTTGTATCTGGAACCTAATTTAAACTTTAGTTTTATTAGAAAAAAAGCATTGGATAGAAGCAATCGAGGGAAATTAAAGCAGTTTAAATCATTTATTTAACTTCTTACTATAACCTGGTTTTATGATTAATTGCGTGAATAAAAACCCAATCATACAAAAGGACGCAACAACTATATTAAATCCATGAAAAGTCCTGTAAACCATAAAATTATGCTTCAATAAGTCTAATTTAGAAGCTGAAAGTGAATGCTCTCTAATCCTATAAAAGGCCAGACTTTCAGGAATAGGCTGTGCCGTTTTAATCTTTTTTAGAATCGTAAGCCATAACATCCAGTCTTGGCGCTTCCTAATGGAAGAAATAGTGATTTTATCGAAATAATTCACATCATAAATACCGGTAAGATTCCCAACATAATTACAAAAAAAAAGTTGTCTGTAGGAAAGATTTCCAGGTGCTTCCACTCTTTTGTTCAATGGCTTTCCTTCTTCATCAATGCAATCATAGAATGAAAAAGTAAAAGGTACATTATTGGTTTTAAGAAAATCGATTTGTTTCTCCAGTTTTTGTGGTTTCCACAAATCATCAGCATCCAAAAAAGAAATATACCTTCCTTTTGTTTTAGCCAAAGCCGTGTTCCGGGCAATACCGGTTCCCAAATTTTTTTCGGATTGAAAAAGTTTGATTCTATTGTCCTGAAGTGCCATTTTTGTAACAATAGCAACCGTTTCATCTGAAGAACAATCATCCACAATAATCATTTCCCAATTTTTGTAGGTTTGATTCTGCACAGACTGAATCGTTTCTGAAATGAATTTTTCAGAATTAAAAGAAGGCGTTATAATTGAGACTAATGGTGTTTCCATTTTAATATGCTTTTTCTTCGCCCTTAAAAATATTAACTATAGTTTGGAAAATTATTTTTAAATCCAGGATAAGAGACCAATTTTCGATGTAAAAAACATCAAATTTTATTCTGTTAATCATATCATCTTCTGTTTCAATTTCGCCACGAAAACCTTTTACTTGCGCTAATCCGGTAATTCCGGGTTTAACATAATGACGTACCATATATTTTTTAACTTTATTCCCATAGGTTTTATTTTGGGCCCAAAGGTGTGGCCGCGGACCTACAACTGACATATCGCCAAGTAAAACATTTATAAATTGAGGCATTTCATCCATACTTGTCTTTCTCATAAACTTCCCTATTCTGGTAACTCGCGGGTCATTTTTTGAGGCTTCTGTTTCCGTTTTTTTATTGATTTTCATGGAACGAAGTTTATAACAAAAGAACTCGTTTTCATCAATTCCAGGCCTTCCTTGTTTGAAAAAAACAGGCCCTCTGGATTCTAATTTTATTAAGATCGCTAATAGTGGAATTAACCAAGACAATAGAAAAACAATAATTGTGATCGAGAAAACAATATCAAAAATTCTTTTAAACACCTTTGTACTTGGCTCATGCAACATTGTTTTATTCAACGAAAGCACAGGAAAAAAATCGTAATAATCTATTTTTAAATTCTTAGAAAAAATCTCTTTTGTATCTGGTATAAATTTTATTGTTTTATTGTTTTCATCGGCAAAATCAATCAAATCTTTCAAATGCTCATTGGAAATTTCATTTAAAGAGCAGTAAATTTCATCCACACAATTTTCAATTACAAATGGTTTCAAATCCGCTAATTTTCCTTTAATATTCTGATTTGATTTCTTATCCGAAAAATAACCTAAAAAACGATATCCATAATCATTTCTTGTTTCAAAAAGATTTTTTAGTTGAATTGCTTCGGGCGTATAACCAATAATGACCGCACTTCTATAGTTACTTCCTGTTAATATTCTATATTCTTTTAAATAATAAAACAATGAAAATTTTGAAATCGTAATCAGCAACATAACTGAGGATATAAACATTACAATCACCTCTCCACTAAAGGCAACCTGCTTTGAAAATGGAAAAAAAGCAATGATAATCAAAAGAAATAAAACTCCTTGCTTGATTATTTTCGAAATAATTTCAATGGGTGTTGTGAAGCGATATATTTCATAAAATCGTATAAAAAAAGCAGCAGTAATCCATCCAATTGTCTGATAAATAAGATAATATTCAATGTCTAAATTTAGTTCTCTAAAGATGAACAAACTTAGTCCTGAAATAACTATTAGATCAATTGAAACACTAATAGGCCGTATGTATTTTGAATATCTTCCTATTTGTGATACCGTCATAATTAGAGAATGTATTCGATACTATTAATTTAAAATGAATCTAAAAATACGTTTGTTTCACTATTTAATATAACCTGAAAAGTCTTTATGTTCTTCTTTTGAAAGTTCTTCTTTAGACAATGATTTAAAATAGTCATAGGTGATTTTCATTCCTTCGGCACGATTTACTGTAGCTTCCCAACCCAACAGCTTTCTTGCTTTGGTAATATCAGGTTGACGTTGCAAAGGATCATTTATAGGTAAAGGAAAATAAACCACTTTCTGGTTGGTTCCTGTCAATTTTATAATTTCTTCGGCAAAGTCTTTAATGGTAATTTCATCCGGATTACCAATATTCACCGGAAGAACATAATCAGAATGCAATAATCTGAAAATTCCTTCCACTTGATCATCAACATAGCAAAAAGAACGCGTTTGCATTCCGTCACCAAAAATAGTTAAGTCTTCCCCACGAAGCGCCTGACCTATAAATGCAGGAATGACTCTACCGTCATTGAGTCTCATTCTTGGGCCATACGTATTGAAAATTCGAACGATTCTGGTTTCTACTCCATGAAAAGTATGATATGCCATAGTTATGGATTCCTGAAAACGTTTCGCTTCATCATAAACGCCCCTTGGCCCTATTGTGTTTACATTTCCATAGTATTCTTCAGTTTGTGGATGAACCAATGGATCTCCATAAACTTCAGAAGTGGATGCAATAAGAATTCTGGCATTTTTTACTCGTGCCAAACCTAAAAGATTATGCGTTCCAAGAGAACCTACTTTTAATGTTTGTATTGGAATTTTTAAATAATCTATTGGGCTTGCGGGTGAAGCAAAATGCAAAATATAATCTAATTGACCCGGAACATGGACAAATTTGGTAATATCATGATGATAAAATTCGAAATGCTCCAGTTTGAACAAATGTTCTATATTTTTTAAATCTCCAGTGATGAGATTATCCATGCCTATAACAAAATAGCCTTCTTTAATAAAACGGTCACAAAGATGTGATCCTAAAAATCCTGCCGCTCCGGTGATGAGTATTCTTTTCATAAACGTTGTTTGTTTGGACAAAATAAGACTATTTATGCGACTTTTTATATTTTAAATTTGATTGTTTTAGATAAATAGTTTCCAAATTCACGATTTTTTTTAAAATATTATACTCTTGTTCAAATGAATTTTTGGCGTTTTTTGAAAACGTTGCATGTATTTCCTCTTCGTTCCATAATTTAATACATTTTGCCGTAAAATCTGCCGTATTATTTTCTTCCACTAGATATCCATTAAAATCGTTTGTTATCAAATCTCTGTTGCCATCGCAATCTGAAACTATGCAAGGCGTTGCTAATGCCATGCTTTCGATAATAGAATAGGGCAATCCTTCATATCGTGCCGTTGAAATATAAAATTTCGCATCCTTAATGATATTAAAAACATCCGTTCTTTTCGTCCAGTTCAAAAGAGTGATGTTAGTTGACATGTCTAACTCTTTTATAAGTTTTTTTACGGAATCTAAATTATCCGAAACTGGTCCTACTCCCATTAAAACTAAATGAATATTTGTCGTTTTCTTTATTTCGTACAAAACCCTTATCATGAATTCAATATTTTTCTGATAAGACGGACGGCCAACGGTGCAAATATAATTGTCAGGCCAGCTTTTTTTTATGGATAACGGATTGATTTCATCAATTGGTTTTATTGTATTATTGAAAAGCAATACGTTTTCTTTTTTAAACCCTACTTCTTCAATTGCTCGTTTCATTTCAGACTTGGAAGAAGCTAAAAGGGTAACATTTCCTTTGGATAATAATTTTTCAATTAACAGGAAAACGGTTCTTTTAAAATTGTTATCTGTACTTAAATAGGAAAATGCCTGCGGAGTATATACAACCGGAATTCCCGTAAAAATTGCAACTATCCTTCCAATTACACCTCCTTTAGCACTGTGGCTGTGAATTAAGTCCGGTTTTTCCTTTTTTAGAATTCGGTATGTTTTTATTATCGAGATAAGATCATTTACAACTGCTATTTCTCTGGAGATAGGCAATTTATATTCCGTAACAAGAGCTTTATTTTTATCGTAAAAGCCTTCTTTTGTATCAACAATTCCATGGATTACGATATTTTCGAATTGTGATGGATTGCTGTTTTCAAGAATTAGCCGCAAGGAAACATCAACACCTCCTACGGAATGGAGAATATGGGCAATTTTAATTTTTTTCATCTCTATATTTTGCGGTTATAGAAAATACGATTGCGGTTAAATAACAACCAAATTGCCTATGCAATACATTTTCCATCAAAAAAAATAACGTTAAAGAAACAACAATTGAAAAAAAGTAAAAATTTCCTATAGCATTTTTCATCATAGAAAACACAAAAAATAAAAACAGTCCCAATCCTAAAAAACCACCAATTAGAAAAAAGTCAATAAATTGGTTATGAGAATTATATTTTATAGCTAAAAACCATGCTTTTTTACTTTCATTTGAAATAGAATCAGCATAACATTGAACATATTGTTCTTGCATCCAATTGAAGCTTTTACTTCCAAAAATTAAATTAAAATCAGACGAACGAATTATCTCTGATGCACAACTCCAAATTACAACTCTTGGTTCATAATCTTGCATTGTTTGGAAACTATCGGCAACAAAAAATCTGTTTGACAAATTTTTATAACTTAACAAAGCAGTAAATACGGCTATAAAACAGACTGTAATAATTATTGCTTTTTTTACAGCGGATAAACCTGAATAGAATAAAAAGTAAATTATAGCGACTCCAATTAACGTGATTAAAGACAATCTTGCCGCAATAAAAAAGATAAAAATTCCAAAAAACAAACCCAAAGCAAATAGTGCTTTTTTAAATTTCGGATATTCTTTTGCCATGAATAAACATAAAATTAATGCAACAAGGCATATAAATCCCATGTAAGGCCTTTCTATTATCAAAATTCTATTTACGTCTTCCCCATTACTGAAAGGAAGTGTTTTATTGTCTAAATAATAAATGGAAGTATGAATTAAGGCAATACTGACAGCGATAAAAACCGATGCTATAAAACCCCAAATTATTTTATTTCTTGGAACTGGAATAAATACTATTGGAAGTATAATTACCATTAAAAATCGACTGAATACATTTACTTCGTTATCAATTGAGGATTGGAAAACAGCCTTAATCAGCAGATACAGGAAAAGCAATCCAAAGGGAAAAAAATAGTGCTTTTTTGGAAAAACTATTTCTTTCTGATAAAGCAGTACGGCATAAAACAACAAAGCAATCCCTAAAATAATATTGGGTATTGATTTTGAAAAAGACAATGCCAATACTAATAAGAGAATAATGTTGCTGTAGCTTTCTTTCTTTGAAAATATACTCATTCTTTGAACCCTTTTATTTTTTGAATGATTGAATGGGGTAAAATATACAAAATCAGATTTCTTATAATTCCATAAACTGGCCAAAAACCAAAATAAAAATTATCCTTAATAACCCTTATTCTGCTCCAGACCTGTACTTTCCTCTTTGAAAAGGAAATCCCTGATGGATTGATTTCATATTGCAGCAGAAATTCTGGCAGATTAGCCGTTTTGAATTCTTTTACAATTTTAAAGAAAAAAGCATAATCTTCAGCTGCTTTATAATTTATGGGATACTTCCCGACAATAGCTATAATTTCTTCTGCAAACATAACCGCTGGATGAAGAAACATAGCGTTAGTAAACATTTTGTTCTTTATTTCTTGGTTCTTTTCCGGAAATAAAGTCTTGTATAAAAAATTGCCCTTTGGATCCACCGCAATAGCATTCGAACCCACTAATTTTATTTCAGGATTTTCAACCAGAAATTTTTCTTGTATTTCAAACCGTTTACCAATGCAAGTATCGCCACAATCCAATCGAGCAATAAAATGATATTGATTTGTTTTTACAATATAATCTAAGCCATGATTCAGCGCAGATTCAATCCCTTCATTATTTTCTAAATAAATATACGTGATTTTTCCTGTTGCTTTGAAAGCAGTATTTGTAGCTGCTTCATTGATTCTTCCATTGATGCTCCCATCGTCCACAATAACAATATCCACAGCTTCTGAAGCTTCTATTGATGCCACAGATGCCATTAGTCCAAGCGGATTATTATAGTGCGGAATTAATAGAACGACCTTATTCATTTATCGTTATTTTTTCTTGAGACAATCGCATCAAAATAGCGAAGGAGAGCCAAATGCCATAAATTCGAAAAGTATCTATCTGCAACCAATTAATAAATAGACCTGATAACGAAATTAATAGTATATAAGACAGGATTTGCTTCTCTCCAGTACTGTTTTTTATGAATATTTTTGTTTGCTTTATGGAATAATAAATCAATGCCAATAGAATCAAAAAACCAATTATACCCGTTTCTGCCAATAATCTGGTATAAAGATTATATCCCGGAGGGAATGATTTTACATTCTTATTCTTATACATCAAATCAAACTCATAATTATCTTTTGTAGCCCAAGTTGGATAGTGTGTTCTGCTATGATACGTCTGTTGTCCAAAACCAACCCCAATAATAGGATTTTCCTTGAAAACTTGTAAGGAAGCATATTGCAACCCAAATCGAGATTGATTAGACTTATTGCTTTTTAAATTTCCAATAAAATTTAATGAAATTACTTTTTCTGAAATGGCGTTTACTGTTTTTTTTCCATTGAAAATAAGCAACACCGAAAATAGAATCAAAAACCCATAAAAGGATTTTACAAAATAATTTCTAATTTTTCTGTCTTTGTAAACGATCGTCGCAAAAATAATTAATTGAAAAAGGACAACCATTAAACCTGTTCTTGATCCTGAAAAAAAGGTAAGTACTAAAACCAAAATGGCCGGCAGAAATTTCCAACTCTTTTTTTCGGTCAAAATATAACTGAACATCCATCCGGCAATGGTGATTAAATAAATTGCAAGAAATGGTGGTTCATAAGCAATGGAAGAAATACGTCCTTTATCATGAATTAAGACTTCCAAAAAAGGAAAATAATCAAATAATTTTAAAATCGGATAGAAGAATCCAAGACCAAAATAAGAGACTAAAATCTCCAGAAAACCATAAACAGAAGCCACAATTAAAGACCAGAAAAACGCTTTCCTTATTTTAAAAAGCAGGTCTTTCAGTTCCATTTTTCGGATAACATTATAGTAAAAAAGGAAGAAAATAATACTCGAAAGTAACAAGGCAAAATATTGCCTGATAAATCTGTTAATTCCTCCTGTGTGCTTAAAATAGTTAGATTCTACTGTTTGAATATTTAATACTGTAGTAATGAAACACCAGAATAGAAAAACCAACATGATTTGAAAAATTGGGTTTTTTAAAGGAATCGTAATTTTTTTAGTAAAACCAGATTCAATAATTAATACTAAAAATCCCAACAAAAAGAAAACTGCACCCGCCTCACTTTTAAACTCTCCAAGTATCGGCAGACCTTCATATTCGTTAAACGAAAAAAAGAAAAGACCTAGAAAAAAAAGGATTGTATATAATTTTCTGAGCAATTTTTTATTTTTAAGTGTTTTGAATTCTTGGATTATTTAAAAACCGAATGGTTTCTGAAATTTTGGGATGGTAAACCGTTTTAATTGATAAAACTAATAAATATAAACCAACAATCGACTTGTTTTTTATAATTTTCAAAACTAGAAATTCGTATTTTCCTTTAGTATACAGTATTTCATTGCAGTATTGATTTGATAAAGAAAAGACTGTTGGGTGAAAAACCATGTTTTTAATATAACTTAATTTTTTGCCGAAAGAAGCTTCAGCCGTGGCGCATTTATATACTAAATAACATACTCGATGGATAAAACGAGTGGCTTTTAGCTTTTCTAATTCTTGATAAGTGATGGAAAGGTCGTATTCTTTTTTGTAATCAAAATGGAATTTTTGTAGCGCCTTGTCAAAATAATCATTTTCAATTGTTTTTCTGGATTCACTAGTAGGTACTTCTCTGTAGTAATAACCGCTATAATCTATAAAAATTACTTTAGAGGCCTGATTAAATATCTGAATGTTAAACATATTATCTTCTTCAATAACTCTCGTTTTTGGAAACCGAACATCATTCTGAAACACTAAACTACGTTTATAAATTTTATTCCAAACGGCAAATAAATCTTCCTCGCGCAATAAACTTGGAATAATATTTTTCTGGATAAATTCCTGGTCATATATTTTTTCTACAGGAAAAACGGCTTGCTTAATGATATACTTACCATCTCTGCCTAAAATCGTTTTAGAAACTACAATGTCGAGATTGTTGTTTATGGCGTTGTTATATAGCGTTTCAAACATCGTTTCCTTTACAGAATCATCATTATCAACAAAACCAATATAAATGCCTTTTGAAGCTTCAATTCCTGTATTTCTCGCACCGCTAATGCCTTTATTCTCTTGATTAATCAGGATAATCCTATTGTCTTTTTCCTGAAATTGTTCAATAATTTGTTGGCTGGAATCAGAGGAGCCGTCATTGACAAAAATAAACTCACATTCCTGTAATGTTTGACTTATCAATGATTGTATACAATCGTCCAAAAATCCTTCTGCGTTGTATACAGGAATAATGACGCTTACTTTAATTTGTGTCATGGCTCTTTTTATTAGCAGAATTTATCCGTTTCTCTTTTTGCATAAAACCACATTCCAAATACTATAAAAATTTGTGTAACAGTAAGTGCAATGGCCGTTCCTAGTGCTTCATAAAAGTAGGTTAATCCTAAATTTATACTGATATTTAAAACGGTTGCCCATAAAATGACCCGAAAATATAAATTGTCCTTCCCTAAATTTAGTAAAATTTGTTTACCAAACATCGTGTCTAAGAATGATGCAAGTGGAATGATTAGCACTATTTTAAATAAAATGATCGCTGGATTCATTGCTTGTCCATAAACTAACGTTATAATTTCCTTAGCAAAAAAGAATCCCAAGAGCACAATTATCGAAAAAAAGAGTGCGCCAATTCTTGTTATCTTATTTATTTTCTTAATCGTCTGTATTTTATTTGAAATCATTTCATTGGCCAAAAAAGGAAACAAGACATTCGAAATAGGAGTTTGGAAATTTCCAATAGCTCTGGCTAATTTTTCTGCAGCGCTAAAGTAACCAACTGCTTGATTGCCTACAAAAATTCCTAATATCAATGTATTGGTATTGGTAAACAAAGAAATTTTTAATTCGGACAAAAAAACATACTTCCCTTTAATTAATTGGTTTTTGATCCTTTGAAAGGATTGTAGTTTTAATTGTAAATCAAAGTGCTTTTTTACAAAATAAAAAGATAGGATTCCAGCGATTACAATTCCTGAAGCATTAAAAATAGGAACTAAAAAATAATCCTCTTGTTGTCTGACAAAAGTAAAAATTGCGATGGTGAAAATAATTTTTGTAAATATGTTCAGATAAGTAATATACCGCATCTTTTGCATTCCTTGGAAAAACCAAACTGGAAAAATAGCCTGACCAAGAACAGATCCAAAAGAGAAAAAATAAAGTTCCCAATGATTGCTGAATATTTCAAAACTAAAAACAATAATTGACATCAAAAAGAAACACAAAACAAGCAAAAATAATTTTGTAGACATTACGTCATTAAAAATATCTTGTTGCATTTTCTTGTCTTCAATCGCAACTGAAATATCTCTGGTAGCAATTGAGTTGAATCCAAAATCTGTAATAATCTGAAAATAGGTGATTAATGCGAATGAGAAAGACAGTAATCCAAAATTTTCTATTCCCAAAACTCTGACTAAATAAGGGAAGGTAATTAAGGGTAACAGTACATTTAAACCTTGGAGTATAGCAAGGTAAACAAAATTAGAAACTAATATTTTGTGCTTTTTATCGTATAGAACTTTATTAAAAAAACTAAACATTATTTCATGTGTTTTTTATAAAAAGAAGGCTACACCTTGTCAGGAATAGCCTTTGAAAATTTTGTTTATTATGAACTATAATTTAACCCCTCTAACTTTTTCAAGCTCTATATAAATTGCTGGTTTTGTATTAAAAAATGGGTCGTATTGATCTCCTTTTGGAATGAAAGTAGCTGTCGATGAAGCTTCATCAAATACTATAAATTCATTAGGGGTAAAATATTTTAGTAAATCTTTTTGATCAACTTTAAATGTTCTGCCTTCAAAACTTAAAGTTATAGCGTTAATTTTTACCGGTTCTTGCTCTTTTTTCGAACTAATATCAAAACGGATATCATTTGGTAAAACTCCTTCAGGAATGCTGAATGTTACGGTTTGAGGCTCTTGTTTGCCTTTTAAACCATAATAAACGGTGTTTTTTTCGTCGAAATAATTAATTGAAGGATCTTTATAAAAAAGGATTAATTCGTCATCTTTTTTAATCACCAACTCAACTGTAACATCAAATGTGTTGGCTTTTACTTCTTCAACTGGGGCAGCCACTTCTTTCTTATCTTCTTTTTTACAAGAGACTAATGCTAAGGTTAAGAAAAAACTTGCTGCTATTAATTTTATTTTCATCTGTGTTTTTTTACAAAAATATATTTTATTTCTTAAAGAGAAATCTGTTTTTATATATTATCTGTTCTTGAATTATTTTTTACCTACAATCGTTTACCCTAATTATTAACCGTTTTGCAATGCTTTTAAAGCTTGTTTTCTATAAAAAGCAATAAACAATCGGAAAATAATAAAGCATAGAACAAATAAAATTGGCAGAACAAATTTTAATTTTCCGTTGATTGAACTCTTATTTTCAATATTTAGTGTTGAACTGTTATCTTTTATAATTTTATCTAACCCTATCAAACTAACTCTATTGGTTCCTTGTTCGTTAATTAGCCCCTCCTTAGTCTTGATGATATCATTCAGCTGTGTGTTTTCGTTATAATAAACCAGTTTATCACTTTTTGTAGCGCCATTCATCCTATTAGAAAAGCCGTTTAAAACTCCATTTATTTGTGAAATAATAGAGTCATTTTGAACCATCTTAATTTGAATATTGTTTAGTACTCCTTTCTGAATTTTCTTGTAATAATCAGTTTCGTTCAAAAAATTTAATAATGGCTGAACTGTTTCTTTATCATTGGTTAATTTTCCGGTAATCAATGATACCTTATGAAATGTATAATTTTTACTGGTCAAATTATCCACGACAGTTTTTTTAATATCTCCATCTTCTGCCATCAGCTTGATTAGTTCAAAATTTTCCGGTTTATTTTCAATAAATTTATAAACATCTGCTATTGGATTGATTTCTATTTTCTTAATTTCTTTCGGTTTTTGTATTCCGACAACTTCTTTTAAAAAAACAGTATCTCCCTCCTTAATTTTAGATTCAATTAAGTCAATTTTTGCATATAAATAATCCGTACTTCCAAAATTTGGTGTCACTATAATTTGATGATTATAGTTTTTTTGTGTTTGATCTAAAAATATTCCTAACCCGACTCCAACCACTATCAAAATTGAAATTACGATTGCATTTATTACAAAAAACTGAATACATCTGAATAAAAAAGTATCAAATCTTTGAAAAAGATTGCTGATTTTCTTAGAAATTTGCGACAAATCAATTTCCTGATCCTCTAGTGTATTGGGTTCGTTTTTATTCATACTATTCTTTTATTTTACGTTGAAAATTTGTTCCAATATTTTAATGGTAATCAAATACGTTGGTTTTACACCTGATGTTCCCAGTCCGCCAGAAGCTAAGGTACTTCCTGTTTCCAATGGATTATCCGAAGCGTAATATGCATATCTCACTTTGATATCCAAAGGAACACTTTTTCTGATTTTCGATGCAGATTGAATGGCTTTTTGATAATAAGAACCTTCCATTTCCAATCCAATAATACCCCAAGTCGATTCATGAAAGAATTTTAATAAATCCCTGTTTTGCAATGATGTTCCCAATACTGTAACCATTGGTCCAGCAAAAACTGCAATATCGTTGCCCTCAAACATCTCAGCCGATAATTCATTATGGAAAAAATAATTGTCTGCTGTTCCCTCATTGATGTGCGCATTCGGAATCATAATATCTCCTTTACCGCCTTCCAGAATTCCCGCTTTTCCCATGATGGAAACTGATTCCACATTCAATAAGGTCTCTTTTTTATACGGTTTTAATAATTCGTCAATCGTTTCATATGCTTGCTCGCCAAAAGCGTAATCCATCACAATTATAACTGGTTTTTTTTCTCCCGTATTTGCCTTTGGAAACGAGGTTTTAGTCCAGTCAATTTTGGCGGTATCAAAAATTTGCACGTCAATATTGGTTCCTGAAGTGTCCGGTAACGAAATCATTCCGTATTTCAATGCAATGTCTTCCACCTGATTGCGAACGTCATAAGAGCCTGACTTACTCAATTCTTCATAAATAAAGAAATCTGATTTGTCTTTAAACTTGGTTTTCAAAGCCGGTGTTGCAAAAATAGAGTTCATTACACTGTGCATATTGGCACTAATCACATGAATTGGACGGTCTAAGAGCTGATTCTCTTTTAAAACTTCCTTAATGTTCGTTGCCCAAATTTCACCATGAATATGATGCCCCAATCGTTCCCTCAAAATCGGACTGAATGTTATGGTTCTTTTATTATTGTCAACCACTTCCTCAATCGCTAATTTGCCCAACCAAAAAATTACATGTAAGAAGCGATCTGGTGCAGTTACCGACCCAAAGGCATCATATATCTCTAAAACGTCCTCAAATGTTCTTCCCAGAATATTTGAAGCATGCGAAATTGCTTTCTCTTTTTCTACCAGAGTCAGTTTTTTATTTTGGGAAACTGCTTGTTCCAGTTTGAACCAATCACGTGAAACTTCGCCTGCATCGTCAAGCAAAACTCTATTTCTTATTTTATGGGATTCGATAAAAATGAACGTTAAATGCGTCAAAATATCATAAATATCCGAACGCCCACGCGTAATCTCCACATTCATTTGTTCCTCATCAATTCGATAACAATTACGGCGTCTTTTAGGTGGAACAATCGCTTGGAAATGCGATTTAGAATACCCTTCATCCGACGTTAAATTAATGAACCTACATTCTTCGATTCCTACCGGCAAACGCTCAATAACGTATAAAAGACCATTCAATTCTACTTTTTCTTCACCAATATTACCGTAAATTTCTGGTCGCAAAGCCAGTAAAGCTTCCCTCAAAGTATCACCGGAAATACCCATTGGTTTATAAAATCCTCTATTGAACAAATGACGCATCGTGATGTACATTTTTTCAATGGCTGCCGATGATTCTTGTGCTCTGGAGCGTGATATATGTTTCGTATCTTTCATTTATTCTATTTTCTAAAATCAAATGTAACCCTTTTATTTTTTGTTTAATAAATCCACAATGGCTCTGTCATTAGAAAGTCTGGGGATTTTATTTTGTCCGCCCAGCTTGCCTATTGACTTCATATACTCCTTAAAACCGTTTTTAGCGACTTTTGTAATCACAACTTTTCGCAAAACGTGTCCCACAATTAAATCGTCGTAATATACGTTTTGCTTCCTCATGGCAGTGTCTATAGCTTCCGCAAAAGTGACGCTGTCTTCCGGTTCGTTCTCAAATTCAATGAACCATTCGTGATATGGTAATCCTTCTGCTGGCGTGATTTGTGGAGCTACAGTAAATTCATTTATTCGAATATTGGTTCCAATTATCGCTTCCTGCAACGCACTTTCTACTTCCTTACCAATGACATGTTCCCCAAAAGCTGAAATATAATGCTTGATTCTTCCGGAAACAATCACGCGATACGGTTTTAATGAAGTAAACTGAACGGTATCACCAATATTATAACCCCAAAGTCCTGCATTGGTAGAAATAATCAACACATAATTTACGTCTAATGCTACTTCACCAATCGTATAACGTCTTGGTTTTTCCGTATAAAATTCATCACTTTTTATAAATTCATAAAAAATTCCCGAATTCAAAAGCAGTAACATCCCCTTTTCTTTCTGGGAATCCTGGTACGCAAAAAAACCTTCCGAAGCCGGAAATAATTCGATGCTATCTACTTTTCGACCAATTAAATTCTCAAATTTGGCACGATACGGTTCATAATTTACCCCTCCGTAGATAAACAAATTGAAGTTTTTGAAGATTTCTCCCACTGGCTTTCCTCCTTTTTGCTGTAATTTTTCAAAGTACATTTGCACCCAAGATGGAATCCCTGAAATCACCGTCATGTTTTCGTTAAATGTTTCTTCAACAATCGCATTCACTTTAGTTTCCCAGTCTTCAATACAATTGGTTTCCCAAGAAGGCATTCGGTTTTTTTGTAAATATTTTGGAACAAAATGAGCAACAATTCCGGATAATCTTCCGAGTTTTATACCGTACTTTTCTTCCAAAATCGGGCTTCCCTGAAGAAAAATCATTTTTCCGTCAATAAAATCCGTTTTCCCGGTTTCGTGAATATAATGCAGAATCGCATTTCGAGCCGCTTCAATATGAAAAGGCATGGATTCCTTGGTCAGCGGAATGTATTTAGCCCCGGAAGTGGTACCCGATGTCTTGGCAAAATACAATGGTTTCCCTTTCCAAAGAATATTTTCGGCACCTTTTACCACTTTATCAACATAGGGTTTCAATGCTTCATAATCCCGAACCGGAACCAGATTGGCAAAATCTGCACTTGATTTAATTGTATCAAAATGATGATCGATTCCAAATTGAGTTTCCTTAGCTTCTTTGATTAATTGTTGTAAAACTTTCTTTTGGGTCACAACAGGATTATTGGCCCAAGCCTGAGTTTTTTTATAAATTTTAATTGCAAATAGTTTTGCAGCAACTGATTTTATTGACATTCTTACTGATGGTTTAATGATTTTTTGCCGCGAAGACGCAAAGCACGAATTTTTATTGTAAATTAAAAAATTGATTTTTACTGTTTTGAGTTTCGGTTCCTTCCTTTCGGGGAGGCTGAGAGATTCTTTTCTTCTTTCGCTACTTGAGCTCTTAATTCCATTTCCTTTTTTGAAGCTGATAAATTTACCGGAGAGGAAACTTCTTCAGTTGCAGCAAGAATGGAATCTTTGTTGAATTTTACATATTCCAATTCTCCAGTTAATACTTTTTGAATGGATTTGATGTAGGCTTCATTTTTCTTTAAAGCAAACGACAAAGAATCTGCTTTTAAAGCCAATTGGGTGGCATCTTTTTTAAGTTTAGAAGAAGAATATCCTGGAATAAATTCCCGTAAAGGCGTAAAAGCAATGATAAAAGTAGTAATCGTTATAATAATTATGGTACTCAAAGTAACAAATACAAAAACATTCATTAGATTAAGTTTTAAAGAAAAAGTTTCCTCAAAAGTATCTTCGTTTAGAATTATTAAACGTCTTTTATTGAATAAATTTTCTTTAAGTTTTTTTCGTTTCTGTCTTTTCTTGGACATACAATTTGATTATTGAACAAATATAATCAATTTATAGTATGGATTGTAGTTGTACCCTTTCATCCTGTTTTATGAAATTGTAAATCTGATTTAATAAACTTTTAACGTAATTGAAACCAAATAATTGTCTTAAATGAGTTCCTATTAAGTTATTCTAATTACCTTTGTAGACAGTTTTTATTACAAATTTGCTTCGGCAATAAATTATTCAATCATGGGAAGATTAGGTGTTACAGAAATCCTTATTATATTGGCAGTTGTTTTATTGCTTTTTGGAGGTAAAAAAATTCCAGAACTAATGAAAGGTTTAGGAAGCGGAATAAAAGAATTCAAAAACGCTGCTAAAGACGAGAAACAACCAGCCGACAAAAAAGAAGAAGAAGAAATAAAATAAAAAAAGGGCTTTTCATAATTTGAAAAGCCTTTTTTTTATGGATTAAATTACCATTGTCAACTGAATGCGTTTCCTGCCTTCATCCACTTCGGTTACTTTTACCTGAACATGTTGGTGTAATTTTACTACTTCATTTACATCGCTTACAAAACCTGCCTTGAGTTGCGAGATGTGAACCAATCCGCTTTCTTTTACACCAATATCTACAAAACAACCAAAATTGGTAATGTTATTCACAATTCCCGGCAAAATCATTCCTGATTTTACGTCTTTTATGGTTTTTACATTGGAGTCAAATTCGAATACTTTTGCTGATTTTCTTGGATCTAATCCCGGTTTTTCGAGTTCTTTGATAATATCTTTTAAGCCTAGTAAACCTATTTCTGGGGTAATATAATTTTCTGGTTTTATTAAAGCCGTTTTTTCTTTGTTGCCAATCAAATCATGCACTGTCAGTTTCAAATCTTTGGCCATTTTTTCTACAATTCCATAGGCTTCGGGATGCACGGCTGAATTATCCAACGGATTTTTCGCATTCGAAATTCGGATAAAAGCAACCCCTTGCTGGTATGCTTTCTCGCCTAAACGAGGCACTTTTTTGAGTTGTTTTCGGTCTTGAAAAGGACCGTTTTCAGAGCGATATTGCACTATATTTTCGGCCAGCTTCTCTCCTATTCCACTCACATAACTCAACAAATGTTTACTCGCCGTGTTGATATTTATCCCAACGGAATTCACGCAGCGAATCACTGTATTATCCAATTCTTCTTTCAACTTGTTTTGGTCCACATCATGTTGGTACTGGCCTACACCAATGGCTTTTGGGTCAAT
Organism: Flavobacterium esculini; assembly: GCF_048284325.1. Taxonomy (NCBI): domain Bacteria; kingdom Pseudomonadati; phylum Bacteroidota; class Flavobacteriia; order Flavobacteriales; family Flavobacteriaceae; genus Flavobacterium; species Flavobacterium esculini. The sequence goes on along the minus strand of NZ_JBLVPI010000001.1, from coordinate 288,207 downwards.
TTTCACCAATTCAGCTAATGGATCACTCAATCGTCTCCCGATAGAAACCGAACCACGAACCGTAACATCATAATCAGGAAACTCCTCTCTGGCAATTTTTGATGCGGAATAAACAGATGCTCCGGCCTCAGAAACGATGAAAACCTGAACTGGTTTATCAAACGCTATTTTCTTGATGAAGAATTCAGTTTCTCTAGAAGCCGTTCCGTTTCCTATGGAAATCGCATCAATTTTATAGGAATTCACCATCGAACGGATTTTTTTCATCGCCATCGCTTCTTCTTTTTGAGGCGCATGCGGATAAATAGTTTCATTGTACAACAAATCGCCTTTTTCATCCAGACAAACAATTTTACAGCCACTTCTAAATCCCGGATCAATCGCCAAAATTCGTTTTTCGCCCAAAGGAGGAGCCAATAATAACTGTCCAAGATTATTCGCAAAAACCTGAATAGAATTGGCATCAGCCTTAGCTTTTGCTTCTTGCAAAGCTTCATTTGAAATTGCCGGATGCAACAATCGTTTATAACTGTCTTCGATGGCTAATTGTACGTGAGATGTTGTGCTATTTTGGCTTTTTAGGATTAAGGTATCAATAATATCATACGCTTCATCGATATCAACTTCTACTTTAAACTTGATAAACCCTTCATTTTCGGCACGAAGCATTGCTAATAATCGATGGGATGGCGCTTTAGTCAATGGTTCTGACCATTCAAAATATTGATTGAATTTTTGTGCCGCTTCTTCGTCTTTTTTAGTTTTTACTACTTTGGTGGTAATGATTGCTTTACGTTCGTACAATCTTCTGAGTTGTTTTCTAACATAAATATTTTCATTAATCCATTCGGCAATAATATCTCTGGCGCCTTGTAGCGCAGCATCTTCATTGATAACATTTTCATTCAAATATTTAGAAGAAATAAAATCAATAGCATCATTATTTTGTGCCATGATAATTTTTGCCAAAGGCTCTAATCCATTTTCACGAGCGACATCGGCTTTGGTCTTCTTCTTCTTTTTAAAAGGCAGATAAAAATCTTCCAGTTCCTGTAAATCAAAACTTTGTTGGATTTTTTTCTCTAATTCCGACGAAAGTGCATTTTGTTCGGCAATGGATTTTAAAATCGCTTCTTTGCGTTTTACAATCACTTCGTATTCTTTTTGAAACTTTGCAATTTGTTCTATTTGTACTTCATCCAGATTTCCTGTAGTATCTTTTCGATACCGGGAAATAAACGGAATGGTACAATCCTCTTGCAATAATTGAACAGTTTTTTGAATATTAATGGCTGCTGTAGCAACAGTTTTATTTATAAATTGTATATTAGTCATTATGTAATTAGATAATTTTAAATGTTTTAACTTGAAAATTTTTTAATTAGAAAAAATTGAAATTGTCTAATTAATTTTTAGCTAAAATAATAGCTTTAAACTTGAAATTTATATCATTTATGACTTTATTATATCCTTTTTTAACCTTGAATATTTTAGCTTTTATAATTACTGCTTATGATAAACGATTAGCCATTTCCCATAAAAAAAGGATTTCAGAAGAAACCCTTTTAATATTTGCTGCTGTCGGCGGCACAATTGGTTCGGCATTAGCCATGTATATTTTTAGACATAAAACTTCCAAGAAATACTATCTTTTTAAGTTTTACAGAATAGTATTTATCCAAATTTTAATTGCTGTTGCATTATTTTATTTTTATGAAAATATATTCCTATAAATAATTATTAACAACCTATTTTATCCACTCTTGTTTGATGTCTTCCACCTTCAAATTCTGTATCCAGAAAAGCTTCAACCATTTCTATTGCTTGTGGAATTGACGTATAACGTGCAGGAATACTGATAATATTAGCATCATTATGTTGACGGGCTAAAACTGCAATTTCTTTTATCCAGCATAAAGCGGCACGCACTTTAGACTGTTTATTTACTGTCATTGAAATTCCGTTACCGCTTCCGCAAATAACAATTCCAAAATCAGCTTTTCCTTCAGAAACATCTATGGCAACCGGACGTCCAAAATCAGGATAATCTACACTATCTGCAGAATCAGTTCCGTAATTAGTTACTTCATGTCCTTTTGCTTTAAGCATTTCAACGATTGCTTTTTTGTATTCTGGACCAGCGTGATCGTTTCCTATGGATATTTTCATTTTTATTATGTTAAGTTGTGCTGCAAATTTAAATAAAGAAATTTAGTTTTGTCTAATTTAAATTTACCTTTCTTTAATGGTAGAATTCAATTCAAATAAGTCCTTAAAAATTAAAGTAAATTATAGATGTATAACTATCAGATTTTTATTTGATTAGCGGTTATAAACAATTTTAATAAATATATAAATAGCTGTAAATCAATATATATATTATATTTAAAATGTTAATTTTTTACATTGTTAATAGTAAAACGCAATCACTTGATATTCAGTTAACTTTAAATTAACAGAATCTGTTCATAACTTTGGATAGAATATTAGAAGTTTTTTTTGGTTCTAACTTAAAAATAAGTAATCCAAAACCCACATTAGAAATCCAAATATTGTTTGGTAAATTTTTAGAATAGTTATCAGTATAAAAAAACAGTTTATTAACAAAAACTCTAAAAGTAGTTATTTACAAAATCAATTCGATTTGAATTATTAACCATTGTTAATTAAATTTTAAAAACTCTTTAAAACTAATCTTTTACCTTAAAATAACATTGTTAATAAGTCGGTATAACAACTTTAAACTTCATTTCAATACCTTTTAAAATAAATTTATTGGGGCTATTAACATGCTATAATAACAACCAAGAAAGAATTTAAATTTAATTTTTCTTTTTGTTTATTTAAATATATGTTGACAACTTTAAAAAAATAAAAAATAAAAATTGAATTAAACTATGGTTAGATTATTGTTTAAATGATCTAAAATTTCCTGAACTCTTTCAAAATCGTTCAAATGCACTTTTAACTTAATTCCGCCTAAAGCATTCGAATAAAAAGGGGCAACGGATAAAGTCATTTCATTTTCAAAAAAATAAGAAATTCCTTCTTGATCTAAAATATGTTTCAGAACAACAATTTCATGTGAATAATTAAAAATAGCAATGGTTTGAAAATCTTCCATTTTAATTGTTTTTATAAAGATACAACTATTATGTAAAGTTATATTTTCTTTAAAACTGGTAGCTGGTTATTGATAACGATTAACTATTTCGTAATTTTATGCGCTATAAGAAAAGAAGTATGAGTAAAAGATTAAGAAAGCCGATCAAAAAAGAGAAAGATTTCTCGGATAAAATATTAAAAATATTGTCGCAAAGTGCTAATAAACCATTCAATTATAAACAAATAGGAGCAAAGCTGGAATTAGATGACACCGAAAGTAGAAATCAAATTATAAAAGATTTGAAGATTCTGGCTTCTCAAGATAAAATTATAGAATCAGAACCGGGGAAATATTTAGTAAAAGCGGTAAGCAAAGACTATTACGAAGGTAAGATTGATATGACTGGTCGTAAAACAGCCTATTTTGTTTGTTCCGATTTAGAAGAAGATGTTTTTATTCCAACCAATAATTTAAATCACGCTTTAGATAAAGATATTGTAAGAGTATATGTTTACAATCGAAGAAAAGGAAAACGACCTGAAGGCGAAGTGATTGAAGTGATTGAAAGAAATAAAACTGATTTTGTTGGTGTTATTGACATTCAAGCTAATTTTGCTTTTGTTTCTACTGCCAATCCAAAAATGTATACTGATATTTTTATTCCAAAAGATAAAATAGGCGAGGCGGAGCAAGGAGATGTAGTTTTGGTTCATATTGAGGATTGGCCAGCTAGAGCAGATAGCCCTTTTGGTTCTGTAATAAAAGTTTTAGGGAAACCAGGAGAACACGATACGGAGATTCATGCTATTCTTGCTGAATATGGTTTGCCAGCAGAATTTCCTATAGAAGTAGAAACTTATGCCCAAAAAATAGATACTTCAATAGAAGCAAGTGAAATTGCCAAACGTCGTGACATGCGCGACACGTTGACTTTTACAATTGATCCAAAAGATGCCAAAGATTTTGATGATGCCTTATCATTTAAAAAATTAGAAAATGGCAATTACGAAATTGGTATTCACATTGCTGATGTTTCGTATTATCTTGAAGAAGGAACCATCCTGGATGATGAAGCGTATCAAAGAGCAACTTCTGTTTATTTAGTAGATAGGGTAGTACCCATGTTACCGGAAGTATTATCAAATTTTGCTTGTTCGTTGCGTCCAAATGAAGAAAAATATACATTTTCAGCTATATTCGAAATCACCGAAAAATCTCAGGTAGTCAATCAATGGTTTGGTAGAACTGTAATTTTTTCTGATCAGCGTTTTTCTTATGAAGAAGCGCAGTATATCATAGAAACGAAAGACGATGTGATTCCGGAAGAAATTTCAATAACTGGAAGTTCGTATCAAGTTTCGAAAGAAATTGTCTCAGCGACGCTAAAAATGGATGAATTGGCTAAAATTTTTAGAAAAAGAAGAATGGCTGATGGAGCAATTTCTTTTGATAAAGTGGAAGTGAAATTCAATTTAGATGAAGCTGGAGAACCTCAAGGAGTTTATTTTAAAGTTTCTAAAGATGCCAATCATCTAATTGAGGAGTTCATGCTTTTGGCCAATAAAAAAGTAGCAGAATTCATTGGAAAACAAAAGAAAACTTTCATTTATAGAATTCACGATGAACCAAACGAAGATAAATTAATTGCTATGCAAACGGTAATTGCAAAGTTTGGTTACAAAATAGATTTCCGTAATAAAGGCGATATTTCTAAATCATTGAATGCGTTGATGGAAGAAGTGAATGGTAAAAAAGAACAGAATTTAATTGATACTCTTGCGATTAGAAGTATGAGTAAAGCCAAATATTCTACTGATAACATAGGACATTACGGATTGGCTTTTGATTATTATTCGCATTTTACATCACCAATTCGTCGTTATCCAGATGTAATGGTGCATCGATTATTACAGCATTATCTTGACGGTGGAAAATCAGCTGATGAAGAAACCTATGAAACGAAATGCGTTCATTCTTCAACTATGGAAGGTTTAGCTACCAATGCTGAACGTGATTCTATCAAATACATGCAGGTAAAATACATGCAAGATCATCAAGATCAGGAATTTTTAGGAGTAATTTCTGGTGTGACGGAATGGGGAATTTATGTAGAAATTATAGAGAATAAATGTGAAGGAATGTGTAGAATACGCGATATAAAAGACGACTATTACACCTTTGATGAAAAACAATATGCATTGACTGGCGCAACTTCTGGTAAATTATTACAATTAGGAGATGAAATTTACGTTAAAGTAAAAAATGCCGATTTAGTTAAAAAACAACTGGATTTTAATTTTTTAAGAAGAATTGAAGAACCAATTAAATAAAAAAATGAAAAAATTAGTGATTATTGCCTTTGTATTTTTAAGCCAAATAACAAATGCACAGGTAAGCAGAAATTTAGGTGATTTTGATGAAGTAAAAGTATTTGATAAAATTACTGTAAAATTAATTTCATCCTCAGAAAATAAAGTTGTTATAACAGGAGACAGAGCAGATGAAGTTGAAACTGTTAATAAAAATGGGGAGTTAAAAATAAGAATGCCATTTCCACAATTGCTATCTGGAAACAACATCGTAGTAAAATTGTATTTTAATACTATTGAAAGCATCAGTGCAAGCGAAGGAAGTTCTGTTTCAAGTGAAACTGATTTTAAACAAACAATGCTGGATTTAAATGTAAAATCAGGAGCAGAAATAAAGATGGTTATAGATGTTGACAAAGTAAATATAAAGGCAAATTCAGGAGGAATAATTGATATATCAGGTAAAGCAACTAATCAAGATGTAGTTATCACTTCTGGTGGTATTCTAAAAGCAGCCGATTTACATACGACTCAAACAGTAATAAGCGTCGCTGCTGGAGGAAAATCTGAAATTTATGCGACTACATTGGTGGATGCAAAAGTGAAGGCCGGAGGCTCTATTTACATTTATGGAAAACCAAAACAAATTAATAAAGAAGTTTTTATTGGTGGAACAATCCTAGAAAAATAATAGTTTTACATTTCTATTCTGATAAATTTTAAATTTTAATGATAAACGATATTTTATCCGGTATTCCCTGGGGAATTTTTTTAAGTTTTATGGTTGGTCCTGTGTTTTTTATACTGCTTGAAACTAGTATTATAAAAGGATTTAGAGCCGCTTTAGTTTTCGATTTAGGTGTTGTTTTAGGGGATATTGTTTTTATTGCGATTGCGTATTTAGGCAGTTACAGATTAATTCAAAGTTTAAAAGATAAACCTGCCCTTTTTATTTTTGGTGGAATCTTGATGTTAGTTTATGGCATCATTTCTTTTGTACTATTAAAAAAAGAAGAAAAAGTAAATACAGACGAAATAGATAATGAGATTATAAGAAAGAATTATGCAGGTCTTTTTTTAAAAGGTTTTTTATTAAATATTATAAATATTGGAGTTCTTGGCTTTTGGTTGGCTATTATTATTTCTGTAGGACCAAAACTAGAAATGCAAACGTCCAGAATGATAACTTTTTTTGTTACTGTAATTGTATCTTACTTAATAATTGATTGTATTAAAATACTACTGGCCAAACAATTAAAAACTAAATTAACACCCAACAATATTCTTAAAATTAAGAAAGGGATCAGCATCGTTATGATGGTTTTCGGAATAGTTTTAATCACACAAGGATGGTTCCCAAAGGAAAAAGAAATGGTTAAAAATGCATTTGAGAAGATTGAAAAATAAGTAAATACGTTTTTATTTCAAAAAATAAAAAAAGTCTAAATCCGATAGAAATATTCAGATTTAGACTTTTTTTTTCTAACAAATTGAATAATTACAGGATTTCTTAAATGAACTTACATTCCTTATATGTTGAAAATTCCAAACTATTTAAGGAATATAAGTTCATTTAAGTTTTAAAAGAATAGTATTAAATTCTATATTTTTCTTAAAATTAGCTATAAAAAACCTCCAAGTTTCCTTGAAGGTTATGAGTTTCGTTCGGATTCGAACTATATCTTTATTTAATTTTTCTTAAAAATTTAGACATAAAAAAACCTTCAAATTGCTTTGAAGGTTTTAGAGGCATCGTCCGGATTCGAACCGGAGTAGGAGCTTTTGCAGAGCCCAGCCTAGCCGCTCGGCCACGACGCCGTAGTTGAACGGATGGCAAAAGTAACTAAAAAGTTTAAAGTTTAAAAGTTTAAAGTTTAAAAGTTTCAAAAAATATTTATTAAACCCTTTGAAACATTTTTAATTTAACTCCTATATTGTTCCATTTCTATTGTAACCGCTTCAACGTCACCACCAATAGGAGGATTTAATTTTGAAACACCCAGAATAACTCTTGAAATAGCTGGAACTTCTTTCATAATCCTGGCAATGATGCGTTGTGCAACATGTTCTAATAAGTTGGCTCTGATAGCCATTTCTTCCACGACAATTTGATTTAACAATATATAATCAACCGTATCAACCAAGTTATCTGTAATAGATGATTGTCGCAAATCTGTTTTAACTTTTAAATCAACTGAATAATCAGAACCAATTTTTCCTTCTTCAATCAAACAACCGTGATAGGAGTAGGTTCGGATATTTTTTAGTTTTATAAATCCCATTTTTTAATTTTTTGTTCAAAGTTTTTTAGGTTTAAAGCTATCTCTTTAACTTTAAACTGTAAACATTAAACCATTTATTTATCTTTGCTAAAATTAAACAAAAAAATGTCAACCGAAGAAAAATCACTCCATTTTATAGAACAAATCATTGAAGACAGTTTATCCAATGGTTTTCCACAAGATAAATTACGTTTTCGTTTTCCGCCAGAACCTAATGGGTATTTACATATTGGTCATGCAAAATCTATTTGCTTAAATTTTGGTTTAGGATTAAAATACAATGCGCCAGTTAACTTGCGTTTTGATGATACCAATCCAGCCAAAGAGGAGCAGGAATATGTAGATGCTATCAAAGAAGACTTGAAATGGTTGGGTTTTGATTGGACGGAAGAATTGTATTCTTCTGATTATTTTCAGCAGTTATATGAATGGGCGGTTGCCATGATTAAAAATGGTAAAGCATATATAGACAGCCAGTCTTCTGAAGACATGGCGACTCAAAAAGGAACGCCAACTCAACCCGGAGTTGATGGGCCTTACAGAAACCGTTCCATTGAAGAAAATCTTACTTTATTCGAAGGAATGAAAAATGGTGATTTCCCGGAAGGAAGCCATGTTTTACGTGCCAAAATAGATATGGCTTCGACTAATATGTTGATGCGTGATCCATTGATGTACCGTATTTTACACCGTCATCATCACAGAACCGGAAATGATTGGAATATCTATCCAATGTATGATTATGCACACGGAGAAAGTGATTATCTAGAGCAAATTTCGCATTCTATTTGCACCCTTGAATTTGTGATGCACCGTGAGTTATACGATTGGTTTTTAGACCAGATTTATGATGAATTAAAAGTAAGACCACATCAATATGAATTCGCTCGTTTGAACTTGAATTACACCGTAATGAGCAAGCGAAAACTATTGCAATTGGTTCAGGAAAATATCGTAAATGGTTGGGATGATCCCAGAATGCCAACTATCTCAGGATTGAGAAGAAGAGGCTATACAGCCAATTCTATTCGTAAGTTTTGTGATATCATTGGTGTTGCCAAAAGAGAGAATATAATTGATTTTTCACTTTTGGAATTTTGTTTACGCGAAGATTTAAACAAAACAGCTTCAAGAGTTATGGCAGTTTTAGATCCGATAAAATTGGTGATTACAAATTATCCTGAAGATAAAGAAGAGTGGCTGGAAGCCGAAAATAATCAGGAAGATGAAAGTGCAGGATTTAGAAAAGTCCCTTTTTCAAGAGAATTATACATTGAAAGAGATGATTTTTTAGAAGAAGCACCAGCTAAATTTTTCCGTTTGAGTTTGGGCAGAGAAGTGCGTCTTAAAAACGCCTATATCATTAAAGGAGAAAGTGTCGTTAAAGATGCTGCAGGAACTATTACTGAAATTCACGTGACTTATGATGAAGACAGCCGAAGCGGAAGTGGGAGTGAAGCCAGTCAAAGAAAAGTGGCCGGAACCTTGCATTGGGTTTCTATGCGACATGCTTTAGAGGCGGAAGTTCGTTTGTACGATCGTTTGTTTATTGATGAAGCACCGGACAGCCATAAGGAGAAAAATTTCTTAGAATTTATGAATCCGGGCTCGTTGCAAATTGTAAAAGGATTCGTGGAACCAAGTTTGTCAACGGTACAATCAGATGAAAAATTCCAGTTTCAACGTTTGGGATATTTCAATGTGGATAAAGATACAACGGAAGGTAAAATTGTATTTAATAAAACCGTAGGATTGAAGGATGCGTGGGAAGAGAAAGGTAAAAAAGAAGAAAATTTATTGATGAATACCCAAAAAGAAATCAATAAATATGTAAAGGAAAAAGATGAAAACAATGCGAATTTTATTTTAAAAAGTATTGTTGATAACATAAAAAGTATTGATAACTACAGTTTAATTATTCAGACTATTGTCAAAAATAGTAAGAATGACAATAACTCGTTGTTGTTTTCTAATTTAGTTTTGCATCATTCAGATAAAGTACAAGTAAAAGATATTGAAGAAGAATCTTTAACAAAATTATATACGATGTCATTAAAAAGTCAAATGGCTGCCGTTAGAATTTTGGCTATTCAAAATTTACAAAATGATTTGAATAATTTCAGTCTTTTCAAAACGCAACTTTCAGAATTAAAAAAGAATGAAAAAAACGAAAAAGTTTTAGAATTATTAAATGAACTGAAATTTTAGTACTAAATCTTTCTTATAGATTTTAATGATTAAAAGTGTCTTTTATAAGGCGCTTTTTTTATTATAGAAAATTAATATAAAAAAATAATTTTTCATAAATTTTACTAATTAAAAACAACTTAAATAAACTGGATTTAAAGCCTTTTTTTAAGTTTTATGGGTTGTAATATACTTGTTGAGCATTTGTTTTAACAGCGCATTTTATTTCGTTTTCTAGCCTTGTTTAAAATAAATTAACTGCTTGTTAACAACGATGTGTTAATAAAATTTGTAATTTTAGTAATTAACAATCAAAAATGGAATATCATGTCGAATAACGCAGGAAATACATTATTAGCCTTATTAACTGGTGCAGCCATTGGAGCTGGAATTGGAATTTTGTTTGCGCCAGATAAAGGTACAAGAACAAGAGAAAAATTAAAAGATGGTTATGATGATGCCAAGAGGGATTTAAAACATAAATTCGAAAATGCATCAGATGAATTAAAACATAAATTATCTTGTAGTAAAAATTACGATTTACAAGAAACATATGACGATTTGATTTCTAATGTGAGTCATAAAGCAGAGGATGTGATTTCCTTTTTAGAATCAAAATTGGCTGAATTGAAAGAACAAAACGCCAAACTTCAAAAATAATATTGGTTACTTCCTAATTGATATTAAAAACAAATAAATTATGGCTTTTGAAGAATTAAAAGAAAATACGGAGGATATTCAGGAACAAATCCAGGAGTATTTAAAAAACAATAAGGCTTATTATAAATTATGGGGTTTCAAAGTTGCAATGAAATCGACTACCATGATCCTTAAGTTCACATTGATTTTTTTGTGTTTTGGTATGGTTTTATTATTTTGCTCTGTAGCGGCTGCTTTAGCAATAGGAAATTCTTTAGATAGTTATCCGTTGGGATTTTTGATTATTGGAGGAGGGTATCTTGTTGTAACAGCTCTTTTGTTTTTAATTAAAGACAAAATAGTTGAAGGTCCAATATTAGAGAAATTTTCAGAAATATTTTTTAACGACTAAAAACTATGGAAACTAAAAAATATTCTTCTTATGCTCAAATAGAAAGGGAACTGGAAATCTTAAAAATTGAAAAAGAAATCAGTTATCAAAAATTGGTTTATGGTGTCAAAAAAACTAAAGAGAGCTTTACACCACAAAACATCGTAAGTGATTTAATAGGAACCTATAGTTCCGCTATTCCTTATGGAACTATCGTATCAACGGCGCTTCCTTTTATACTAAATAAAGCGGTACCATTTATTAAAAATTGGTTGTCAAAAAGAAAAAGAGGCAATTAAGCCTCTTTTTCTTTTTAAAACAATCAAATATTATATTTCTATTTCAGGATTTTCTGGTGGTTGCGGAGCTTGAAAACTGGTATGTTCCTCATTTTTTGGTTTTGGCTTTCTGTTGGTTTTCTTCATCATTTCGCCTACTTGATTTGATGCAGAAAATGAAGCTACCATATTATTCAGCATATCGCTTCCTGCTTGAGGAGAATTTGGCAATAAAATCAAATTGGAGTTTGTGTCTGCGCCAATGGCCTGTAAAGTATCATAATGTTGCGTAACCACAATCAAAGCCGAAGCTTCCTGAGAGTTTATACCCACTTTATTTAGTACATCAACACTTTCTACCAAACCTCTTGCAATTTCACGCCTTTGGTCAGCGATACCTTGTCCTTGTAAACGTTTGCTTTCTGCTTCTGCTTTGGCTTTAGCAACAATTCTAATTCTTGATGCTTCTGCTTCAAATTCCGCTACAGTTTTTTCTCTGTCTGCAGCATTGATTCTGTTCATTGCGTTTTTCACCTGAATATCCGGATCAATATCCGTTACCAATGTATTGATAATCGTGTAACCATAAGTAGTCATCGCTTCGTTTAATTCTCTTTTTACAGCAATGGCAATATCATCTTTTCTTTCGAAAACATCATCTAATTTTAGTTTTGGAACTTCGGCACGAACGACATCAAATACATAAGAAGTGATTTGATCGTGTGGATATTCCAATTTGTAAAAAGCATCGTAAACAGTTTCTTTTATTACCATAAATTGAACTGAAACTTTTAGTTTTACAAAAACGTTGTCTTTGGTTTTGGTTTCGATGATCACATCTAACTGTTGGATTTTTAGATTGACACGTCCGGCAATTCTATCAATTAAAGGAATTTTAAGTTGCAGACCAGATTGTCTAATACTTAAAAATTTGCCGAAGCGTTCAATAACAACTGAGGTCTGCTGCTTGACAGTAAAAAAGGAGGAAAGTAAAATAAATAACGCAAATACAAGTAAAATAATCAACGGAATGTCCATAGTATGAATAAATTAGTTAGAAAAATTACTGTTAAATTACAAAAAAACTTTAGGTTTGTCTTCGTTTAATTTAATTTTTATGAAAAGGATATATCTTACTTCAGTTTTTATTTTAATTACCCTAACTGGTTTTGCACAATACGGATACAGAGATTCGAACAGAATTGGTATCAGTTTTGGTGTTAATCAATTTACGTTGAACACTACTAATTTCCAGACTAAGCCAGGAACAGGATGGAATGCAGGACTTTCTATGCGAGGAAATTTCTATGATGATTGGGATATGGTTTACGCGATGCAGTTTAGCGAAAATAATTTTTCAGTAGCCACAAAAAACTTTTTTTTAGGAAATGAGGATGTAAATTATAAACTGGCTTCGGCGCAGATATCGTTGCAATTAAGTTATAAATTAATCGAAAATCATTTGAGTGTTGAGTTTGGACCTTTGGTTCAAGTAAACGGAAAATTTAAAATTGATAACGAAAATGAAAATAATAACATTTCCGGGACAACATTGTTAGCCAAAGATATTGTGGATATTTCAAAATTTAATTTTTATCCTACGGTAGGAATAACAGCAGGAGTGCGTCATTTCCGGGTTAATGTTTCCTATCAATATGGGATTAGCAATATGCTGGGCAACTTGAACACGAAGAATTTAGGAGTAAATTTCAAAGGGAATCCAGGAATTATAAATGGTGATTTGATTCTTTATTTATAAAAAAAAGCTTCTAATCCTGAATCTGGATAAGAAGCCTTTTATCATTAAACCCTTTCATCCCGAAGCTTCGGAACTGAAAGGGTTCTTTTTTATAAAGTAGCTATTGCTTTTTGAATTCTGTTAATCGTTTCGTCTTTTCCAATTACTTCAACGATATCAAATAGGTGAGGGCCTTTAAGCGCTCCAACCAAGCTCAAACGAAACGGTTGCATTACTTTACCCATTCCAATTTCGTTTTTCGTCATCCAATCTTTTACAATAGTTTCTATATTCATCGAAGTAAAATCAGTTATTTCTTCTATAACAGATATTAATTCTTCCATCAATGTTGGCGTTTCTTCCTTCCAGTTTTTCCTTGCTTTTTCATCATACGATATTGGAGCCATAAAAAAGAAATCACTTAATTCCCAAAATTCAGAAACAAAATGCGCACGTTCTTTGATTAATGAAACAATCTTTGTCAGTTCCACTAAAGAGTAATATCGGTTAACATTCTTAGATTCTACAATAGGAGCAAAGGATTTCGCTAAATCGACATCTTTTTGTTTGACCAAATATTGATGATTGAACCATTTGTTTTTTTCTGGATCAAATTTAGCTCCAGCTTTGTGAACTCTGTTTAAATCAAATGCTTCAACTAATTCTTCCAGTGAGAATAATTCTTTTTCGGTTCCATCATTCCAACCTAATAAAGCTAAGAAGTTAACAACTGCTTCCGGGAAAAATCCTTTTTCTCTGTACCCTGATGAAACACCTTCGGCGGTTTTCCAGTCCAATGGAAATACAGGGAATCCCATTTTGTCACCATCACGTTTGGATAATTTTCCGTTTCCAACAGGTTTCATAATCAATGGTAAATGTGCAAATTTGGGTGCTTCCCAACCAAAGGCTCTGTACAATAAAACGTGTAAAGGCATTGATGGCAACCATTCTTCACCACGAATTACATGAGAAGTTTCCATTAAATGATCATCTACAATATTAGCCAAATGATAGGTTGGCATTCCATCGCTTTTAAACAATACTTTATCATCTAAAAGACTCGTTTCAAACTTTACGTCTCCACGAATGATGTCATGCAAATGCAAGGTTTCGTTTACCGGAGTTTTAAAACGAATTACATAATGTTCTCCATCAGCAATTCTTCTGGCAGTTTCTTCAGAAGAAATAACTAAAGAAGTGTCTAGTTTTTCTCTGTTGTGGTGATTGTATATAAAGGTTTTTCCTTGTTCTTCTTCTAATTTTCTTGCTGCGTCCAACGCTTCTGCAGTATCAAAAGCATAATAGGCATTACCGGAATTGATTAATTGATCAGCATATTGGTGGTATAAATCTTTTCTTTCGCTTTGACGGTATGGACCAAATTTTTCGTTTTTTCCAATGGTTTCATCTGGTGCTATTCCTAGCCATTCCAGTGCTTCGATGATATATTCTTCGGCTCCTGGAACATAACGGTTTTGATCAGTGTCTTCAATTCGTAAGAAGAAAACACCATTGTTTTTTTTGGCAAATAAATAATTGAATAATGCGGTACGTACTCCGCCAATATGTAAAGGTCCAGTTGGACTTGGTGCAAAACGCACACGAACTTGTTTAGACATTGCTGTAAATTTTTTGCAAAGATAAGAAGTTCTTTTCGCCACGAAGACACAAAGGCATAAAGTTTATAGTTTGGAAGTAGATTTACAGCATCAATCGAAAACCTTTAAAATCTTTTTTGATTTTTGAATAGGCTTCGATTTCGTCATCCATTTTTTTGTAAAGGGTTTCAATAATATAGTTTTTTACTAAATCAGGTTTCGAATCATAATATTGTTCGACTAGTAAACTATTATAATTCAAATTTTCCGTGTCATAAGAAAACAAAGGAAAACCTTCTTTCATCAATAAAAAATTAATTAAAAGTCTTCCCGTTCTTTTATTTCCGTCTACAAAGGGTTGATGAATCCAAATTTCTTGAGCCAAGAAAACAGCTTTGTCCAAGACAGAAGCCTCGCTTTTGTTGACATTTTCAATCAAGGCTTCCATATTTTTTTGAACATCAGCAGGAGAGCTCAAAGGCATTATTCGTTCTTTCTCAACTCCGTTTTGCTTTATGGAAATCACGTTTTGGCTAACCTTAAATTGATTTTGCAGTTGCCCTTTTTCTTTGGCATTCGTATAATAATCTTCATTCCATAGGCTTCCAATAGTCAACCAATTTAATTCTAAAATCAATTTTATCGATAATTCTTCTTTGTTTTTTACCGCCAAAAGCATTCTTTTCAATGCGCGATACATTCCTCTTTGTTCTAAAATATCGGAATTTCGGATGTTATTTCCAGAAATGGTGTCGCTTTTGAATAATTCGGTAGTTTGCAAAAGTGATAATTGATTGCCTTCTAATCGGTTAGTGGTATAGACATATTCACACAATTGTGCTTGCTCTTCTTCCAAAGATGGAATGACATTTAATGCTGCATACTTTTTTAATAAGTCGATTAGTTTTTCCATTTTTCTATAAATAACTATTGTAAAAATACGCTTTTTTTGGCTTTATAAAAAGTTCTTTTTTGTGAGGAAGACACAAAGTCGCAAAGGTTATTTTTTATCGAAACATCACTTTTTTTGATTATTATATTTTTAACATGGACTGAATTCAAAAATGGTTACTTTTATTGGTTATAAAAACATGTTATAAATTTTGGAGCACTCAAATTTTATTTATCAGAAACTCGAAGCTTTTATCCGAAAGTTTTATACCAATGAATTGATACGAGGAATCATTTTTTTTATTGGTTTAGGATTGTTGTATTTTCTATTTACGCTTTTTGTCGAATATTTTCTTTGGCTTAAGCCAATGGGAAGAACCATTTTATTTTGGGTTTTTGTAGCAGTGGAAGTGCTTTTATTGTCGCGATTTATTTTATTTCCAATATTTAAATTATTCAAACTCCAAAAAGGAATTGATTACAATCAGGCGTCGGCTATTATTGGAAATCATTTTACGGAAGTGAGCGACAAGTTGACGAATTTTCTGCAGTTATCAAATTCGGATAATCATCAGAATAAATCGGAATTGCTTGTGGCTTCGATTGAACAAAAAGCCAATGCGTTACAACCAATCCCTTTTGGGAAGGCCATAAACTTCAATACAAACCAGAAATATTTACCGTTAGCACTAATTCCTATTTTGTTTTTTGCTTTCTTTTATTTTTCTGGTAACAGCAATGTGATTTCTCAAAGTTTGAATAGAGTAGTGCATTTCAATTCGGCTTTTTTACCTCCGGCTCCTTTTAAGTTTGTGGTTTTAAATTCGAATCTGCAAACGGAACAAGGAAAAGATTTTATATTTCAAGTCAAAACTGTAGGCAAAGTTGTTCCTGAGAATGTGATGATTTTCATTGGGGATGAAAGTTATTTTATGGAAAATACAAAAGGAGGGGAGTTTGAATTTAAAATTTTAAAACCTTCTGAAGCTGTTTTGTTCCACGTGGAGGGAAATGCGGTTTCTTCATTGGATTATGAATTGAAAGTGATTACGGTTCCGTCGATTGCTAATTTCGAAATGCAATTGAATTTTCCTTCTTATTTGAATAAAAAACCAGAGAACATCAAAGGAACCGGTAACGCCATTATTCCCGAAGGAACTCGTGTAATTTGGAAAATGGATACGCAAGCGACACAAAAAGTAGATTGGATGGACGGAAAGTCTACTATTTCCTTTTCGAAAACTGAGAACAGCTTTACTTTATCAAAAAATATACTTCAAAACACAGATTATCAAATTCTTACTTCGAATGACAAGGTAAAAAACTATGAAAAACTGAATTATCAGCTTACAATTGTCAAAGATCAATTTCCAGCGATTACTGTGAACAATGCGCCAGACAGTTTGAAGGTGGGAAGGAACTATGTTTTAGGGCAAATCTCAGATGATTATGGATTGTCAAAACTTCAGATTGTGTATTACGAAAGAAACAAACCTCAGATTGCCAGACGTGGAACAATTGCTGTTAAAAAAGCTACAGTAGATCAATTTGTATTTTCGTTCCCAAGTAATCTTCCAGTTGAGCAAGGAGTGTCGTATGACTATTATTTTGAAGTGTATGACAACGATGCCATTCATCATTTTAAAAGCACAAAATCTTCTGTTTTCTCGAATCGTGTTTCGACAGATGAAGAGAAAGAAGATGAAGTTTTACAACAGCAAAATGATAATATTAATGGTTTAGAGAATTCCTTAAAAAATCAAGACAAGCAAATAGCCGAAATTGAAAAAATACAAAAAACAGGAAAAGAAAAAGACAACCTTGAATTTAAAGACCAACAGAAAGTAAATGATTTCATCAAACGCCAAAAGCAGCAAGATGAAATGATGAAACAGTTTGCAGAGAAAATGAAAGATAATTTAGATAAATTCAAAACGGATGAAAAGGATAAGCTAAAAGAAGAGTTGCAAAAACGAATGGATAAAGCCGACAAGGATTTGGATAAAAATCAAAAGTTATTGGATGAGTTAAAAGAACTGAATGATAAAATTAAAAACGAAGAACTACTTTCGAAGTTAGATAAATTTAAGCAAAACAGTAAAAACCAAATTAAAAATTTAGAACAATTAGTTGAGTTGACTAAGAAGTATTATGTAGAAAAGAAAACAGAACAATTAGGTGATAAACTAGACAAGCTTTCTGAAAAGCAAGATAAATTATCCGATGATGAAAAGGAAAACAAATTGGATAAACAAGAAAATATCAATGCTGATTTTGATAAGATTCAAGAAGATTTAAAAGATTTAGAAAAGGAAAATAAAGAATTGAAATCCCCGATGGATCTTCCTAAAGATGCCACTAAAGAAAAAAGTATCGACGAAGATTTAAAGAAAGCTTCAGAGGAATTGAAGAAAGACAATAAAGCGAAGGCTAAACCAAATCAAAAAAGCGCCTCGAAAAAGATGAAAGAGATGGCCGCAAAGATGGCACAAACTTTGGAAGGAAATGAGAAGGAAGAACTGCTAGAGGATGTTGCTATGTTGCGACAAATTCTGGACAATTTATTGGCATTTTCTTTGTCACAGGAAGAGTTAATGAATCAGTTTAAAGGGCATAAAGCCGGTTCTCCAGGCTATAATAAAAACATTAAAATCCAACAGGATTTAAAACAGCAGTTCAAACATGTTGACGATAGTTTGTTTGCGATGTCTTTAAGAAACCCTATAATTGCCGAAGAGGTGACTAAAGAAATAGGCAACGTACATTACAATATTGATAAATCGCTAGAGAGTTTGTCCGATGCTATGGTTCCTAAAGGATTATCCCATCAGCAATATTCGATTGCTGCAGCCAATAAATTGGCTGATATGCTTAGCAATATGCTTAACACGATGCAAATGTCATTGTCTGGGATGGGTTCCGGAAAGCCAAAACCGGGTCAAGGACAGGGAATACAATTGCCAGATATTATTAAAAAACAAGAGGGATTGGGGGAGAAGATGAAAGAAGGAATTAAGAAAGGTCCAAAACCTGGTGATGGCCCAAAAGGGGAAAGCGGGAAAGACGGAAAATCCGGTAAAGGCGAAAGTCAGGATGGTGATGGAGAAGGAGATGCCCAATCCATAATGGAGATTTATAAAGAACAAAAGCAGTTGCGTGAAGCTTTGCAAAATGAACTTAATAAAAAAGGTTTGGGGGGCAATGGACAAAGTGTTTTGGAACAAATGAAGCAAATTGAAAAACAATTATTAAACAAGGGATTTAAAAATGAAACACTTCAAAAGATTCTAAATGTGAAGCAGGAATTGTTAAAATTGAATACGGCTTTACAGCAACAAGGAGAAGAAAATAAACGTCAATCAGAAACCAATAAAAAGGAGTTTAATAATCAATCTAATGCACTGCCAGCTGCTTTATTAGATTATTTGAATAGCATAGAAATATTAAATAGACAATCCTTACCTTTGCGCTCGAATTTTAATCAAAAGGTTCAAGAATATTTTAATAAAAAATGATCAATTTTAATTACGAAACCGACTTTACTTTAGACAATGAAGAAGCTGTTGCTTTATGGCTGTCTAATGTTATTACTTCCGAAAACAAGAAAGAGGGAGAGATAAACTACATCTTTTGCGACGATGAGTATTTGCATAAAATTAATCTTGAATACCTTAATCACGACACATTAACGGATATTATTAGTTTTGATTACACGATGGGGAATGAGTTAAGTGGAGATGTTTTTGTTTCTGTTGAAAGGGTTAAAGACAATGCGGTTGATTTTAACGTTCCTTTTGAAGACGAATTGAAGCGTGTTTTAGTTCACGGAGTTTTGCACTACTGTGGATACAAAGACAAAGGCGAGGAGGATGAGCTTTTAATGCGTTGTAAAGAAGATGAAAAATTAGCGCTGTTCCACGTGGAACAGTAAGACTTTTTTTATTATCCAAAGCCGAAGTGTTTCACGTGGAGCATTTTTATATTCGGTAGAATTGACAATACAATGTTTCACGTGGAACAAAATAAAAATAGATTTCAAAATTACAATCCGGAATATAATTGAAGGATTAAATCATACAAGAAGATGTTTCTAGATGAATATGATGTGATAGTTGTTGGCGCAGGACATGCCGGTTCTGAGGCTGCTGCCGCTGCTGCAAATTTGGGTTCGAAAACCTTATTGGTGACAATGAGTTTGCAGAACATTGCCCAGATGTCATGCAACCCTGCGATGGGCGGAATTGCCAAAGGACAAATTGTGCGTGAGATTGATGCTTTGGGTGGGTACTCCGGAATTGTTTCGGACAGAACTGCTATTCAGTTCAAGATGCTGAACAAGTCCAAAGGACCTGCGATGTGGTCGCCGCGTGTTCAGAGTGACCGTATGCGTTTTGCTGAAGAATGGAGAATGATGCTGGAAGGAACTCCAAATCTTGATTTTTATCAAGAGATGGTGAAAGGTTTGATTATTGAAAACGGAAAAATAAAAGGAATTCGCACTTCGTTAGGAGTGGAGATTCGGTCTAAATCGGTTGTGTTGACCAATGGAACTTTTCTGAATGGCTTGATTCATATTGGTGAAAAACAATTTGGTGGAGGAAGAGCAGGGGAGAGTGCTGCTTATGGAATTACCGAAGATTTAGTGAATGCAGGTTTTCAAGCAGGAAGAATGAAAACAGGAACGCCTCCAAGAGTGGATGGACGCTCATTGGATTATTCAAAAATGAACGAGGAAAAGGGAGATGCTAAGCCGGATAAATTTTCTTATTCGGATGTAACATCACCGTTGGTTATTCAAAAATCATGTCACATGACGTATACGTCTCTTGATGTGCATGATATTTTGAGAGAAGGTTTTGATCGTTCTCCGATGTTTAACGGTAGAATAAAAAGTCTTGGGCCAAGATATTGTCCATCAATTGAAGATAAAATTAATCGTTTTGCCGATAAAGAAAGACACCAATTATTTGTTGAGCCGGAAGGATGGAATACGTGTGAGGTTTATGTAAATGGTTTTTCAACTTCACTTCCTGAAGATATTCAATTTAAAGCGTTGCGTTCTGTTGTGGGATTTGAAAAAGTGAAATTCTTTCGACCGGGTTATGCAATCGAATACGATTATTTCCCGCCAACACAATTGAAACATACTTTGGAAACAAAGCTTGTTGAAGGATTGTATTTCGCTGGACAAATAAACGGTACAACTGGATATGAAGAAGCAGCTTCTCAAGGATTGATGGCTGGTATCAATGCGCATTTAAAAGTGCATGAAAAAGCGCCGTTAATTTTAAAAAGAGATGAAGCGTATATCGGAGTTTTAATTGATGACTTAATTACTAAAGGAACGGAAGAACCATACAGAATGTTTACTTCTCGTGCAGAATACAGAACGTTGCTTCGTCAGGATAATGCTGATTTTAGATTAACACCTATGTCGCATGAAATTGGTTTGGCTTCTGAAGCACGTTTGCGTAGAATGGAACACAAATTAAATGAATCAGAAAAAATGGTGGCTTTCTTCAAAGAAACGAGTGTTTCGATTGCAGAAGCAAATCCTATTTTGGAATCAAAAGGTACCGCTCTGATTAGTCAGGGAGACAAAATGTTTAAAGTTTTCTCTCGTCCGCAAATTGATTTGGAAGACATAATGAAATTCGAAAAAGTGGCGACTTATGTTGCGGAGAATGATTTGGATCAGGAAATTTTAGAACAAGCCGAAATTCAAGTGAAATATTCGGGTTATATCGAAAAAGAAAGAAACAACGCGGATAAATTGACGCGCTTGGAAGATGTAAAAATCCCTGAGAATTTTGATTATAACAAAATCAAATCAATGTCAATTGAAGCAAAACAAAAATTAAGCAAGATTCGCCCGATAACCATTTCTCAAGCATCAAGGATTAGCGGTGTTTCACCAAGCGACGTTTCGGTGCTGTTGATTTATATGGGACGTTGAGAAAGTAGCCTGTAATCAGTTTGCGGTCTCAGTGTTCAGTAAAAATGAATACTCAACAATACGTTCCACGTGAAACAAAATCAAATTTGCATTATATATAAAGGGATTCAGCTGCAAACTGCGACTGAAAACTGAAAACTAACATTATGGATATTTCAAACAAAAAGCATTTTTTAACCGTTAAAGATTATTCCGTTTCTCAAGAAACATTTGATTTATATCATGACGAAGCGTTGGATATGTTAATCACGTATCCGCAACCCAGTTTAGAAAATTTAGGGAAGTATTACGAAAGTGTGGATTATATTTCCCATACAGACAGTAAGCGATCTTTGTTTGAAAAAGCATATCATTTTGTAAAAAGCATCGCGCTAAAAAACAAGCTGAATTTAATTAATTCGCTACAACCGAATAAAGGAAGCATTTTAGATATTGGTGCAGGAACTGGAGATTTTTTATCGGTGGCCAAAGAAAATGGTTGGCATACGATAGGAGTGGAGCCAAGTGATAAAGCTAAAGCGATTGCAAAACAGAAAGGTGTTTCATTTGTTGGTGAAACGAGTGAATTAGAAAGTCATTCTTTTGACGTCATTTCGATGTGGCATGTTCTAGAACACGTTCCTGATTTAGACGAGCAACTAAAAGAATTAAAACGCTTATTGAAACCAAAAGGAACTTTAATAATTGCGGTTCCAAATTTCAAATCTTTCGACGCAAAATATTACGGAAAGTTTTGGGCGGCTTACGATGTGCCAATTCATTTTTGGCATTTTTCGAAAAAGGCAATAAAAATGCTTTTCGAAAAAAAAGAAATGCAATTGGTAAAAGTGCTTCCTATGAAATTTGATTCTTTTTATGTGAGCTTGCTTTCCGAAAAATATAAAACAGGGAAAATGAATTTCATCAAAGCCTTTTTCGTCGGGTTGCAATCCAATTGGGAAGCGACGAGTGATTTTGAGTATTCCTCGCACATTTATATCTTAAAAAACAACTAAAAAGGATTTTAAGTCCGTTTAAACGACGTTTTTCAAGAGAATAGAAGTGTTGCTGGATTTTTAAACTAATTCGTTTATTTAAAAGATATGAGGTTCGTTTTTAATAGTTACAAATTATACATTTATCAATTATAATAATAAAATCTTATATCATAAATATTTTGCATTTTTCAAACTTTATGTCAATGCTATCTATTTTTTTATATTTTTGTCACCAATACTTAAAACTAGAAATTCACCAAAATGAAATCGAAGATTCACGACACGAGCGTTAGCGAACTGGCAACGCAATACCAAAAAAGAAATTTTAAAAATATGAGTAAAATAGCATTAGTAATTATCGCACTTTCAATTTCAATTGTATCTTGTAACAAACCAGCAGCGGAAGTTAAGGAAGTAAAAACAGCTTACGTAGATACTTCAGTGTTGATGAAAGAATATACAGAAGCAAAAGATCTAGAAGCAAAATATAAAGCTAAATCAGAAGAGAAAGGAAGACAGCTAGAAGCTGAAATTAATCGTTTCAAACAAGAAGCAGCAGGTTTTCAAGCACAAGCACAGGCTAACGGTCAAGCTTGGGCACAACAAAAAGGAGCTGAATTGCAAAAAAGAGAGCAACAATTAGGTGCTGCGCAACAACAATTAGCACAAGAGTTGCAACAAGAAAGCGGAAAAGAAATGGATTCGTTGGTTAGCGGTGTAAAAAAATTCATCAAAACCTACGGTAAAGAAAAAGGATACTCTTACATCTACGGAACAGGCGACGCAGCTTCAATTTTGTATGCTGAAGACAAATATGATATCACAAAAGAAATCATTAAAGAATTGAACGATAAATACAAATCTGCAACTCCAAAAGAAGAAGCTAAAAAATAATTTTTTATATTAATTCAAATGAATGCCTTCGTCTAAAATTTAGATTGGAGGCATTTTTTTTGAAGCAATTTCCCGCTATTCGCTACAATCTATCGTTTAGAATGCGTTTTTTCTTACCCATTAAAGGAGCTTCCTGCGGTCGCTCTTTTCCGGCTAGAAAAAATCACTTTCTAAATCTCGAGGATTTCCGCTGCTATCGGGGCTAAAAAATTGTGGAATCAAGACATAAATTGTCTTCCAAAAATTAAAATATGAATCCTATTTTCAATACTTTAGCTTTATATATATACGCCTAATGCAAACAATTTCTGAAGCCGCCGCCTACACCTTACGATTCATCAATCAAACCCATCGATCCGTTTTCCTTACCGGAAAAGCAGGAACTGGAAAGACCACCCTTTTACGCGAAATTATCCAAACTACGCACAAGAATACTGTTGTTGTTGCGCCTACGGGAATTGCCGCGTTAAATGCGGGCGGTGTAACGATACATTCCATGTTTCAGTTGCCGTTTGGAGGATTTATTCCCGATAATTCATCCCCTCAATTTTCAGAAAGTACCAAATTTGAAACCAAAGCTACTTTGCGCAGGCATTTCAAAATGAGCGGTTTGAAGAAATCTGTAATCCGCAATATGGAATTGTTGGTAATTGATGAAGTCAGTATGCTTCGCGCTGATTTATTGGACGCCATGGATTATATGATGCAAACCGTCCGTAAAAAAAGTACCCCTTTTGGTGGCGTTCAAGTATTGTTTATTGGTGATTTATTACAATTGCCTCCGGTAATCCGGGATGAAGAATGGAGAACTTTAAAAACATATTACAAAGGGAAATTCTTTTTCCATTCCCATGTTGTACAGCAAAATCCACCGTTATACATTGAACTATCCAAGATTTTTCGTCAGACCGATGATACTTTTATTGCAGTTTTAAACAACCTGCGAAACAACCAGATTTCTCAAGAAGATATACAAACTTTAAATCAATACGTAAAACCGGATTTTGATTTAAAAGCCAATAAAGGATACATTACTTTAACCACGCATAACAATAAAGCGGATTCCATGAATGCGCAGGCTTTGGAAGATTTAGAGGGAAAGTTGGTGGTTTATAAACCAGATATTGTGGGAGACTTTCCTGAAAAAATATTCCCTGTGGAAGAACAGTTGCAATTGAAGGTAGGTGCACAAATAATGTTTGTCAAAAACGATTTATCCTTTGATAAAAATTATTTCAACGGAAAAATGGGCGTTGTCAAATCGCTTTCCAGTCATGAAATTTTGGTTCATTTTCCAGAAGAAAACAAAACGATAGAAGTCGAAAAGTACGAATGGCAAAACATTCGCTACAAAGTAGACGAAATGACCAAAGAGATAGAAGAAGAGGTTTTGGGAACTTTTGTTCATTACCCGATAAAATTAGCTTGGGCGATAACGGTACATAAAAGCCAAGGATTGACCTTTGATAAAGCTGCGCTCGATGTTTCGCAAGTTTTTCTTCCAGGACAAGCATATGTGGCATTATCACGTTTGCGCTCGTTAGAAGGGCTTATTTTGCTTTCTCCGCTGCGAATGAATGGGATTTCTAATGATCAGGACGTGATGGATTATTCACTCAATAAAGCTTCGGATTCATTTTTAGAAAATGCACTGCACTTTGAAACTAAGAATTTCATCCATAATTATTTGATTAACAGCTTCGATTGGGGCGATTTAGCTCAGGAATGGCGCAATCATAGATTCAGCTATTCGGAAAAATCAGAAAGTTCAGAGAAATCCAAACATGCGGTTTGGGCCAAAAAGCAAACGGAAATCATCGAACAACTTTTGGACCCATCCAAAAAATTCATATCCCAATTGAATAAGCTTTTCAGCCAAGAAACCGCCGATTTAAACCACATTTCGGAAAGAATACAAGCGGCATTTGGTTATTTTCTGGAACCAATGGATGATTTGGTTTTTGAAATCCTTTGGAAACTGGAAGAAGTAAAGCGCATCAAGAAAGTAAAAGCTTTTTATGATGAATTAATCGTTTTGGAAGAATTGCAGTCCAAAGCCGTTTTGCGATTAATGAAAGCCAAATTATTGATAGAAACCGTTGTTGCAGGTGAAACCATCTCTAAAGAGAAATTGACTTCGTCAGAAATTAAAAACTACATCAGCCGAAAAACGGAAGCGATTCAAAATCAATTCAAGAAATTAAATATCACTTTGATTGATGATGATAAAGATATTGAGCGTTACACTTCAAAAAAGAAATCAGATAAAAAAGAAACTAAGAAATCTACCGTTCAGGAAACCTATGAATTGTGGCTGGAGAAGAATTCGGTTGCAGAAATCGCTGCCATCAGAAAACTGACCATACAAACTATCGACGGGCATTTAGTGCGGCTTATTCAAGCAGGGACCATTGCCATTACCGATGTTTTACCTGAAGATAAGCTACGGGAACTTGCAGAAGCTTTTAGAGGCTATAAAGAGGAATCTTTGAATAATTTGAAAGAACAAGTAGGCGAGAAATTTACGTGGGACGAACTGAAAATGTTTAAAGCGAGTTTGAATTAAGTATTTACAAAAAAACCTATTCGATTTGAATAGGTTTTTTTGTATTTATAAGGATTGAATTAATATCCAAGCTTCTGGATTGTGCTTTTTCTGAATTTCAGATTGTGCTTTTTGCGCTTCTGCAAAAGTAGAATAGCTTCCGTAAAGTACAGGAAACAATCCATGTTTATTAGGAGCAATGCGACGTGCGTTGTATCCTAAATGTATTAATTGATTAAAGGTTTTATCTGCATTTTTTTCTTCTCTATAAACCCCAGCCATAATGTGATACGGCATTTTTACCTCCTTAACGGCTGATTTAACTGATAATGTTACAGCTGGAACTGGACTTTTGATAAAGAAAGTAGCTTCCTGAATTTTATTTTGTACTTGTTTTTGAACAGCAGTTTCAACAAGCATTGTTTCTGAGGCGATTTGGTTTTGGTAAATAGAATAACCAACACTTCCGGTAAGACCTAATCCTAATACAAAAATCGCGGCATATTTCAAATATGGACTTGCTGTTCTTGTTTCAGGAACCAATTGAATTGTTTCTTTTTCTTCGATTGCTTCCAACTCTTTTTCGAAGAGTTCTCTTTTTACAAGAGGAGACACGAAAGGAGCTAAACCGAAAGAACTTGACAAATAATTAGTTTGATTGTAAGGTTTGAAAACCAAATTATTATCGGCATTCAAAGAAAGATCGCCTATGTTTTTTATAGACAGGTTGTTTTCTTCTAATGCTTTTTTCCAAGTAAAAACTTCATACTGAATAGCACTTACGGCATATTCATAAGATGTTTTTTCAGCTTGAGCAATATGATTCGCTAATAAGCCATCATTATTCTTTAGATTAGCATTAAAAGAAATTATTTTTTTTGGAGGAGAAAATGAATTCGTGCTTTCGTTGAGTTGAGCCGATTGAGTTTCGGTCAAAAAAGCTCCGAATCCCGGAACGGTTACACATTGATAACGGTATAAAAGCTGTGCGATGTATAGTTCGATTTTCATATTTACAAAGTTATACAACGAAAATAGTTATCAAAATTTTATTCACAATTTTTATTAACAATCCGCTTTCAATTTCAAATGGTTAATCGTTTATTTGTTAAATCGTTTAATCGGCAAAATGTTTATTAGTTTAATCGTCTAGGGGACAATATGGTTAAACAACCAAACAAATAAAAACTATGTTAGAACAAGATTTATTTTATTTATTGGCATTGCAAAGAGTAGAAGGCGTGGGCGATATTATGGCCAAAAAACTGATTACACATTGCGGAAGTGCCGAAGAAGTCTTCCATACAAAGACAGGACAACTCGCCGGCATTGATGGTGTGGGTTCTATGTTACTGAAAAATATAAAAGACAAATCAGTTTTTGAAAAAGCGAATCATGAGCTTCAATACATAAAATCGAATGAGATTAATGTCGCTTATTTTCAAGATGAAGGATATCCGGAACGGTTGAAACATTGTGTCGATGGCCCGCTTTTATTATTTACCTCAGGGAATATCAACTTAAAAAATAAAAAAATAATCAGCATTGTGGGGACGCGTCAAATCACTTCTTATGGGATAGAATTTTGCAGAAAACTGATAGAAGATTTGGCACCGCTCGATCCCATCATTGTAAGTGGTTTTGCTTATGGGGTGGATATTGTTGCGCATCAACTGGCAATGGAACATAATTTACAAACGATAGGAGTTGTGGCGCATGGTTTGAACCAAATTTATCCTAAACCCCATAAAAAGTACGTCGCCAAAGTAGAACAAAACGGTGGTTTCATGACCGAGTTTTGGAGTTCCTCGAATCCTGACAAAGAAAATTTTGTTCGAAGAAACAGAATCGTTGCAGGAATGTCTGAGGCGACTATCGTGATAGAATCAGCCGATAGAGGCGGTTCATTAATCACGGCAAATATGGCGAATGATTATAACCGTGATGTTTTTGCCGTTCCGGGTCGTGTTACCGATAAATACAGCCAAGGTTGCAATAATCTGATAAAAACCCAAAAAGCAAATGTGCTCACCAGCGCCGCCGATTTAATTTATATCTTGAATTGGGACTTGGAAGGGATTGCTTCGGAAACTCGCAATGACAAAAAACCGGTACAAAAACAATTGTTTGTGACTTTAGAAGACGACGAACAAAAAGTGTATGATTACCTTTTAAAAACCGGAAAAGAATTAATGGATATTATTGCCTTGCGGTGTGATTTTCCTATTTATAAAATTTCAGGAATGCTGTTGAACATGGAACTCAAAGGTGTGATTCGGCCGTTGCCGGGGAAATTGTTTGAGGCAATATAAAAAAGTAGTCTCAAGGACATGAAACTGCTTTTTTATATTTTTTATTCTTTAGGTTTATTAATTACTTTTATTCTGGTTATAATAAGTTTTCCATATTTTTCAGCATCTTCTTTAGTCCAAACAGTTTCTTTTCCTTTAGGTCTTTTTTCATATTGCCAATCTATTGGGTCTTTTACATATACGTATAGTGCCACATGATCTTCCCAGACTCCCTGATTCTTTTTCCATTGTTCAGGCGTTCTAAATCTAAAAGCGAAATATTGTAATCCTTCTTCATTGGTTCCATAACCCGTTTTTATTTCGGGTTTGATTTCCTTCAGCAAATCATTTAACGGTTTATTAATAAATTGTTGCTCATTTGTTTTTAATAAATAAGCATCTTTAGTTGTTTGCACCATTTGTGGTTTGCAACTGCTGTTTATTAAAATGAATAATAATGCAAAAAATTTAAGTGTGTTTTTCATCTGATTTTACTCAAACCCTAGTTTTTCTCTCACTCTACTCAAAACACCACTGGCAACAACTGCTGCTTTTTCGGCTCCTTTTTTGAGTAAAGCGTCTACTTCAGGGAGATTGTTGATGTAGTAATTGTATTTTTCTCTTTCGGTTTTGAATGTTTCTGTTATCAATTCAAATAAGGCTTGTTTGGCATGACCGTAACCGTAATTTCCGCCCAAATAATTGGCTTTCATAATGGCAAGTTGTTCTTCATTTGCTAATAAAGAATAAATAGCAAAAGCATTACACGTATCTGGATTCTTAGGTTCTTCAAGTGGTGTACTGTCGGTTTCAATGCTCATCACTTGTTTGCGCAAGGCTTTGTCATCCAAGAAAATATTGATAATATTATTGGCAGATTTACTCATTTTTCCACCATTTGTTCCAGGAATAAGCATGCTGTCTTCTTGAATTTTGGCTTCAGGAATTACAAAAGTTTCTCCCATCTGGTGGTTGAAACGAGACGCTACATCGCGTGTAATTTCAAGGTGTTGCAATTGATCTTTTCCTACGGGAACAAACTCGGCGTCGTATAATAAAATATCAGCAGCCATCAACATTGGATAGGAAAACAAACCAGCGTTTACATCTTCCAGCCTGTCGGCTTTGTCTTTGAAAGAATGCGCTAATGTCAAGCGTTGAAAAGGAAAAAAACAACTTAAATACCAAGATAACTCGGCTGTTTGGGGCACATCTGATTGTCTGTAGAAAACTACTTTGTCTACATTTAATCCACAAGCCAACCAAGCGGCAGCCGTGCTGTAGGTATTTGCTCTTAAAGTTTCTCCGTTTTTTATTTGTGTTATCGAATGTAAATCGGCAATGAAAAGGAACGATTCGTTTTCCGGATTATCAGATAATGCTATTGCTGGAATGATTGCGCCAAGTAAGTTGCCTAAATGTGGTGTTCCTGTGCTTTGAACACCTGTAAGTATTTTTGCCATTATGATTTTATTTACCGCAAAGGTTGCAAAGTTTTTCGCAAAGTTCACAAGGTTTTTTAAGTTTTTACAGTATTAAATAGTTTTCAAATTTAATTTTTTTAATAATAGTATCATATGATTCCTTATTTTTGAACTTATGAGAGGAATGAAAATTATTTTTTGGTCGTTATGGCGTGTGTGGTTTTATGTTTTGATGGCTATTCCCATAATTGTAATGTTTCCTTTTTTAGTATTATCAATCTTGACGGAAAGCGGGTATCCCTATTTTTTTAAGATGGCTCGAATTTGGGCAAAATTCATTCTTTTTGGAATGGGTTTTTATTATAAAATAGATAAAAACCAAGCATTAGAATCTCATAAAAGTTATATGATTGTTGCCAATCATACCTCAATGGCCGATATTATGCTGATGCTTGCCACAATTAAAAACCCTTTTGTTTTTGTAGGCAAAAAAGAATTGTCAAGAATTCCTTTGTTTGGATTTTTCTACAAAAGAACCTGTATTTTGGTGGATAGAAGTTGTTCTAAAAGTAAAATGGAAGTTTTTAATCGGGCACAAAAAAGGATAAATCAAGGATTAAGTATTTGTATTTTTCCTGAAGGTGGCATTCCGGATGATGAATCCGTTTTGTTAGACTCTTTTAAAGATGGTGCTTTTAGATTGGCAATTGATCATGAAATTCCCATTGTCCCTATTACTTTTGCAGACAATAAAAAAAGATTTTCCTATACCTTTTTCAGTGGAAGTCCGGGGCTTATGCGAGTAAAAGTTCATTCGCATGTGGACACTTTAGGCAAAACGGGATTGGATAGAAAAGAAATTCGCGAGGAAGTACGAGAAATAATCCATACCCAATTAATCGCTTTTGATTCCATTAAAAATTATAAATAATCCCGGAATACAGTCCAATAAAAATTGGTTTATAATCTCCATAGTCTTTGGAATAGGTATTCAATTGATACTTTACCATGGGTTCAAAATTAATTTGAAAAGACTTTACCAATTGGTACTTAAATCCCAATCCAACATTAGTACTAAAATGGATTTCGTTCAAATTTGTAGCTTCTCCTAATTTTACATTAGTGTTAGAGGAAACTAATGATATTTTATTCTGATTTAAAAATAATGTACTAATTCCTCCAATTACGTTAATACCAAATTTCTTGTTTAAAAGCGCATATGAAAGTTCGAGCGGTACTTCATAATAGCCCATTTTTTGATTTAGTGAACCAGTATTTGTTTTTTGTAGGCCTTTTTCAAAAGAGATTAGTGTGTTAAGGGCAGTTTCGGTTTTAATTTCGATTAATTGGTTTGAACTATAATTAATATACGCCAAACTCTTGTTTGATAATCCTGCGGAATAGACAACGTTATTAGTGTTGTATCCTAATGTAAGCTTGTTAATTCCGGATCGTAAGATAATTTTTTTCGAAACAGCATAATTTACCCCAATACCAAAACTTAGGCTGTTATCGGCCGTTTTTTGGTTTTTTGAGAATTGAGGGTCAATAGCCGATCCAACTGAATTTGAGTTCAGATACACTGCGCCTACATTAGGTACAATTTGCCATTTGTTGTTATTAAGAACTACAGTTTGTTTTTCGGGTGCTTTCTTTTTTAGAATTTCCTCTAATTCGTTTGGAGATTCCGGAATAATTGAAGGCTGTTTTTTAGATTCGCTTACCACAGTTTTAGCTTCCTCATTCGCTTGTAGTACTTTTTTTTCTAAAACTTGATTTTGAATGTTCTCAAACGTGTTTGGGTTTGTAGTACTTTTTTTATCTGTAATTAATGAGCTGTAATCGATCTCAGCTTTAGTTTGTTTTAGCGGTGGATGATTTTTTGAGAAATAAAGGTTAGTATTATTTTGATTTTTCTTTTTGTGAGCAATGGTTTTTGATGGAGTAAAAATTGTAGTTTCTTTTTCATGGTTGATAACGATTTTGGGGTTAGTTATTACTATTTGTTGACTATTTTTTATCTCGTATGGTTTTCTCTCTTTTTCAATTTTATTTGGAAGTAACTTGTTTTGATTGGATTTTTTGTCTAAAGTTTTGGTGTCTAAAACGATACTGTTTTTAGTTTCAGTATTCGTTTTGAAGACCATTTTTAAAGCAAATAAGCCTAAAATAAAGGCAGCGGCAATTCCTGAAAATCGCATCCAAAACGGAATTATTTTTCGTTTTTTTTCCTTTTTCTTTAAAGCCGTTTCTATGTTTATCCAAACTTGATCGTTTGGTTCTGCTTCAAAATCTTTAAATCTTTCTTGAAACAGTCGGTCTATATTTTTTTTGTCGTTCATTTTGCCAATGACTTTATTTCAATTCTTGTATGTGCTTCTATTTTCTCTTTTAAAATCAACCGTGCCCTGGCAAGATTGGATTTTGTGGTTCCTGTTGTTATTTTAAGCATTTCTGCAACCTCTTTATGAGAATAACCATCGAGAACGTACAGGCTGAAGACTAATCTATATTGATCAGGTAATTCTTGGATGATTCGCATTAAATATTCAATTGGGATATTCTCGTCGTCAATTTCAATAGCTGTATCTGGAATATTTTCATTGATAACCTCCATATACCGGACACCTTTGTATTTTTGGAGTGCATTGTTTATCATTATTCTTTTGGCCCAGCCTTCAAAAGATCCTTTGCCGCTAAACTGGTCTATTTTTCTGAAAATAATTAAAAAACCATCTTGTAAATTGTCCTGGGCATCAGCATAATTACTGGAATACTTCAAGCATACCCCAAAAAACTTTTTAGAAAACAATTGATACAATTGTTCTTGAGCTTTGGAGCAACTTTTTTTACAGTCATTAATTATTTGATCTAATCCCACAGAATTTATTCTATTTGTTAGTTGACTACAGGAACTTCTACTTCTTCAAAAAGGTCTGTACCAGCGGCATCTTTTCCTTTGTAAAATTTGAAAATATAGGAACCGGTGTTTGTTACGTAAAAATTAAAAGAAGCTTCTGAAGGTTCTGGGATGGATTGTATACAAACTTGGTTATTGTTTATACTTGTTTGAATGGCTACGGTTCGTGTATTTAGGTTTTTACTGTAATAAATACCTTGAAAAGAATGGCATGAAGAAGGTTTTGTGTATTTTAATTTTATTTCATAGGTATTTCCCAATGCAAATTTATCGGGTAAGGTATAACTATCAACAGGAAGGACTTCATAGGTAAAGGAATCTCGATTGTCATCACCAATGGTACATCCTATCAGAGTTGTAATTAGTAGGATAAAAAGGGCAAATTTCTTCATTTTTTTCATTTTATAAATTTATACTAATCAGCTTCATCAAATTGAGGTTGAGGTTGTTTTTTAAAAGATATAAATTTTTGAAAAAGGTTGCGTGTAAAAATAAAAAAAACCCGAATAATTTCGGGTTTTAGTTTTTATGCTTCTGCTAATTCTTTTATTCTGGCTTTAATTTTTTCTTCTAATTCATCCGCTAATTCCGGATTGTCTTTTATCAAAGACTTAACAGCATCACGGCCTTGACCTAATTTAGTTTCACCATAACTGAACCAAGATCCCGCTTTTTTGATGATTTCAAATTCTACTGCAAGATCTAAAATTTCTCCTGTTTTTGAAATTCCTTCACCATACATGATGTCAAATTCAGCAATTTTAAATGGCGGAGCGACTTTGTTTTTCACCACTTTTACTTTGGTTCTGTTTCCAAGTACATTATCACCATCTTTTATTTGGGTTGAACGACGGATGTCTAAACGAACCGAAGCATAAAACTTCAATGCATTTCCTCCCGTTGTAGTTTCAGGATTACCGAACATTACTCCAATTTTCTCTCTTAACTGGTTAATAAAGAAAACGGTACAATGCGTTTTACTGATGGTTCCTGTTAATTTACGCAATGCCTGAGACATCAAACGCGCATGAAGACCCATTTTAGAATCTCCCATTTCCCCTTCAATTTCACTTTTTGGAGTCAAAGCAGCAACTGAGTCAATAACAACAATGTCAATTGCACCTGAACGAATCAGGTTTTCAGCAATTTCTAGAGCTTGTTCTCCATTATCAGGTTGAGAAATGATTAGGTTTTCGATATCTACGCCTAATTTCTCTGCATAATTTCTATCGAAAGCATGTTCCGCATCAATAAAAGCAGCAATTCCACCCGCTTTTTGAGCCTCAGCAATGGCATGAAGCGTCAAAGTTGTTTTTCCAGACGATTCTGGACCGTATATTTCAATGATTCTTCCTCTTGGATATCCTCCAACCCCTAATGCCAAATCGATTCCTAAAGACCCGGAAGAAATAGTTTCTACTTCCTCAATGGCTTTATCCCCCATTTTCATTACGGTTCCTTTTCCGTATGTTTTGTCTAGTTTGTCAAGCGTAAGTTGTAGCGCTTTTAATTTGGATTCTTTTTCTGTACTCATCTTCTCTTTTACCTTTTCTTTCATCTATTTGTATTATTTTATAACTGTAAGAAACTGACAGGGTGACTAATTATCCTGAAAATTTCGTTTATGTAAGACATATTTATTTTCGTAAAAATACTTCTTTTTTCAATGTAAATTTTCTCTTTCAAGAATATTTTCAAATCTAAATTTTAATAAAAAATAACAAGCTAATATTAAGATTATTATTGAAACAATGCCTTCAATTCTGTAGCGTCGTGAGGGTTCATTTTCCCGGCTAAAACTAAACTCAGCTGTTTGCGTCGTAATGCTGCATCAAAACGTTGTTTTTCCAGATCAGTTTCTGGGACTATTTGGGGCACTTCAACAGGTCTTCCGGTATCATCAACGGCTACAAAAGTATAAATGGCTTCATTGGCTTTGGTACGGTTTCCTGATTGTCTGTCTTCTACCCAAACATCAATAAATATTTCCATTGAACTTTTGAAAGCTCTGGAGACTTTGGCCTCCACATTTACCACACTTCCCAGTGGAATAGCTCTGTTAAACGCCACGTGATTTACGGATGCAGTCACAGTTATTCTTCGGGAATGTCTTCCGGCTGCAATACTCGCTGCGCGATCCATTCTGGCTAACAATTCGCCACCAAAAAGATTATTCAAAGGATTGGTTTCGCTCGGTAAAACCAAATCGGTTAATATCGTCAGGGATTCTGAAGGATGTTTTGGACTCATTTTTTTGTATAAAAAGTAATTGTTTTTTTAATAGTGTTGGTTTAGTTTAACCAATAAACGGCCAATATAGCGGGTATAAAATAGATAACAATGGTTCTGGCTCCATCATAATCTTTGGCCAATCTTTGGCCGAAAAGCAACATCAATAAAGTAATACAGGAGAAAACTGCTCCGTAAAAACCGAATATTCTGCCATTATTTACGAATAATTCAATGCAACCAACAACGCATAAAATACCAGAGATTAATTCTAAAATTAAAATATTCAGTAAAGCGAGAGGCACCTGATTTTTTAATTGTGTTTTAGCAAAATGACCTTTTAACCATTCTACATTATCTTTCCAATAAAAGAGCTTGTCATAACCGGATTGCAGAAAAGTAATCGCCAGAAAAATCAAAATTAAAATAGAAGTAATATTGTTCATTTTTTTTATTTTTTGTGAATTAAACGGGTTAGTTTTATAGATAAATCGGTTAAAATAATTTTAGCATTTCCGTTGCGTTCAATATGATACATCGCATCCGAAAGCTCTTTAAAAATATCATTTATATTGTTGCCATTTACAAAAGGCGCAAAATTCTCCAGTTTGAATTTCTCCACTTGCGGTTCCATATAAACCAAACTTGGGGTTTGATAATTCAACAACATGGCCTGACGGAACATATCGATACAAAAGTGTAAAAATTTCTTTTGGGTTTCCCTTCCTAAACTGGCAATTTGTTCGCTCCATTGAATCAAATCCTGTATGGCCGCTGCATTTCCTTTGGCTCTAAAAGCGGCTCGAACCCAGTCAACAAACCATTTTTCAAAAAAAACGGATTCACTGTCCGGTCGTAATAACTGCAGTGCTTTGTTATAATTTCCTTGTGCTTGATGCGCTATTTTTATAGCTGTTTTAGATTCTATATTTTCTCTTGAAATTAAAGTTTCTGAGATGACTTTTTCGCTCAAACCATTAAAATGCAAGGCCTGGCATCGGGAACGAATGGTTTGGATTATATCTTCTTCATTTTCTGAAATCAAGATAAAAACGGTTCTGTCCGTAGGTTCTTCGAGGAGTTTTAATAATTTATTGGAAGCGGCAATATTCAATTTATCGGCCATCCAAATAATCATTATTTTGTATCCTCCTTCATAGGATTTTAAAGCGAGTGATTTCAAGATTTCCTGAGCATCATCTACCCTTATTTCTCCTTGTTTATTTTTAACACCTAACAATTGGTACCAGTCGAACAAACTCCCGTACGGATTTTGGTTTAAAAACTCCCGCCATTCCGTGATAAAATCGATGCTTTTTGGTTTTGTTTTTACATCTTCGGTACTTACGGTTGGGTAAATAAAATGTAAATCCGGATGGGAGGTTTTTTGGAATTTGATGTTGCAAGCTTCGTTTAAACCCGAGTTTTCTGAGTTTTGATTGCTGCAGATAATGTATTGTGCATAAGCAATCGCCATGGGCAAAGTACCACTTCCCTCAGGACCAACAAATAATTGTGCATGGGGAATTCTGCCCAAATCCGCACTTTTTGTCAAATGACTTTTAATGTGTTCTTGTCCTAAAATTTCTGAAAATTGCATGAAGCAAAGATATAAGAAAATGGTTTAGTCTAAAATTTTAGGATGCAAAGTTTCAGGAAAAGTAATGTTACAAATGACATTATGTAAGTGCCTTTTTTAAGGTTAAAATTTAACTTTTTTAGGAAAAAAAAAGCTTAAAAAGGATAAAAAAGAGGGGTATTTATGAGAATTTAACAATGTCACTCTGTTGAAGTGTAGGTTAAATATTAATAAATGAAAAATTAGTTTGAGAAAATTAAATTTTCTTTTTAAAAGCTTTTATTATACAGTTGGAAAGTGTTAAACCCAATAATATCAACTTGTGTAATGAAAAATCCATCTATCCGATGAAACGTAAATTTGTTCGTTATAATACGTTTTTTTTTACATTTTGTAATCTTTTGTAATCAAAAAAAATATTGGTAAATTGCATTTTGAGTTTTATTGTATATTTTTGTTTGATAAATTAACTGGTAAATTTAAATTATGAAAGGGAAAATTATTTTTTTTAGTGTGTTTTTTTTGTTAGCGACAGGCGTGGTTTCAGCACAAGATAAAAATGCTCCTAAAAGTATTATTAGCATAAATGCTTTAATAAAAAAATACCATGACCAAAAAGAGTTACAAGGGATGAAAAAAGGAGAATTATTAGAACTTTATATTGAGCGTATAAAAGTTCTGGTAAAAACATTACCCTACATTGCTTTGGCTACTAAACCAGGAGTTACTATGACTGATCTGGGAATTCCAAATGATGCGGATAATAGAAAAACATTAGCTGATCAAGTCGAAAGTACTACAAGTTTTCTTGATGTAACAGTTGCGTTTCAAAGGAGAATGGTGCCTTATTCAGATACAGATAATTTAGTGGCAGCAATTCTATTTTATGAAAACACATTGAAATCATTACATGAATTCAATGATATGTAAGGATTACTTTAATTCCTTTTTAATGTTCATTCACAAGTGATTTAGAATATTGCCGCGATAATAGAATATTAATCTTTTTTAGACTAGCTATCGTGTATTCAGAGTAGTTCGAATAACTCATAACGTGTCTTTTTAATTTTATTAATTCAAATACTTTCTAAGTATCAATATTTAAATCTTTTAATCATGAAAAACTTTACTCAAAGTATATGGATGTTCTTTTTAGTGGTTTGTGGAGTAAGTGCACAGCAAGAAAAAGGGATAACGGGTTCTAGTAACTGGTTAAATAATTGGACAGAATTTAAACCTAACAAAACTGATTATGGTGAAGCAAATCAAATATTGTCAGGTAATATTACTGTTAACACAAAATTGTACAAGAAAAATATTTACTTATTACAGGGAAATGTTTACGTGACAAATAATGCGACTCTAACCATAGAGCCAGGGACTGTAATAATTGGGGATTTTGAATCTAGCGCTACTCTTATTATTACTAGAGGCGCTACTCTTATTGCCGAAGGTTTAGAGACGGACCCAATCGTTTTTACTTCTAACAGAAGTGTAAAAAAAGCAGGAGATTGGGGAGGGATAGTTCTATTGGGGGATGCACCAACGAATAAATTTGGAAATGTTTCAGCTATAAATTTTGGTTTAGATAATTCTTTGACTTCTTACGGAGGTACTAACGCAGGTAGTAATTCGGGTGTTTTAAAATTTGTAAGAATAGAATTTGCTGGAAAAAAAATTAAAGGTTTAGGTAACTTCAATGCGTTATTATTAGCGGGTGTAGGTAACAAAACAACATTAGAAAACATAATGATAAGTTATTCTGCGGGTGATTCCTTTGAAATATTTGGCGGTGAACTTTATTTGAATAAATTGGTTTCTTTTAAATCAAGTAGTGATGATTATAAATTTAATTTTGGAACACAATGCCGAATTGACAATTCGTTAGCAATTCGTTCTTCTTATTTAACAAGCAATACAGGCTCTCGATGTATAGATGTTGCTTCTTATGATAAAAAAGAAGAAGTTGATTTTAATAAAAAACAAACATTGGTTACTGCAACCAATTTAACATTGATTAATAACAGCGAAAATATAAGTGCTGATATTCAATCGGGCTTAGTTAAGGAAGCCGTATATATTGCGGAAAATGCTAATATCGATTTTAAAAGAAGTGTTATTTCTGGTTTTAACCCCGCAGTATTGTTGAATAATAAAATTGAAATTAACGGTGAGAATTTAAAAAAAATAAAATTTGAAGCAATGTATTTTAATTTTTGCAAAGGGAATATTTTTACAGAATATAATTCTAATAACGAAGATTTAGAGAATTGGTACGGCAATAGTGCGTTTTCTAATGTGTATTCTCAAAGTGATAATAAGGAAACATTTATTGACCTCATAAATGAAAAAAAGCCTGACTTTAGATTGCGAATTGCTAAAATAACCGCATTAAGCAATCATTAAAACAACTACTGTTTTTGAGTGATTTATCTCAAACAAAAGTTTAAATAATGAGGGACTATTAGTTATTATGTTTATGAATGCTATTAAATAAAGAATACATGCGGAATGACTACTATTGTAAATAAATATTTTTTTTATTTTTTATTTTTGGTTTTGCCTTTAACTAATAATGGTAATGCTCAGATAGTTATAGGGACTCCTAGTTTATCATTTAGTCAAATTTGTGCTAATTCCTCGTTTAATACTTTTAACGTAACTTTTTCTTTCTCACCAGTTTCGGGTTTGAATTCGACAAATCAATTTATAGTAGAATTATCAGATCCAAACGGAAGCTTTACCGGTCCCACTGTCGTTTTTACCTCTGGCGCGGGTACTGTTACAGTTTCTCCTGCAACTTTAACTTTTCCGGTGCCAACTACAACTGCCGGAGAAAAATATAGACTGAGAATTAAAAGCACAAGTCCAGCGTCCACGAGTCCTAATTCTTCTGCTTTTTCGGCCTATTATAAAGCTCAGGATACTCCGTTTTCCATTAACAATTTTGTTTCGACCGCTACTTATTGTTCTGGTGGGAGTTATGTTTTAACGATAGATAATCCCGGCACAGGATCAAACGATTCCCCATTAAAATACCCTTCATTAACCTATAATTGGTTTAAGGAACCGGGTTTAACTCCTATAGCTACAGGGCAAAGTTTAAGCGTGAACCAACCCGGAAAATATTATGTTGAGACTAATTATGGTTCTTGTACTTCAGATTCCTATTCCAACAGGGTAACCGTAAATGCGGCAACTTCTTCGGCTGCAACCACAATAACTTCCAGCCTTGGGAATCCTTTTTGTTCAAGTGCAGGTGCTACGACATTGACGACATCAGCAGGAAATAGTTACCAATGGTATAAAAATAATGTGGCTATATCAGGAGCAACAAGCCAAACTTATGCAACTAATCAGATAGGGGCCTATTCTGTAGCTGTCAATTTTGGTAGTTGTGTGGCTAATGCTGCTATCAATTTACAAAATTATCAATTCACCAGCAGTATCAACGTTCCAGATACAAATACTATTTCGCTGGAAGAAACTCTAGCAGTAATTGTAACCACATCAGCTTCGAATCCTGATTATAAATGGTATCTCAATGGAACTATTATTCCAGATGCCACAGGAAATACTTATGATGTGAAAAGTATAGGAAGTTATAAGGTAGTAATTACTCAAACTACTGGATGCGGTACTTCAAGTGAATTTCCTTTTACGGTAAACACTACAGTTGATCCCAATTCATTTCCGGATGTTGTAAACATACCAAATTTAATAAGTCCTAACGACGATGGTATAAATGACACCTGGATTATTCCTCAAGAATACGTAAGCGGAACAAATACTGAAGTGCTATTGTTTAGTTCGCAGGGAGAAATAGTGCTTAAAACAAATGATTATCAAAATAATTGGCCCGAAAACAAATTGGATTTTAAAAATGTCAATCAAGTGTATTATTACATAATAACCACCCAAGACAAAAAAGTAAAAAAGGGTTCAATAACGGTATTAAAATAATATGAGGAAAGCGTTACTATTCATAGTTTTTTTTTACGGTACACTTCAAATACTCTATTCTCAAGAGCATGAGGACGGAGTTGTTTCGTTTTCATTACCTATCAGAAATTCTTTGAAGTTTAATAAATTCCTTATAAATCCAACCTTTAGTTTTGTAAGAGAGCAGACTACAAATATCAGTTTTTATAATAAAAGGCAATGGGTTCAGTTTGATGATGCTCCGCAGACTTATTTAGCGAGCTATTCCGGAAGGTTTAGAGAGAATGAAGGAATCTCAATTGGATTATTCCAGCAAAATTATGGCGTTTTAACCACCTTTGGTGCTGTTGCAAATTTAGCTCATAATGTTATACTTCAAGAAGACAGTAATTTAACTTTTGGAATGAATGTAGGATTCTATAAAAGTGGCTTAAATAAATCCAAGGTTATCACAAATTATTCAGATCCATCATTAGAAAATATACCTTCAAATTCTTTAATTATGGTTAATCCCGGTATAAACTATGGAACCGCTTTTCTTGATTTTGGCCTATCCGTAAATAATTTGATCTTGTATAATCTTAAAACTTCTAAGATAATTGAAGACGATCCCGAAAAAAGCATCGAGGCCCACATAATGCATACGGGATATTTAGACACGTATGGTTTTTTTGATAAAAGTAAATTTTCTGCCTTACTTAAGACAGAGTTCAAGAAAGACAAAACTATCCTTTCAGGTTTAATGATGTTCGCCATTCCAAAAGGAGTATGGGCGCAAGCAGGGTATAATACTGTATATGGAATGTCTGGAGGAATAGGGATGAATATTACCCCAAAAATTTCTATTGAGTATAATTTCGAAAAAGCGACTGGCAATCTATCTAATTTTGGTTCTTCTCATGAAATAGTTTTTGCTTATAAATTTAAAAGTAATTCCTACTATTATGGTGATGATGAGGAAGAGGGTTCTATTATTACTCCTGTCGAAGCGAGAAAATCACGTTCTGTAGCACCAAAAGAATCAGCGATTTTATCCCCAATTGATGCTCAAAGATTGAAGGAACTTAAACTTGCCATGATT
This sequence comes from Flavobacterium esculini, assembly GCF_048284325.1. Taxonomy (NCBI): domain Bacteria; kingdom Pseudomonadati; phylum Bacteroidota; class Flavobacteriia; order Flavobacteriales; family Flavobacteriaceae; genus Flavobacterium; species Flavobacterium esculini. The sequence continues at coordinate 246,947 of NZ_JBLVPI010000001.1, read as the reverse complement.
GCTGAGAAAGAAGAAATCCGATTGTTTAAACTGAAAGAAATTGCCGAAGCAAGAGCTAAACTAGCAGCTGATAACAAAGCCAAGTTGGATGCTGCAGCCTCTGCCAAACATGTGGATGCTGCAGCTATCAAAGCCAAATTAATTGCCGATGCTGCTGCCAAAGCCAAACTTACAACTAATCTTCAGGTGATAGCCAAACCGGTAACAGAGGCTAAAGCCAAGTTGGATCCTACTTCTAAACCCAAAGCCGATGCCCTTGCTCAGGCAAAATTAGCTGCGGATGCCAAAGCAAAATTAGCTGCTGCTAAAGCCAAAGCCGATGCGCTTACTCAAGCAAAATTAGCTTCGGACGCCAAAGTCAAAGCAGATGCTGACATGCAAGCAAAATTAGTTGCTGCTGCTAAAGCTAAAGCCGATGCGCTTGCTCAGGAAAAATTAGTTGCAGATGCTAAAGCCAAAGCCGATGCGCTTGCCCAAACAAAATTAGCTGCTGCTAAAGCCAAAGCCGATGCGCTTACTCAAGCAAAATTAGTTGCTGCTGCTAAAGCCAAAGCCGATGTACTTGCCCAAGAAAAATTAGCCGCTGATACGAAAGCCAAAGCAGATGCTGACGTGCAAGCAAAATTAGTTGCAGACGCCAAAGTTAAAGCCGATGCTCTAGCGCAAGCAAAATTAGCTGCGGATGCCAAAGCTAAAGCCGATGCGCTTGCTCAGGAAAAATTAGTTGCAGATGCTAAAGCCAAAGCCGATGCGCTTGCCCAAACAAAATTAGTTTCGGATGGTAAAGCTAAAGCCGATGCGCTTGCTCAGGCAAAATTAGCCGCTGATGTTAAAGCCAAAGCAGATGCTGACATGCAAGCAAAATTAGCCGCTGATGCTAAAGCCAAAGCAGATGCTGACATACAAGCGAAATTAGCTGCTACAGCTAAGGATTCGGACATTAAATCTATGGATAATTTGGCCAAATTAGTTGAAGATTCTAAGAACACACAACAGCAATTATTGACGCGACTCGATGCAACGGTCGCTAGTAAAGAAAAAGACCTTAAAGATTTAAAAGAGGAAAATGATTTAAGTGATAAAGGTATTTTAAGTGAGCCAAAACCGTTCAAAAGTGTGTCTGCTGAAAACAGTGCATTAGAAGCTTTAAAACTAGAAATAGCTGTGGTAAACAAAACTCAAAATGAAAAGATTATTGCGTTAGATAACTTATACAAAGAAAGAATCCAAAAAGTGCCTAATAAAAATGATGCAACAAATCAGTATTATTTAAAAACAATAGAATCACTAAAAGCAGAACAATTAAAAGTAATACAGGCAAATATGAATTTAATTTCTTCATTAGAAAAAATTAAGGCTGAGACCGAAATTGAGAAAAAGAGAAGAATTAAACGTGCAGGTTTTGAGAATGATCAAAGTAGGTATTTGAAAGATAAAGCGACATTAAGCCGAATAAAAGAGAAAACCCCTTTTAGCGCAATTCCTTTAAAGGCGGAAGATTTTGATTATGGTGATGAGCAGTCTAATATGCAAATTCTAAAAAATATTAAAAATGTCGAAAGTGGCTATTATTTAGTAGTTGCGGTCCATAATGATGTTGCTAAAAGAGATGATTTTTTAACAAAATCAGTAGCAGCGGGCCAATCAAATATAGATTTCTTTTATGATATCAATACAAGTAAATATTTTATTTACTACGACAAATTTGATACTATAGAACAAGCAAAAAAAGCATTACAAGCAAAAGGGAATAAGCCTTATAATAGTAAGATGTCTATAGCTAAAATTGAAAATTAATAAATAAAAATCCGTTATGGAAAAATAGTAATAATTATTTTTTTTTAAAAAAATAAGACCAGTTTTATGCAATTTTAAATTGACCTTCATGCCCCTGAGAGTGAGTTTAAATTAATAAAAACCTTCAGGCAACATTGCTTGGAACTATAATTTTGTCCCAATGAAATTAAAAAACTACCTACTAATTGCTGCTTTTTTTTCAGCAAATAATTATACCGTCTTTGGGCAACTTGCCTTTTCTTTTTCGACCAGATTTTTAGGCGATGTTGTTAAAATAAAAAGGAATGTGCTATTAAAAGTGACCAAAAAAGCTATTTTTTTTAAAACGGTTTTAGCGCTCTTAATGGTATTGTTGAGTGTAACATCCTACTCTCAAACCTATAAGGCTTTTTCTATAAGAGAAAAAATTGATATTAGAGGTAGTATGGTTGTTGCAGGAAATAATATTCTGGGCAAAGACAATCTTCCTTTCAACGATGGCACAAAAGCCAATCAGGACATAGCAATGAAGTATATTGATATTGATAGTGATATCACTACTTTTAGTTCCAGTAGTGCGGATCTTTTAGTGCCAAAACAAAAAGATGGCAGCTCCAGTTCTTGTTATAGAATTGCCTATGCCGCTTTGTATTGGGGAGCAATACTCCAAAGCGGTAGCAGAACCGATATCAATAAGGTAAAATTGAAATTGCCCGGCGCTACAACTTACAATGATATAACCGGCGAGGTGATTTATGATGCGGTTGTCAATCCCATAATTCCCGATGCAAATAAGCCTTATGCCTGTTACGCTAATGTGACTAACTTGTTAAGCGGATTATCAAGTTTGGCAGGGACTTATACTGTTGCTAATGTTATTGCGGGTTTAGGTTCTAATGGCACGACGGGATTGTCTGCCGGATGGACTCTTTTTGTGGTTTACGAAGACCCTAGTCTTCACATGAAATCATTTAGCATCTTCGATGGATTTAGTCATGTATATTCGTCTCATTTTGAAAAAATTCCTGTTACGGGATTTTTAACACCACCATCGGGTAATATAGATTTACAATTTGCCTATGCAGCTTTAGATGGAGATAAACCTCAAGGGGGAACTAAACTGGAATTTGGAACAAAAGAGGTTACAACTCCATTACGATCTGCTAATAGATTCTTTAATTCTACCATTGAAAACACCAATGGGGTTTCGACGCCAAGAAATCCTTCGGGAACTAACACTTTGGGTTATGATACCGGCGTATTAGAAGTGAAGTCCGCACAGCCTGAGTATATTAATAACAATCAAAATTCAACCGATTTTACATTGCAAGTGGCTAAAGGACAGGCGGATCCCGTTTTTGTTTTTTTTAGTGCTTATGCTGTAGATATTATTTCACCAAAAATAGACTTAACTAAACTGGTAAAGAGCACTTCAGGGGTTAATGTAGGTGGAGCTAATGTTGTTTTAGGGCAATATTTAACCTATGAGATTAGTTATCAAAGTGTTGGTAATGACAATGTGAATAATTTTACCATAAAAGATGTACTTCCAACTAATATTATTTTTGATCCGGCAACCGGCATAGATTATACTAATGCAGGAGGCGCTACATTACAATCTTATAATGCAGCAACAAGGACAATTATTTTTAAGATCCCGAATAGTTCGGTATTAGTCAATGGATCTACTTATACCATACGATTAAATGTACAAATTGTTCCAGATTGTAATTTGTTAAGTGATGCTTGTTCTAACATAATTATGAATCAGGCCTTCGCAACTTATAGCGGTATAATTAATCCAAAAATAGTTCAAGAAGAAGGTAGTTTTGACTCGACTGCCTGTAAATTGGGTTCCCCTCAATCTACAAATTTTTTGGTGGACATTACTAATTGTAAATTTACTCAAAAAGTAGTTCTATGTGGAGCCAGTGTGGTATTATCAGCCTCAGACGGATACGATAATTATTCTTGGTCAACCAGTTCTACCGGGTCACCAATTATTGGCACCAATAAAACGTTTACGGCGACGCAAACAGGAACCTATTATGTTCGTTCCACATCCACCTCCACATGTTTGCCTATTACTGAAGAGATTACTGTAATCCCTTTTGGTAACACGGTTACAAACCCCGTTATCCCTTTTGCGGATCAGGTAGTAACCTGTCCAAATAATGGAAAATTATTACCTAATATCTTTCTTTGCGGCTTGGGGGATATCCGTTCAATCAATACAGGGATTACCGATGCCTTATCAATTGTTTGGGAAAAATTGAACGAGGGAAGTTGTGCCGTAGCCATACCAAATTGTGCTAATGAAGATAATGCATGTACCTGGAGTCAGGTAGGAACAGGGGCTAATTATAATGCAAATACCTCGGGACAATTCAGGATTACGATAAATTATACCGGAGGATGTTTTAGTCGGTTTTATTTCAATGTATATCAAAATCTTTTAAATCCTACTTTTAGGACTAAAGATATTATTTGTACTACCGTTGGGCAGATAATCGTTGAAAATGTTCCCGCTGGATACGAATATAGTTTAGACGGAGGAGGTAATGGAATATACCAGTCAAGTAATATATTCCCTAATGCCGATTTCCCTGTTGTAGCCGCAGGATATCATACGGTTTATATAAAACAGATAGGGGTAGCTACCAATCCGTGTAAATTCCCAGTGCCTGATATACTGATCAGACAGCGCAATTTTATGGGAGAGGCAGAAGTAATTCAACCTTTATGTAATGGAGATAGCGGTAGTATTATTTTACGGGCTTATGACGCTCTTCCACAATATTATTATAGTGTTTATCAGGGGACAACACTGGTTAATAGTGTGGGACCAATAATGGCTAGTGAATATACATTTTCGGGTTTAAATCCAGGTGTTTATAAAGTAAGGGTTTGGACTGATGATGGTTGTGATTATTCTACTGATGTTGAAATAAAAGAACCTGCTTTATTAACAGCAACTTCAGCACTTACTAAACCATTGACATGTTTGGATGGGGAAATAACGGTATATCCAGTCGGAGGGACACCACCGTATACCTATTATATTAACGGGACTGACAATTTCCAATTTATTCCACAAATTGTAGTTACAAATCCACTTCCTGCTGGTCGAATATATACTGTAATTATTGAAGACAGTAAAAACTGTAGAGCAACTACTGCAATAACGGTTGCTGCAACACCTCCGCCAGTTTATACCGTTAATAAAACAGATATTAAATGTTACAATGACAGTACGGGTGCAATTAATTTTAATGTTACTGATACTAATGGTTATACTCTGGCTTATAGTATAGATAATGGTGTTACATATGCTGCAAATTCGACTTTTTCCAATCTAGTGGCAGGAACGTACAACACTATTGTACGTTATACTTTGGGTACATCTGTTTGTTATGGGACTATGGAAGGAATCACCATAACACAACCAACGACTGCTTTATCGGCCTCTGCAGGAGTTTCTGAGTTAGCGGGTTGTGGCCCATCGGGAGAAGGAAAAATAAGCATTACCAATCCGCAAGGAGGAACTGCTCCATATGAATATAGTTTTGACAATCAAGCTACATGGGCCACGGTTAGCAATGCTTATAAGGCGCCAGGGAATTATACATTATACATTAGAGATATTAATGGCTGTATTTACACAATGCCAAATATAATTATTGAACCAAGACCTGTACAACCGACTATTGCGGCTACAGATCCTGTTTTTAATTGTGACGGTACTGCAACGAGTACGGTAACAGTTACAACTATTGCAAATGCAAATTATAGTTATCAATATCTTTTAGATGGAGTATCAAATACAAATATCCCTTCAAATATTTTTGTTGGAGTAACTTCGGGTAATCATACGATTTCGGTTAAATATAATTCGACAAGTACTGCTTTATCCTGTATTCCACAAAGTGATTTTTATTTCGTGGTAGCATCAGGAAACGCTTTTACCGCTGCTATTACAAGTTTTAAAGCTATAAGTTGTTCAGGAGTTTCTGACGGGGCAATTACAATTGCGGCTCAAAATTTTGATACTACAAAAGGCTTTCAATATTCTATTGATAATGGAGCAACTTGGTTTACCCAAATGACTTCTCCATACACAATTACAGGATTGGCCAATGGCACTTATGCTGTTCAAATACGCTACGATGCCACTTCAACTGGAACTTGTGTTAAAACATTTTCTCAAATTATCACGGCACCAACACCTCTTACGGTTACGGCTTCGGTAACTACGGCAGCTACTTGTTCTACAGGCGCCACCATTACTGCTGTTGGGGCAGGAGGAACTTTGGCTTACCAATACGAATTAAGGGATGCTGCAGGAGTTGTCGTTATTCGACCATACCAATTAAATACCCAGTTTACCAATGTGCCTGTAGGGAATTATACTGTTTTTGTACAAGATGCCAATGGCTGTATTAGTGCTGTTGGTGCTGCGATAAATGTCGTGGCTCCACCAACCTTAACGGCTACTTTAGACGCCAGTTCCGACATCTGTTTTGACAGCGTGAATCAAGCCTCATTAGTTGTAAATGCATCAGGAGGAAAAGCCCCGTTTGCCTATAGTTTAGATGGTACAGCGTCTCAAAACAGCAATACTTTCACTAATGTAGGAACGGGAACCCACAACATAGTGGTTACAGACAGTTACAATTGTACAGCTACAATAAGTGGTATTGTCATTGCTCCTCAATTAATTGCCGTGGCCAATACTACCAAAAAATTGGATTGTACTGCTAATTCTGATGCTGTAATCACGGGAACCATATCTGGTGGAACGGCTCCTTTTACGGTAACGGTACTTTCTGGAACGGGTCCGGGAATAATAGCACAACCAACGGCAACTACTTTTACCTATACAACTGCAATTGGCAGTACGTATCAATTTCAAATAAAAGATGCCAACGGCTGTATCGCTACCACCTCGGCTACTGTAAATCCTTTGGTTCCGATAACGGCAACCACTATCGATGTTAACCCTTCATGTAGTGGCGCTTTGGATGGGTCGGTACAAATAATTCCATCAGGCGGAGTAGGGCCTTATACTTACAGCAGCGATGGAATTACTTATGTTTCGGGTTCGTTATTTTCAGGTTTAGGAGATGGAACTTATACTTTTTATATCAAAGACAGCAATGCATGTTTTATTACTAAAACGGTTACTCTAACACAGCCTACTGCTTTAGTGACTTCGGCAACGGCAACCGCGTTTAGTTGTAGTGCTACCAACACGAAACAATCAGCAACAATAACCATTGCAGTTCCTACAACAGGAACAGCACCATACCAATACAGTTTTAATGGAGGCGGTTATACCAATACCAATACTTTGACCCTAAATGACGACGGGACAGATCAAACAATTTCGTATTCCGTAAAAGATGCCAAAGGATGTATTTATGGAAGCACCGTTACATTATTAAAATTAAATCCACCAACGGATTTGAGTTTTACGGCCGCCCCAATAACGTGTTCGGCGACTACAACAACCGTGACAGCTAATGGAACAAATGGAGTCGGGACTTTGACTTACGAAATTGTGTTTCCAGTTGCTGCCGCGACTTTAAATACTACGGGTATTTTTGCGGGATTATCTCCGGATACTTATATTTTCAAAGTAACCGATGCCAATGGATGTTATTATTCAGAATCTTATGTTGTAAATCCGGTTACGCCAATTGCGGTTATCGGAAACAAATTGAGCGATGTATTGTGTAATGGAGGAAATACGGGATCAATTCAATACACCGTTTCTGGATTTTCGGGAGCGTATAGTTATAGTATCAATGGCGGTTCAACTATTTCGGGACAAACAGCAACAACAATCAACCTGACCAATCAATCTGCTGGAACGTATGCAATCTTAATTACTGATGAGGTAACCGGTTGTACTGCGAATGCTTCAATAACAATAACGCAACCCCCAGTTTTGGTAGCATCTTCTGCAACTGCAACCCATGTTAACTGCAACAACGATGATTCACAAATTACGGTAATTGCTTCAGGAGGAACGGCAAATTATAGTTATGCAGCAGTAATTTCGGGTTCTACGGCTCCGACAACTTATAATAACAGCAATGTAGTAACCGTTGACACCAACTCGGCAACTAATTTAACTTGGGATGTTTATGTAAAAGATGCCAAAGGTTGTATCGCAATCACCACGGTAACAGTAATTAGTGATGCTTTACCCACGATTGACACTCCTGCCGTACAATGTTATGTTGGATCACCAATTAATATTAGCATTACAGGAACATCCGTGGGAGTGCCAACTTACAGCATCGGTAGCGGATACCAATCGAGTCCAAATTTCACAATCAATGCTCCAGGAACTTATACTTTAAGTCTTAAAGATGCCAGCGGATGTATTGCAACAACAACTTACATCGTTTATCCACAGTTAACTGTTTTGCCAGCGATTACAAAAGAGTTGGATTGTTCAGCATCACCAGCTGCAATTATTACAGTTACAGCTGCAGGAGGAAAAAGTCCGTATTCATATGCAGTTTCAACAGATGGAGGAAGCACGTATGCCGCAATGGGAACCAATGTGTATTCGACTTTGGTAGCCGGTACTTTCCAATTTAGAGTTACCGATGCCAACGGCTGTATCATAACCGCCACGGCCACGGTAAATTCTTTGGTTCCAATAATGGCAACCACTACCAATATTGATCCATCTTGTAATGGTGTTTTGGACGGATCGGTACAAATAATTCCATCAGGCGGAGTAGGACCTTATACCTACAGCAAAGATGGAATTACTTATGTTTCGGGTTCTTTATTTACTGGTCTTGGAGATGGAACGTATACTTTTTATATCAAAGACAACAAAGAATGTTTTATTACTAAAACGGTTATTCTAACACAGCCCGCCAGTTTAGCGGCAACATCATCAGTAACTCCATTTGCTTGCAGCACTACGAACACCAAACAAGCGGCAATAGTAACAGTAACTGCAACATTAGGAACGGCACCATATCAATACAGTTTTAATGGAGGAGGTTATACGAATGTCAATACATTAACATTGAATGATAATGGATTGGATCAGCCTTATACTTATGGTGTAAGAGATTCTAAGGGTTGTATTGTTTCAGGTGGCGGTACCTTATTAAAATTAAATCCACCAACGGATTTGAGTTTTACGGCCGCCCCAATAACGTGTACTGCGACCACAACAACCGTGACAGCTAATGGAACAAATGGAGTCGGGACTTTGACTTACGAAATTGTATTTCCAGTTGCTGCAGCGACTTCAAATACGACAGGTGTTTTTGTGGGATTATCTCCAGAAACTTATATTTTTAAAGTTACGGATGCCAATGGATGTTATTATACGGAATCACATATTGTAAATCCAGTTACGCCAATTGCAGTTATAGCAACAAAATTGACCGATGTAGATTGTTTTGGAAATACAACAGGCGCTATACGTTACAATGTAAGCGGATTTACAACCTATAGTTATAGTGTAAATGGAGGAACGGCCATCACAGGTCAAACAGCCACAGTAGTTACTTTGCCAAACCTTGGGGCGGCTACTTACAATGTTGTTTTTACAGATGAAACTACAGACTGTACTGCTCCTACATCAATTACAATAACACAACCTACAGCTGCTTTATCAGCAACCATAGCACAAGTAAACGCCAACTGTTTTACACCAACTTCACAGGTTACGGTTACTCCAGGTGGAGGAACAGCTTCTTATACTTATGCCTACAAACAAAACAATATAGCTCCAATAACAACAGATTATGCAGTTGTTAATGTCGCCAATTTAAATCCTGTCACAAATGCAAATTGGGACGTATGGATAAAAGATGCTAATGGATGTACCGTTAAATATGACATTGTCATTACTACAGATCCAGTTCCGTTAGTTACAGCAACCGCTACAACACAATGTTTGGGAATGGGAAGTTACACTATCACCGCCGCAGGTTCAGGTGGAGTTGGAACATTGACTTACAGTATTAATAATGGAGGTTCCTATCAAGCAGCAAATACTTTCGTGGTTGCTACAGCAGGCAGTTACACCATTCGAGTAAAAGATGCCAATGGATGTACCGCCGATAGCGCACCAGTAATAGTTGCGCCACAATTGACATTGACTGCCGTTTTGAATAAAGGAATTACTTGTAATCCAGTACCGACCGCAGCCCAAATAACTATAACTGCAACAGGAGGCACCACTCCGTTCACTTATGAATCGAAAGAAGCTTCGGGTTCTTATACCGATATGGCAAGCAATGTGTTTAATTCAAGTGCCGCGGGAAGTTATACTTTTAAGGTTACGGATGCCAATGGTTGCAGTGCTGTAACGACAACTCCAATTGTTACCATATTACCTATAAATCCTGATATTACTGGAGTTACGCAAACACAATTCATTAATTGTAATGGTGACGCAACAGCAGCCATTTCGATTGCAATTGACAATACCAAAGGGCAATCACCATTTGTGTTTAATGTAAAACAATATACTGATGCTACTCATACAGTGTTAATAAAAGATTTTCTTACCCAAACATCAGGTTTGCCGGCAGGGTATTATTTAATTACGGTTACTGATGCCAAAGGTTGTACCGATACCGAAAATATTACTATTGCTGAGCCAGCAAAAATGGTTATTGAAAAAACAATTAAACCAATTACGTGTGATGGTACTGGTATTTCAAAAGGTTCAATTATAATTGATAAAATAACAGACGGTATTAGCACCATAGGAGGAACCGGAGGAACTGCTCCATATACTTACTATGTGACAGGGATTAATGGATATAATCAATCGGAACCAAATCCAACTGGAAATACATCAACTACTTTTGATATCGTAGATTTTGGTTTATATCAAATAAGAGTTGTCGATGCGAATGGTTGTTCGGTTATAGAGAAAGATATTTTAGTTGCATCACCACCCAATTCTTTAGGTATTACAATTAATCCTTCGGTTACTTGTGCCACTGGAGGAACTGCTATAGTAAAAATCACCTCAACTTTTGCAGGTTCTGGACCTTTTCATTTCAATATTTATAATGGACCTGGTCAAGTTTGGGTTGCCGATGGGACAAATGGTTGGCAAGGTGAAACTCCTCCAGACAGTAAAGAAACTCTTTTTACCAATTTATCACCTTGGGTGACTTACACTTTCATAGTATATGATGAAGACACTAAATGTTATTATTATGAAACTTCGACTATTCCAGTACCGTCAAATACCTCTCTTTCTGTTGCTAATTTAGTTCCAAAAAATATTACGTGTATTGGAAATAATGATGGGAATGTGTCTTTTGATGTTACAAATGCTGGGGGCACTTCATTAGATTATACCTATGAAATATTTGAAGCGTTTACCAACATCTCTAAATATGTATCAGGCACTTTTTCAGTTTCAGGATCAAGTACAATTAACATTCCAAATATTCCTATAAATCTTGGAGTTGGAACGTATTATGTTTATATAAAAGAAACCTCTGGAGCAAATGCAGGTTGTGGTAAAGCTTCTGCTAATTTTAATATTAAGGAATCTACCTCAATGTTGTTATTCACGGCAGCTAAAATCAAAAATGTAAATTGTAATGAAGACGGTATTATTGCGGCTCAAGCCAAAGACGGTACAGCACCTTACACTTACCAATATTTACTGGCTTCTGATCCTGTGCCGACCGCAACAACTCCGGGCTGGATTGCTAACACTACTTTTGCGACAAGTGTAACAGGAAATTACATTGTTTATGTGAAAGATGTATATGGTTGTATCAAACAAGATGCCATAACATTAGATGCTGATGATACTCCTACAATTTCATCACCGGTAGCTCCAATCTGTTACGATGGTAGCACACCGTTTATAATTACAATTACTGGAACAGTAGATTCAGACATTGTTGGAGGTGCAACTTACAGCGTCAACGGAAGTGCTTTCCAAAATTCATCAAGCTTTACATTCAATGCCGCTGGAACGTATAATTTGGTAATTAAAGATGGAAATGGCTGTACTGCAAACGTGAATTATGAAGTATATCCAAAGTTAAATTTAGCGGCCACTTTAGCCAAAGAATTGGATTGTACAGCAACACCAAATGCCGAAGTTACTTTAACAACAACAGGAGGAAACACAACACCGTCTGCTAATTATACTTATGAAGTATCTACAAATGGTGGCGGAACTTGGACAGCTATGGCTACCAATGTATATTCTGCAGCAATAGCTGGAACGTATGATTTCAGAGTTACGGATGCCAATAATCCAACGCTGTGTCAAGCAACGACAACTTTTACTTTAGATCCAATTGTGCCAACGGTATTTACAACAACACAAACCAATGTAAGTTGTAATGCAGGTACTGATGGAACGATTACGGTGAATGTAACTTCTGGAGTTGGTCCTTACACATATCAATTGAATGCTGGACTTTTCCAATCTTCAAATGTATTCACGGGATTAAATGCAGGAACTACTTATGTCATTACGGTCAAAGATGCAAAATTGTGTCTTTATCCGAGTGCTCCAATTACGATTACGGAGCCAACGGCTTTAACGGCAACTACATTCTTGACCACGCCATTAACTTGTGGTGCAGGAAATGTGGCACAACCCGCAACAGTAACCATAAAAGGTGTTGGCGGAACAGTCCCATACGTTTATAGTTTTGATTTAGGAACCAATTATTCTTCTACCAATACCTATCAATCGTATGTTGGAACTACTTTTAATGTTCTTGTAAAAGATGCAAAAGGTTGTGTTTATACTTTACCAAATGGTGTAAACATACCAGCTTTAGTTCCACCAACGGATTTAATGTTCAGCACAACATCAGCAGTTACTTGTTTAGCACCTGGAACAGTTGAAATTACGGGTAACACGGGAGGAGTTGGAATATTGCAATATGAAATCATTGCACCATCGCCAATAATAGCACCTCAACAAACGACAACTACTTTTGCAGGTTTGACACCGGGAACCTATTTATTTCAAGTAACGGATGCCAATTTCTGTACCTATCAAGAATCATACACGGTTAATCCAGTAATAAATATCACTGTTTCAGGTCGGTTGGTTAGTGACGTGACTTGTAATCCGGGAACCAATGGAGAAGTGTTGTTTACGGTTGGAAATTTTTCAGGCACCTATACTTATTCAATCAACGGAGGAGCTGTAAGTGCACCACAATCAAATCCGACGATAACAGTTTCAGGATTAAGTGCTGCTAGCACGCAAACTATAGTAGTGAATGATGTGGTTACAGGATGTACAGCCACAACTTCTGTTACTATTGCACAATCTGCCTCATTAGCCTTGGTGGCAAACCCATTTATTAATGCCAATTGTAATTTTGGTGCCCAAGTAAGCGTGACCGCTTCTGGAGGCGTTGCTCCTTACAGTTATTCGTATGTAATAAGCGGTTCACCGGCCGGAACTTATTCTACTTCCGCTTCGGCAGTTTTAGATCCAGCTATGGCATCAACATGGGATGTGTACGTAAAAGATGCTAATAACTGCGTGATAACAACACCATTGCCAATTACTATTGCAACAGATGCTTTGCCAATTATCGTTATGCCTGCATCACAATGTTTTGTTGGAACACCATTAACGATTGATCTTTCAATTGGGCAAACAGTAGCAGTGGGTCCAGCATCTTATGTTATTAACGGTTCGAATCAAACGAGTCCAATTTACACCATTACTGCTCCGGGAACTTACAAGTTGAGCATTGTGGATGCCAATGGTTGTAGTTCGAATGTGGTAGATTATATCGTACAGCCACAATTAGTATTGAATGCTGCCTTGACAAAAGAATTAGATTGCACGACCAGTCCGGATGCCGTAATTTCACTTACCGCTGGTGGAGGCACGACATCTTATACTTTATATGAATATTCTACAAATGCTGGAACAAGTTATACAGCTATGGGCAGCAATGTTCTAACGACATTAACTGCCGGAAGCTATATTTTTAGAGTAACGGATACTCAAGGTTGCCAAGCTGTTTCAAGTGCAGTTACCGTAACACCACAAACTACTCCAACATTTACTTTTACTCCAACCAATGTAAGTTGTAATGGAGGTTCCGATGGCAGTATCGTGATTACTGCGGCAAATGGAATTGCGCCATACCAATACAGTATTGACAATGGCGTAACTTACCAAGCTTCAAATGTATTTACGGGATTGAATGCTGCAGGAACCTATACGGTTGTTGTAATAGACAGAAAAAGCTGTGCTTCGGCAACAAGTCCATTAACAATAACAGAACCAACCATTGTTGGAGGCACAGCGACATTGACTCAAGGTTTAACTTGCGGTGCAGGCAATGCGACCCAAGCTGCTCTTGTCACCGTGACAGGAAACGGAGGAACAGGTTCTTATGAGTATAGTTTTGATGGAGGTGCAAATTATACTGCAACAAATACCTATTCTATAAACGTTGCAGGAATGGTAACGGCTTATATTAAAGATGCCAATGGTTGTATAAGTACTGTTCCCATAACAGTAAATGTTCCAGCATTGAACCCACCAACAAATTTAGATTTTGCTTCAACGGCTGTAACTTGTTTGGCTTTGACAAGCGATGTTCGCTTAACGACAACAAACGGAGTTGGAGCATTAAGTTATGCGATAGTGTCTCCTGCAAGTGCGACATCAAATGTTACAGGCGTTTCAAGCGGAATTTTCACAGGATTATTGCCTAATACTTATTTATTTCAGGTAACAGATGCCAATTTCTGTACGTATCAAGAATCATACACTGTTAATCCGGTAACAAATATCACCGTTTCTGGTCAGTTAATTAGTGACGTGACTTGTAATCCGGGAACCAATGGTGAAGTATTGTTTACAGTTGGAAATTTTGCAGGCACCTATACTTATTCAATCAACGGAGGAGCTGCAAGCGCACCACAATCAAATCCAATGATAACGGTATCAGGATTAAGCTCTGCAAGCACGCAAACCATAGTAGTAACTGATGTGGTTACAGGATGTACGGCTACAACTTCGGTTGCTGTTGCGCAATCAGCACCATTAGCCTTGGTGGCAAACCCATTTATCAACGCCAATTGTAATTTTGGTGCCCAAGTAAGCGTGACCGCTTCTGGAGGAGTTGCGCCTTACAGTTATTCGTATGTGATAAGCGGTGTGCCGGCAGGAACTTATTCTGCTTCCGCTTCGGCAGTTTTAGAACCAGCTATAGCTACTTCTTGGGATGTGTATGTGAAAGATGCCAATAATTGCGTGATTACAACACCATTGTCAATTGTTATTGCAACAGATCCAATTCCATCAGGAATAACGGTTAATGGTTTAAGTCAATGTCCGAGTGCGACAGGAACTTATACTTTTACCGTAAATGTGGCAACAGGAGTAGGGCCTTATGAATTCAGCATTGGAAGTGGATTCCAAACGAGTCCAACCTTTACCGTGAACGCACTGGGAACCTATGATGTAATTGTAAAAGATGCCAATGGTTGTTCAACAACAGCAACCGGTTTAGTTGTTATTTTGCCAGCCTTACAATTACAGTCAAACATTACCGCTTTACCAAGTTGTACGGATGGGGATGGAATATTAACACTTTTAGCTTCTGGAGGTTCAGGCAATTATGAATATAGTATTGACTCTGGAACGTATCAAGCTTCAGCAAACTTTACTAATATTTTTGCAGGAACTCATACGCTAACCGTTAGAGATGTTACCACAACTTGTACCAAATCTATTCCGGTAACTTTCTCGGCGGCAACGCAAATCACAGGTTTTATCCTTTCAAAAAAGGATGTTACTTGTAATGGAGGAAACGATGGGATTATTACCGCGACTATAAACATTCCTGCCGTGGGAGTGAATGACAATCCGATATACACATACAGTATTGATGGCGGTGCAACCACTCAAACGTCAACTATTTTTAGTGGATTAATTGCTGGAACTTATACTGTTGAAGTAACTTCAGGAAGAGGTTGTGTGGCAACTCAAACCATTACTGTAGCTGAGCCGGCTGTTATAACGGTTCCCGCTCCTGTTGTGGTGCAATTCGGCTGTAATTCAGGTTCAAACGCAATGAACTTTGCCACGATTACCGTAACGGAAGTAACGGGAGGTTCTGGAGTCTATACCAATTATGAATTCATAAAAGGAGGAACTCGAGTTCAGTTTGGTGCCAGCAATATATATACGGAAGCCAATTTATTGGGAGGAAGTTATACTGTAAATGTTTATGACAACAAAGGTTGCTTAGGTACTACGACAGCACCTATTGTTATAAATCCATTTATTGCTTTAGACAAAATAAATATTGCTATTAACAATGCCATTACCTGTACGAATCTGGAAGATATTACGGTTTCGGTAAGCAGCATTGGAGGAACACCGACGAACCTGCAATATACTGTTGCTGATTTTAATGCGACTACAGGCGTGATTGGAGCTAATTATAATTTCACCAATGCGACAGGAGTTTTCACGGGATTAAATATTGGAAATTATATAATTACAGTCGAAAATTTGGATACAGGATGCAGCATACAAAGCGTGCATCATGTAAACAACCCGAATACTTTCGACCTTACAATAGACACAATTGTTGATGTAACGTGTTTTAATGGAAATAACGGTAGTGTTAATGTCACTTTTATCGACAGAGTAGTAACGGCAACTAATCCGAATCAATCCGGACCATTCAATTATTCTATAGTTGATGCCCTTGGTAATTCGGTTACAGCTGGGACAGCTGTAACTGCAGGACCAATCACTATTAATAATTTGGTATCCGGTACGTTCACTATTACAGCTACATTGACGAATAGTCCGTTTTGTTCAGTGAGCAAAAATTTTACCATTGCGCAACCGATAGAAGCTTTGGCTGTAGCCGAAACCCATACTGCGATAACGTGTGTTACAGGTAACAATGATGGCACTATTGCAGTATCAGCTGTTGGTGGATGGACAGGAGGTTATGTGTTTGAATTAACAGGGCCAACGACTGTTGCATATTCTACTCAACGTAATTTTACAAATTTGATAGCAGGAACTTATACAATAAATGTACGAGATAGTAAAGGATGTGTGGCTACAACAAGCGTAACTTTGGCTATTCCAACGCCAATCACCGCAACAGCAAGCTCAAATATAGCGATGCTAAGTTGTTTTGGAGATAAGACCGCTACGATTACTGTTAATTTACCTTCCGGAGGTCAGGGATCGAATTATATGTACACGTTAAATACCACTTCTTTAGTTCCGGCTACTGCCAGTGGTCCGCAAGCTTCTCCTGTGTTTAATGGTTTAGGCGCAGGAACTTACACTATTACCGTGACTGATGGCTACAACTGCGCGGCTACTTCAAGCCCTATTGTCATTACTGAACCAACAAAGATAAAATCTAGTTTAGTGGTAGCTTCTAAGCAAACCTGTTTGACGCAAACGATGCTTACATTGAGCGCAACGGGTGGAACAGGAATTTATTCCTATAGTACCAATGCAGCTTTTACCACTATTTTAGGTTCATTTGCATCATCAGTAACTTTCCCGGTACCAGTTGGGACGTATCATTACTATGTTAAGGATGCTAATGGTTGTGTTGGTGTTGTTTCAAATGATATTGAGATCGTATCATTGGAAACACTTATTTTGAATGTGAATAGTACCAATGCTGTAATCAACTGTAAAGGAGATCTTTCAGGAGTAATAGTTTCCAGTGCTCAGGGAGGTTTAGGGAATTATGTTTATACCTTACTGGATGGAGCAGGAATACCTATTGTTCCGCCACCAACACAAATTACACCGGGTAATTTTACCCAATTGGCGGCAGGCAATTATAAAGTTCGCGTGGACAGTGGAGATTGTAGTACAACCACCGGTACTCCAATAGCTATCAAAGAGCCTTTGACTGCAATTAGTGTTGTACATACTGCAATTAATGTTATTTGTTTCGGACAAGGAAATGGACAAATAAACGTTAGCGCCTCAGGAGGTACCGGTATTATTAAATATGCTATTTCTCCTAGATTGGATCAGTTTTTTAATTTAGGAATTTTCATAAATCTTAAACCGGGTCTTTATGATATTATCGCTCAGGACGAAAATGGATGTTATCAGTACATCACAGGTATTGTTATTAGTGAACCCAATCCAATAGTTCCATTGCTTACTGCAGGATCAATGCTTCCGGAAATTTGTTTTGGAGATAAAGACGGAGCATTTAGTATTGATATTGTTGGAGGAACCATGCCATATAGTGTCAGTTTAGACAACACTAACGGAGTTTATACAACAGGCACTTTGATTCAGGCACAATTTGATTTCCCAGGATTAGCAGGAGGAACCCATACGGTTTATATTAGGGATGCCAATGACTGTGCAGTTGAATTTGTTGTTGTTATGCCGGAATCAGTTAAAATAAATCCGATAACTCTTGTGGATTATGGTTGTGTGAACAATTCGGCAAGTAATTCAATTACGGTAAAAGTAGATGCAAGTATAACTGATCTTACTGATCTGGATTATTCATTGGATGGTGCAGCTTACCAACTTGCTAATGTATTTACAGATGTGGTGCCGGGCATAAACCATTTTATCGATGTCAGACATACCAATGGATGTATCCAGAGAACTGCAACTTTCGATATTTTGCAGGTTGATCCTCTCGCATTAGTCCTCAACGACGGAGGATTAAATGAAATTGTAGCGGTTGCCACAGGAGGAGCAGGAGGATATCAATATACTTTCAATGGTGAATCTAATGGAAGTTCTAATTCATTTATTATAAGAGAATCTGGAGATTACACGGTGACTGTTACAGATACTAATGGTTGCGTTGCTACTGCCACTAGGTATTTTGAGTTTATTGATGTCTGTATTCCAAATTACTTTACACCGAACGGTGACGGAGTGATGGATGGATGGGCTCCTGGATGTACGATTAATTATAAAGACTTGACATTCGATGTTTTTGACAGATACGGTCGAAAAATAGCAACCTATCGTCTGGGCCAATATTGGGATGGTAAATACAATGGTAACGAACTTCCTTCAGGAGATTATTGGTATGTTTTAAAATTGAATGATTTGAAAGATGCTCGAGAGTTTGTTGGTCATTTTACCCTTTACAGATAATAAATAAACACTAATGACCAATTTGTCCCAAATTAAAATGATTCCAATGAAAAAAATAATAGCACTTCTTCTCTTGACTGTAACTTCAGGTTATAGCCAGGAGTTAAATTTGCCGGTTTTTACGCAATATTTAGCAGATAATCATTTCGTAATATCACCGACATTCGCAGGAATTGGAGATAATCTTAAAATTAGGGCTAATGGGTTGACCCAATGGGTTGGTATAAAAGATGCCCCAGAAAATCAATCCGTTTACGCTGATTTTAGAATTGCGGATCGCTCAGGGGTAGGAGTGTCTTTGTACAATGACAGTAATGGGAATACCAGACAAACGGGTGCAAAAATCTCTTTTGCACATCATTTAATACTGGATTATTATTCTAAACAATACTTGTCTTTTGGAATCTCCTACAACATTAATAATTTTAGAATAGACATTAATAATTTTAACACTACTTATGAAATTCCTGTTATAGACCCTAGTATTACAGACAATAGATCTAATTCAAATAATAACTTTGATGTAGGAGCTTTATACAGAAACAAAGCATTTTATTTCAGTTTTAATGCAAGTAACATTTTAACAAAGAATATTGATAAGTACATGGGTGTAGAGCCAAGTTTACTTTTGAATTATCAAATTTATTCCGGATATGTTTTTAAAAGTCCTACTAATAGTAGGGTAGAATACGAACCTTCTGTTTACTATCAATTGTTTGCGAGCGATAAACGTTCCAGTACTGACGTGAATATAAAATACAGGCATTTTAATAAATATGAGGATTATTACTGGGCTGGAATATCCTACCGCTTTCTTAATGATCAACTGTTAAAGCCTTTAAATGTGGGACCCATGTTGGGTTTTAAGAAGTCTAATTTTTATTTTGGGTATTCCTACCAGATTACCCTCAATCAATTGGCAGTCTTTAATACAGGAACGCATGTTGTTACAATAGGACTTGATTTTCTGGCAGGTATCAGCAACTGTCCTTGTACGCAAAGTCCGGTTCACGATTAATATTTTAAATAGATTGATTTAAACGTTACAATTTATTATATTTAATACGCACTATTCCTTTAAATGGGAGAGAAATCGCAACAATCGATGTTTTTACCGCAATAATTTGAATGCTTCCATAAGAATCATAAATCTGATTGGTTAAGTAGTATTCATGAAAAAGATATTTCCCTTTATGCGTTGAATTTGCGCTTGTGTTTGGCATTTATGTTGTTGCCATATGCATTTACTTCGTCAGGAAATTATTTCGAAGAAAGTAGAAAACCATTCGGGATTTTGCATTTTTTGAATGAAATTATAGTAGCGCCCCAACATTCGATGATAACGGTTTTGGAAGCCAATACTACAGTGCTTATTTTACCACTGTTTGGCGGAGTTGCTTATAAAGACAGCTTAGGAAATGAAAGTTTTATTGGAGTGGTACAGACTCGAATTATTTCTGCCAAAAAAAGAATGTCTTTCGAGCTTACTAATTCTTACGAGGAAGAAAATGTCAGTTATTTACAAATAGGATTCAATACCAAAAGTCAAGATTCTGAAAGTAATTTTCAACATTTTCATTTTGGTTTAACCAATGAAAACCAATTAATTCCATTATTCTAAATTTCAAATACAGTTGGTTTTATAGGAATGTATGAGGCAAGAAAAGAGGGGTTTTATTCGCTAAAAAACAATTCGAACGGCGTTTTGTTTTAGTAATTAATGGTGCTTTTGAAATCGAAAATCGGCTGTTGGAATCAAAAGACGGGTTAAGTTTATCTGGAATTGACTCCTTAGAATGGGAAGCATTATCCGAAAAATACGCTTCTTATCGTTTTAGAAATTCCATAAAGGAACCATTTAGTGACAAATGCTCTTTGAATTTAATTTCAAAAAACAAGTAATTTGAGACTATTACAACGTTTTCGTTAGTGGATTTCCCTAATTTTCAAACTATTCTTATTTTTTAGTTCCTGAAAAGTTCTATATTTGTTATTCTTTCAAAAAAAACAAACTAAAAATATACTTAATGAAAACTTTAAACGATTTTAATTTTGCAACTAAGAAAGCAATAATACGTGTTGATTTTAATGTGCCTTTGGATGAAAATTTCAATGTAACAGATGCCACTCGTATCGAAGCGGCAAAACCTACAATTGATGCTATTCTTGCTCAAGGTGGAAGCGTAATTTTGATGTCACATTTAGGCAGACCATCAGGTGTTGAAGAAAAATATTCATTGAAACACATCCTAAAAACTACTTCAGAAGTGTTAGGAGTGCCCGTTAAGTTTGCTTCAAACTGTGTTGGTGTGGAAGCTAAAAACGCTGCGGATAAATTACAAGCTGGAGAAGTTTTATTATTAGAAAATTTACGTTTTCATAGCGAAGAAGAAGCTGGAGACGTTGCTTTTGCAAAAGAATTAGCATCACTTGGAGACATTTATGTAAACGACGCTTTTGGAACAGCACACAGAGCACACGCTTCGACTACAATTATTGCTCAGTTTTTCCCAACTGAAAAATGTTTCGGTTTATTATTGGCTAAAGAAATCGAAAGCTTGAACAAAGTTTTGAAAAACAGCGAAAAACCAGTAACAGCTGTTCTTGGTGGATCTAAAGTTTCTTCTAAAATTACGGTTATCGAGAATATTTTAGATAAAGTAGACCACATGATTATTGGTGGTGGAATGACATTTACTTTTGTGAAAGCATTAGGAGGTAAAATTGGAGATTCTATTTGTGAAGATGACAAACAAGAATTGGCATTGGAAATCTTGAGATTGGCTAAAGAAAAAGGAGTTCAAATCCACATTCCAGTTGATGTTGTTGCAGCAAATGATTTTTCAAATACTGCCGATACTCAAATTGTTGACGTAAAAGAGATTCCTGATGGATGGCAAGGACTTGATGCTGGACCAAAATCATTGGAAAACTTCAAAAAAGTCATTATGGATTCTAAAACTATTCTTTGGAATGGTCCATTAGGAGTTTTTGAAATGGAAAGTTTTGCTAACGGAACAATTGCACTTGGGAACTTTATCGCTGAATCAACTGAAAACGGAGCGTTCTCACTTGTAGGTGGTGGAGATTCAGTAGCAGCTGTAAAACAATTTGGACTAGAAGACAAAATGAGTTATGTTTCAACCGGTGGAGGTGCTATGCTTGAAATGCTTGAAGGAAGAGTATTGCCAGGAATTGCTGCAATATTGGACTAATACATTGATTTAAAAAGGTCTTTTAAGCTGTAATCCAGATTAAAAAGACCATATCTATTATACTAAGAAACCTTAGCGATGAACTATTTGTCGCTAAGGTTTTTTTAATTTTAAAATTTGATGAATTGTGTTTTAAAAGGATTTCTTACAATGAAATCACGGAAAATTCTTCATAATTGAACTGAAAGTTGCATTTTTAACAATATTTAAAGAAATTTTCAGTTTTAACCTATTATGTTTGTAAAAAATACCAATGTAATCATTTGAAATATAGGCCTTTGATCATTAAAATATGAATATAAAAAATACCACCCTGTCGTTATTTCTATTGTTATCAGTGCATTTGTTTTCGCAAGAAGTCGTTGAAAATAAAGATATTATAAAAATAGAACCAAAATTATCCTATTTAGATTCTATCAAGAAAACTTTCGTAAAAGATGAAATGGCATCTTGTGTTGATAGCTTGTGGATGAAAGAATTGACCAACTTGGATTTATACAACAATATAACCGATGATATAAAAAATATCAATATCGATGAAAAAGTGGATTATGAATTGCCTACGGAACTTTTAAAAGAAAGACTGGCGGCGATGGATGCAAAATCACCTTTCAATATTGAGTACAATCAAGGTTTGGAAAATATCATCAAATCATTCCTAAAATACAGAAAGAAATCTTTTGAACGTTTAATGGGTATTTCCGAATATTACTTCCCCCTTTTTGAAGAAGCGCTTGCCAAACAAAATGTTCCTTTAGAAATAAAATATTTAGCCGTTGTAGAATCCGCGTTAAACCCAAAAGCAGTTTCTAAAATGGGTGCCACTGGACTTTGGCAGTTTATGTATCAAACGGGAAAGCAATATGGTTTGAAAATTGATTCCTATATTGATGAGCGAAGCGATGCTCTGAAAGCTTCTGAATCTGCGGCACAATACATGTCTAATATGTACAAAATATTTGGCGATTGGGATCTCGTTTTAGCCTCTTATAATTCTGGACCGGGAAATGTTTCCAAGGCGATCAGACGTTCTGGCGGGCAACAAAATTATTGGAACATCAGAAAAAATCTTCCGAAAGAAACGCAGGGATATGTTCCTGCTTTTTTAGCAACAATGTACATTTATGAATACCATACTGCACACGGTATCAAACCCGACAGAGCGATTATTAAGCATTTTGCTACAGATACAATCCGGATTAAAAAGCAAATGTCGTTCAAACAAATTTCCGATTTGTTGGATGTTCCCGTTGCACAATTGCAGTTATTAAATCCATCGTACAAGTTAAATGTGATTCCGTTTTATCAGGATGAAAATCATTTTTTAAGATTGCCACAGGATAAAATAGCTGTTTTTGTTTCAAATGAAGACCGAATTTATGCCTACGCCGAACATCAGCTGAACCTTCGTGAAAAACCATTTCAGATTACAAAAGCGATTGTTGTGCGTGATACGATGAATTATACCACAGAACGCATTACGCTTCCTAAAACAAAATATTACAAAGTAAAACGCGGAGATAATCTGAGTGAAATTGCCGATAAATACGACGTCGCTGTTTCAGATATTAAAAAATGGAATAAATTGAGAAACAATGCTGTTTCATATGGTAAAAGTTTAAAAATCATTTCTGAACAAAGTGTCATAAGAACGGTTAGGAAAGAACGAAAAGTGGAAACAGTTCCTACAGAAACAATTTCTGAAAGTCAAAAAGTAGCAACTTCTGAAGTTAAAATCAATAAAGAAGAAGAATTGGCTTCTAATCCAGAACGAAAAGACATCGAATATGTCGTTCAAAAAGGCGACAATCTAGGGAATATCGCTAAGAAGTTTGGAGCAACTTTAACGGATTTAGAACAATGGAATAATTTATCAGACCATAATATTGCTCTAGGAGCTACTTTGATTGTTGCCAAAAACGAAATTGTAATCACTACTGATAAAGCTGCGTCCAGTACTTTCAAGAAAAAAAATATAGCTTCGGTTTCTAAAAAAGAAGCAGCGGAATATTATGTAAAAAAAGGGGATTCTTTATTTAGTATTGCCCAAAAATATCCTGGAGTAACTATTTCAGATATTAAAAAATGGAACGATATTCGCGGAGAACATATTAAACCCGGAATGAAATTAAAAATAAACGGATAATCTAGTATAGTTTAAGTTTCATTTTCTTAATTTCAATCGCTAATAAATAGCGTAATTTCTCCGTTTTAAATAAAGTATTATAATGTTGAAAAAAATAATTTTTGTTTGTTTTATTGTGTTAAGTTCTTGTGCAGTTAAGCAAAAAAGTTTGTCAATGAATGACTGGTATGGGTATACTAAAAACAGCAGCGAAAAAATAGCACCATCACAAGTATATGAGTTTACGGATGGCATGATTAGAATGCATGGAGAGAATAATGGCTATTTAATGACGAATAGTTCGTATAAAAATTTTGAGTTAACTTTAGAGTTCAGGTGGAATTTAGAAAAGGAATTCTATAGAGGTGATGTGAAAAAAAATAGTGGTGTTATGTACAACATACCTTCAAATTCACCCGATCACATTTGGCCAAAAGGAATTCAATTTCAAATAAAAGAGAATACTACCGGCGATTTTATTTTTTTAGATAATGTAACAGCAAAAGTAAACGGAAAATTGATTGAGGCTGGTGCAAGTGTAGTTTCTCCAAAATTTAGTAGTAATGAGAACCCTTATGGAGAATGGAATACGATTCTCATCCGATCATTGAATGGGAAATGCACGCAATATTTAAACGGAAAATTAGTAAATGAATGTGTTGAGGTATCTTCTAAGGAAGGAAAAATTTCTTTAAATTATGAAGGTTCGCCCATTGATTTTAGAAACATCCAATTAAAAAAAATCCACAAATAGTTTTTTGCTTTTTTCTATAAAAGCTGCCGTTTTTTCTCTTTATTTGGTAATTAACATTTTATAGCCTACCGAATCAATGAATAAAATCCATTTTTTATGTCTGTTTATTTCGTTCTTGTTTTTTTCTTGTACAAAGAAGAACGATAATCTGCATCGTAAAACGACGGGAAAAATCAATACAATTTCAGTAATTATTGATGATCAGTTGTGGAATGGTGAGATAGGAGACAGCATTCGAAATAAGTTTGCATCACCTGTAATTGGATTGCCACAGGAAGAACCACTTTTTACCATAAATCAATATCCGGTTAAACTTCTGGAGGGATTTATGACAGATACCAGAGCGATTATTGTGGTAAAGAGAGAACAGCAAAATAAATTTGAAATAAAGAAAAACCAATACGCATTGCCTCAAAATGTGTTTCATATTTCAGGAAAAACGGGCGCTGATATTATCGAATGTTTAGAAAAAAATGCTCCGCAAATGATTCAATTGATCAAGCAGGGAGAAATAGCCGAAAGTCAAAAAATAAATAGTCAGTCGTTACTCAATCCCCAGTTAATCAGTAATAAATTCCATATCTCGATAAAGATTCCTTCCGGTTATATGTATGTACTTCACAAAAGTAATTTCATATGGTTGAAGAAGGAAATTGTTGGTGGAAATACAAGTCTGCTGATTTATCAGGTTCCTTTAAACTCCATTAAAAAGTCAAATTTGATTTCGAATATCATAAAAATGCGGGATTCAATAGGTAATTTATATATTAGCGGGACTGAACCCAATACGAATATGATTACTGAGGAAGCTTATGCGCCCTATCTTTCAAAGATTACTCTTAATGAAAAAGAAGCTTATGAAACCAAGGGAACTTGGGAATTAAAGAATGATTTTATGGCGGGTCCTTTCATCAATTATGCTGTTATAGATAAGGAATACAATAGGATTTTGGTTTTGGAAGGTTTGTGTTATGCTCCGTCAAAGGAAAAACGGGATTTGATGCATGAGTTGGAATCCATTATAAAATCAGTTGAAATTCAAAAAAGGTAATGTCTAAATTATTTTAAATTAAAAATTAATATTAAAAAGAAAACAATCCATGGCATTAGAATGGAAAATAAAGCCTTTTGAGGCGCTTACTGTTCATGAACTATATGACATACTCAAACTAAGAAGCGAGATCTTTGTAGTGGAACAAAACTGTGTTTATCTTGATCTTGATGGGAAAGACAAGTTGGCGTTGCATCTATTTGGAGAATTTGAAGGTGCAATTGTGGCTCATGCCCGACTTTTCAAAGCAGGAATCAGTTTTGATAATGCTTCTATCGGAAGAGTGACCGTTGCCGCAAATTACCGCGACAGAAAATGGGGTCATGACTTGATGCGGGAAGCTATTGCAGGAATTCTTTCTCATTTTGGCGAAAGTAAAATCACTATTGGCGCCCAATTGTACCTGAAAAAATTCTACGAAAGCCAAGGTTTTGTGCAAACTAGCGAAATGTATTTAGAAGATGATATTCCGCATATTGAGATGCAGAAAGTATAATTATAGTTTGGTGATGAGAAATTCAACTCTTCTATCAAGCACATCTCCTTTTCCCAAAGGAAATTTATTGCCGCAACCTTTGTAAGTTATTCGTTGGGAATTAATTTTTCTCGAAAGCAGATATCTGTAAATATTACGGGCACGATTCCATGAAAGTTTTCTTTCCTTGGTAGCTTTGTCGACCGCATCTTCATAATAGCGAGGAGTGCAGCAAACATGCCCTCTAATTTCAAATTGGAGTGATTGGTTTTTCTGTAAGATGGCTATTGTTTTGTCCAATTCCTGTTTTGATTGTAAAGTTAGTTTACTGCTTCCTATTGCAAATAGGACGTTTTCTAAATAGATACGATCGCCAACTTTATGCTTTTCCTGAAGAGAATTGTAAATGCCTTTTCCAAAACCGTTTTTATTGACAATAAACAAATCGGCGCGCCGGTTTTTAGATCTGGTTTCTGTTAGGTTTACTATAGTGTCTTTTTTCAAAATGATACGTCCTCGGCCTTCAATAACCACTATCTTGTTTCTGTTAAAACCATTGGAAGTGAGTATTTTTTGAACGGTACGTACTCTTTTTTCTGATAATTTGTAATTATAATCATTTTCACCTCTGTCATCACAATAGCCGTAAATTTGGATAGATTCAATTTTTGTGGTGTCTGAATTTTTTACAAAATCAACAATAGTTTTAATTTGTTGATTAGAAAGAGTGAATTTGTCAAAATCAAAATATACAGTTTGTATTGGTTTTTTCTGGGCTGAAAGGTGTCCAAAAAACAATAAAAGTATTATTTTAAAGTATTGATACATTACAATTTTAAAATGGATTTATATTCTGCATTATTGTTCAAAATACCTACGGCTTTCTTAATTTCCGAATTATTTTTTATGTAATATTGATACAAACCTTCCTGATATTGGTAGCGTTTAATGATTTCTTCCAAAATTAAATTCTTGATTTCTTTTTGATTTTTATCCAATAAAGCATCTTCGCTTTTTTGCAAAGTAGACAGCAATTGTTGGTACTCAGCAGTTATGGATCCA
This sequence comes from Flavobacterium esculini, assembly GCF_048284325.1. Classification (NCBI taxonomy): domain Bacteria; kingdom Pseudomonadati; phylum Bacteroidota; class Flavobacteriia; order Flavobacteriales; family Flavobacteriaceae; genus Flavobacterium; species Flavobacterium esculini. The sequence continues at coordinate 219,346 of NZ_JBLVPI010000001.1, read as the reverse complement.
TCTATTTTTTCTTTTTTGGCTACAGCCAAAGTATTTTTCAATGCCAACTCCGTATCCGTGTCAAAAGAGAATTTTTGTGCTTTTAAAAATTGTTTAAAGTCTAAGAAATCCGCATCAGAAATCGTTGGGATGGTAGTGCCTAAAGTTGGATTCTTGTAATAATAACCCGTTACATAATTAAAAATTCCGTCATTTTTGACCAATGCATTTGTTATCGGACTTAATTTTGTTTCGTCAAGTTCCACATCGGGCTGAATGCCTCCGCCGTCATAAACCGTTCTTCCTTTGCGGGTTTTGAAAGCATTATAATTCTTCTCTTCGGTTTTTACGGCCAATCCATTTTTATCTTTATGGGCGTAATCCAGCGCTTGAATACACCTGCCAGAAGGCGTATAATAACGAGAAATGGTCACTTTTAGTTGGGTTCCGTATGTTAAATCAACAGGTCTTTGCACCAATCCTTTTCCAAAACTTCGGCTTCCTAAAACCACGGCACGATCTAAATCCTGCAAAGCTCCCGAAACAATTTCTGAAGCCGAGGCACTTTTTCCATTTACAATAATGATCAAGGGAATTTCAGTGTCAATAGGTTCTTTTGTTGTTTTGTAGGTGTTGTTGTATTTTTCAATCTTTGATTTTGTAGTTACTATAATTTCATTTTTTGGAACAAAGAGATTGCAAATATTTACTGCTTCACCCAAAAGTCCTCCGGGATTGCCTCTTAAGTCCAAAACAATTCTCTTAGCACCTTCGTTTTTTAGCTGTTCCAATGCCATTTTGGTTTCTACAGAGGCTTTGTTGTTAAAATGGGATAAAACGATATAACCGGTTTCAGCATCTATTTTACCAAAGAAAGGAACCGATTTTATCTCCACTTCGTCACGGACAATTTGGGTAGTATAAGGTTTTCCCTGACGGATGTATTTGATGTCTATTTTAGTGTTTTTTGCACCTTTGAATAATTCGGAGGCGTCATCTCTAAAATTAGATAAGAGAATATCTCCTACTTGGGTAATTTCATCACCGGCTCTAAGTCCCGCTTTATCAGCCGGAAAGTTTTTGTATTGCTCTTTTACGATGAGTTTACCGTCTTTTCGGGTAAGTAAAGCGCCTATTCCAGTATATTCTCCAGTATTGTTTATTTTAAAACTGACCACATCTTGCTCATTAAAATAAACAGTATACGGATCTAAACTGGCTAACATGCCTTTAATAGCTTTGTCCATTAAGTCGCCAGGATTGGTTTCATCAACATAGTTCTTGTTCAATTCCTTGAAAAGGGTGGTGAAAATCTCTATTTGTTTGGCGATTTCAAAAAAATCGTCTTTGAAACTCACGCCAACATATAGAAATGCCGAAGCGACAATAGGAATTATGATTTTTTTTTGGAAAAAAGAATTCATGGCTTTTTGGACTAAATTTGAGATTACTAAATTAAGAATAAATCACCAATAATTATACGGGATAAAGTGTAAACGCAATTCTACGGTATTTAGTAAAATTGGAATTATTTATTTTATAAATTTGGGTCGCTTTCTGGTAAAGGCTTTTTACTGTTTTGAGCAATAAACTTCTCAAACAGTTGTATGGTTTTGGTATTGATTTCTTCATAACTTAATCGGTCCTTACTTTGGTAAAAAAACATAAAAGCATGAGGTTGATCCAGATTATCAATCAATAAATGTTTGTTGAGACGATAGGTTTCGCGAAGCACACGTTTAAAATAATTGCGGTCCACGGCTTTTTTAAAATGTTTTTTAGAAACCGAAACGCCCATTTTAATTTTTTCTTCTGTCCCCGATCCCGACGCTTCGGGACGGGATTCAGGATTACCCAAAGCATCGGAGTAATAAACCAATCGCAACGGATATTTGGATACTGATTTCCCTTCAGAAAACAATAATTCAATGGTTATTTTACTTTTTAATTTTTCGTTTTTTGGGTAAGTGAAGTTCATTTTAATAGAAAAAAGACATAGATTTAGACGGGCAAAGTTACGATTAAACGCTGAGCCTGTATATTGTTTCCGATTTAAATCGGGCTAAAAATATATTTCTTACTTTTGTGGCAAATTTTTAAAGCATGCAAAAACTAATTTCGTATCCCATATCCATAATTTATTATTTATGTTTTGGTCTTACCTTGGTTATTTTTCACCCAATTCAGTGGGTTTGCTTCCATGTTTTTGGCTATCAAGCCCACAAAATAAGTGTCGATTACCTGAATTTTTTCTTATTAAAATGTACGAATCTTTTAGGAACAACCTATAAATTTGAAAATATAGAAAGCATTCCTAAAGATGTTCCTTTGATTTTTGTTTCCAATCATCAAAGTATGTACGATATTATTGCTATGATTTGGTTTTTCCGCCGATTTCATTGTAAATTTGTTAGTAAGAAAGAACTAGGAAGCGGTATTCCGAGTGTATCTTTTAATTTACGTCATGGGGGTTCTGTTCTTATTGATAGAAAAGACCCTAAACAAGCCATTCCAGCCATTAAAGGATTGTCGGAATATATAGAAAAATACAACCGTACGGCAGTTATTTTTCCGGAAGGAACAAGAAGTATAACAGGGAAACCAAAAGAGTTTGCTCAAAGCGGATTGAAAATTTTGTGTAAATATGCACCATCGGCATACGTGGTTCCAATAAGCATAAACAATTCTTGGAAAATGGTTAAATACGGATTTTTTCCTTTAGGTTTAGGAAATCATCTTACCTTTGTCGTACACAAACCATTAGCGGTTAAAGATTATAATTTTGCTGAATTAATGGAAAAAACAGAAACAGCAGTTGTTCAAGGAATAAAAATTTAATTTATATATAATGTCAATAAAAAACATTCGATTAGAAGTAATGCAGTTTTTAGAAAAAAACGTAGATAGCTTTGTCGATCAGTATCTAATTCCAGTAGAAAAAATATGGCAACCAACAGATTTTTTGCCTAATTCTCAAAGCGATACTTTTTTTGATGAGGTCAAAGAATTACGTGAAATTGCAAAAGAATTACCATATGATTTCTGGGTGACTTTAGTAGGGGATACTATTACAGAGGAAGCATTACCTACATACGAATCCTGGTTAATGGACGTAGAAGGAATTGATAATGTAGAACGTAACGGTTGGTCTAAATGGATTAGACAGTGGACTGGAGAGGAAAATCGTCACGGTGATTTGCTAAGTAAATATTTGTATCTGTCAGGTCGTGTCAACATGCGTGAAGTAGAAATGACAACGCAACACCTTATCAACGATGGTTTTGATATTGGAACCGGAAGAGATCCTTATAAAAACTTTGTATATACCAGTTTTCAAGAGTTGGCAACTTATGTTTCTCACAACAGAGTAGCTCAAATGGCTAAGAAATATGGAGATAACAAATTGTCTAAAATGTGCAAAATGATTGCTGGTGACGAAATGCGTCATCACCATGCGTACAGTGAATTTGTAACTCGAATTTTTCAGGTTGACCCTAGCGAAATGATGCTTGCTTTTCAATATATGATGAAAGCAAAAATTGTTATGCCAGCGCATTTCTTGAGAGAATCCGGTGAAAAAATAAGCACTGCTTTCGAACAGTTTTCTGATTCGGCGCAAAGAATTGGGGTTTATACAGCAGCGGATTATGTTGATATCATGCAGAAATTAATCGACAAATGGGAAATTGACAAGATTTCTGGTTTGACTGATGAAGCAGAGAAAGCGCGTGATTATTTGATGAAATTACCGGGAAGAATGGCAAAAATATCGGAAAGATTAGTGATTCCTCAAGAGTCACATATTTTCAAATGGGTAGAACCGGCCAGACTATAAATTTTTGATTTAAGAATAAGGAATGTTGATTTTTGAAGGTAGTCTTTGAAAATCAACATTTTTTTTACAAAATATAACAATGAACAACCCCGATTTAATTAGTAAAACAATTCTTTTTGTAAAAACAAAACTAGAAAATGCCGAAGGTGGCCACGACTGGTTTCATATCGAAAGAGTGTATCGAAATGCTATTTTGATTTCTAAAAACGAAGCTTGTGACACGACAGTTGTGCAACTTGGTGCCTTGCTTCATGATATTGCAGACAGTAAATTCCATAACGGAGATGAAACTATTGGCCCAAAAATAGCTCGTGAATTCCTGGAATCAGAAACTGTTGCCGAAGTGACCATCGCTCATGTGGTGAATATCATTACTAACATTTCCTATAAAGGCGGTAATTTCGAAAAGAAATTCTCTTCAATTGAACTGGATGTTGTTCAGGATGCAGATCGATTAGACGCTATTGGTGCGATTGGAATTGCAAGAGCATTCAATTACGGCGGATTTAAAAATAGAACGCTCTATGACCCTAAAATAGCGCCAAACACTAAGATGACGAAGGAAGAATACAAGAATAGCGATTCTCCGACAATCAATCATTTTTATGAAAAGTTATTGCTCTTAAAAGATAAAATGAATACCGAAACCGGAAAACAAATTGCAAAGGTAAGACACCGCTATATGGAAGGTTTCATTTCGCAGTTTTATGTGGAATGGGAAGGGGAGAAATAGGATTTTTGATAGCGGATTAACAATTTTAAATTTCAGATGTTTTTTCGATTGCTGGTTTTTTAAATCAAAAATCAGTCCCGATAGCTTCGGGATTAATCAAATATCTTAAATCGAAATCCCTTTGGATTTCATTTCTATAATTACATCCGAAGCATTTTTAAAAGTTGGCGCTTGTTCAATAATGCTTCCCACTCTTTTTTTATTGAGTTTAAAGGTAATATCATTCTCCGTTGTAAACAACAAAGCCGTTAAAAATGGGTTATTCATATACGGAGCCAAAACAAAAAAGGCCTCTTCCAACGAATGGAAACTTTCTACTTCTTCGGTTTTGTAACGCGCCGTAATCGAAAGGCTAAATACGTCATTTTCCAATAAAACGGGACGCACATAAATGTTTTTCAATTCAGTGTCGCCAATGGTTTTTGCCAAAGTTAATTTAGCGTAGGTTTTATTTTCGATGCTTTCTTTTACTTTTTCCCAAAATTGAGCAAATACTGGTTGGAAGGACATATGTTAATTTTTTGATGGTGGATTAAATTTTTTAAAAGTATGTTACAGCCTGTCGACTGTGACTGAATACTGTGTGCTATTTACCTGTAAATACCGCTTTTCTTTTCTCTAGAAATGCTGTTGTTCCTTCTTTAAAATCGGTAGTTCCGAAACATTTTCCAAAAGCTTTTATTTCCGTTTCATAGCCATTTTTGCCTTCTTTGAAATTGGCATTGATCGCTTTTACAGCTTTGCCAATTGCGTATGGGGAGTTTTTTATTATTTTTTGTGCAACACTAGTACAATAATCCAAAAGCTCGGCATCAGGCACCACGTGATTTACCAGTCCGGTTCTGTAAGCATCTTGAGCAGTTACCATTCCGGCGGTCATAATCATTTCCATGGCACGTCCTTTTCCTATTAATTGGGGTAAACGTTGCGTTCCGCCATAGCCAGGAATCAATCCAAGGGAAACTTCAGGTAAGCCCATTTTTGCATTTTCCGAAGCGACTCTGAAATGACATGCCATCGCCAGTTCTAATCCGCCACCTAATGCAAAACCATTAATTGCTGCGATAACAGGAGTTTTAAGATTTTCAATAAAATCAAATAATTTTTCTTGTCCTTCAGCAGCTAATTGCATTCCTTCTTCGATAGAAAAATTAGCAAATTCAGTAATATCGGCTCCTGCAACAAAAGCTTTTTCACCACTTCCAGTTAGAATAATAGCACGAATTTCATTGTTTTTCCCCAATGTTTTGAATGCCTTATACAAATCAGTAATAGTAGCTTTGTTTAAAGCATTTAGTTTTGTAGGGCGATTAACGGTAATGGTTGCAGTATTATTCTCTGTTGTAATTAAAAGATTTTCGTAGTTCATGATGGTAATTTTAGGAGTTAATTATTGGAAGTGAAACCGTGAAAGTAGTTCCTTTTCCAAATTCAGTATCAAAGGTAATCGTTCCTTTATAATTTTCGATAATGTTTTTAATAATACCAAGACCAAGACCCATTCCGCTACTTTTGGTGGTAAATTTAGGTTCGAATATGCGGCTGATGTCTTTCGGTTGAATCCCGATTCCGTTATCGGTAACAGTAATCAAAACATTGTCGGATACTTTTTTTATAGTAACAAGTATTGATTTTTTTTCTTGATTTTCAGGAATGGACTGAATCGCATTTTTGGCTAAATTCGTGATAATTCGAATGAGTTGTGTTCGGTCAATTTTAGAAATAATTTCGGGAGAATCACTTTGGAATTCAATATATTCTTCATTAAAAATATCCATGGCAAGTTCAACAACCTCCACCACATTCAAGGTTTCGTTTTGCTGTGCGGGCATAGATGCAAAATTTGAAAAAGCCGAAGCAACGGCGCTCATCGTGTCAATTTGTTGTATCAAGGTTTCGGAGTAATCCTTCATTTTTTGTTTTACATCATCATCGTTAGGATTGAATTTTCTTTGAAAACTTTGCACCGTCAGTCGCATTGGCGTAAGCGGATTCTTGATTTCGTGAGCAACCTGTTTTGCCATTTCGCGCCAGGCTTCTTCTCGTTCACTCTGTGCTAGTTTTATGGCACTTTTTTCCAATTCATCGACCATCCCGTTGTATGCCTTTATTAACAAATTAATTTCTTTACTGTTGGCCTCTAATACAATTTTTTCGTTTTTTTGATACAGGCTAGTCTCACTTAATTTGTCTGAAATGGTTTTCAAAGATTTTGTGATATACGAAGAAAGAAAATAAGCTACCGCAAAAGCAACAATTAGCATAAACGAATATACTTGTCCTAACCGGATGAGGAAACTATTCAATTCATTTTCATAAAACCCGTCATCTTCTACATAAGGCAGATTCAAAATGCCCAAAGGTTTAAATTTGTCGTCTTTTATCTGGCTGTACGAAGAACGATTTTTAATCCCGTCAATGGTTTTGATATCAACGTATCTTTTTTCAATAGAAGAGCGAACTAGTTTTAGAATGTATTTTGGGATGGAAGGCGATACTTTATCAACTGAAAACGATTCTTTAGAGGATTTGAGCAGTTTCCCATCCAAGCTGTAAATGTTAATTTCAATATTGTGAATTTGTGCTAATTCGTGAATTTTATCTTTAAAAATCAGACCCAAATTCTGGGTTGTCAATGGATAAGTTGTTGTGGAAAGAACATAATTTATATGCTGTTTTACTGCATTTTCATTCCGTTCTAAGCGTTCTTGATGGTATTCTTTGGCTTCGTTTTTAAATTGAATAATTGAAATGGAAGCTAATAAAATGGAAGCCATAACTATCAATACAATCATGGAAAGGAAAATCCTAACCCGCAATGAAAGCATTGTTGTCTTGAAGTTATTGAACATAATTAAGATTGATTTCTTTCTCGAATTCTTTTGTAAAATTTAAAACCTAGCATAATCAAAACGGAGAATAAAATAATCCCGATTACGCCATAAATCCAGTTAAAAGCATTTTTTAGAATGACTAAAAAAACCACTGCAAAAAGGATTATTGTCGCACCCTCATTCCACAAACGCATGAAGTTTGAAGTATAATTGACTTGATTGTTTTGCAATTGTTTGAAAATTTGATGGCATTTTCCATGGTATAAATACAACGCAAATACGAAGCCAAGTTTTACATGCATCCAGGGCATTTTTAACCAAACATTGCCTAAATCAGTAAAAAACAACATCCAAAAAGCAAAAATACTCGCTAAAACAGCCGAAGGCCAAGTGATGATATACCACATGCGGTAGGTCATTATTTTAAATTGTTTTTGTAAAATTTCTTTTTCAGGCGAGGGTTTATCTGCCGCTTCTATTTGGTAAACAAATAGTCGAACAATATTAAATAGGCCTACAAACCATGTGATTACAAAGATGAGGTGTAATGATTTGAGATAATTATAGTATTGATCCATCGGTGGTTTTTGTAAATTTAGTATTCATTTCTTTTTTTAGAAAATAGCCAGTTAGTATTGTTGATAAAATATCAGCAATGGGGAATGCAATCCATACTCCAAAAATACCTAAAAAATTTGGTAGAATCAGCACTAATGGAATTAGGAAAAATCCTTGTTTGCTTAATGTCAACAGCAATGCTTTTTTTGCCTTTCCCGCAGCTTGAAAATAAGCAGCTCCGATTAACTGAATCGATATGATTGGCGAAGCGGCGAAAACCCAGCGCAACGCTTCAGGAGTTTGAGCAATCACTAATGAGTCTGTGGTAAAGATGGCCACGATTGGTCTGGCAAAAATCAAAATGACAACAAAAATAAGCGTTGCTAAAAAAGCAGCATATTTTATTGAAAGCAATACGCTTTCTTTAACTCTTTCGTAATTCATTGCGCCGTAATTAAAGCCTGCAATAGGCAGGAAACCTTGCGTAATTCCCAGAATTGGAAACAAAGCAAACATCAACATTCGGCTAATAATTCCATAAATTACCACTGAATGTTCACCTCCGTATGTATATAAAGTGTGATTTATGATTATGGCTAAAATACTTACTACGCCTTGTCTTGAAAAAGTCACAAAACTGAGTTCAGTGATTTCTCTTACGATGGTAATTTTAAACTTAAAATGTCTCGCTTTTAACTTTAATTCGCTTTTAAAAACAAAAAACCATAACACAAAGACAAAACACATGAAATAGGAAATTGCCGTTGCCATTGCTGACCCAAACATGCCTAAATTCATCACTTTTATAAAAAGAATATCCAGTGCAATATTTACAAAAGCAGGAATAATCATGGAAATCATCGCAAATTTAGCTTTGCCTTCTGCACGGATAATATTGTTACCCATCATGCAAAGTGCCAAAAATGGAACAGAAAGAATAATTGGAAAGAAAAATTCCTTGGCGGGTTTCATTATTTCTCCCTTGGCACCAAAAAGCAACAGCATTTCGTCGCTAAAAAACACGCCAAAAAACACAAAAACGGAAGACAATAAAAAGGTCATCATGATTTGATTACCAAAAACATGCAGTGCTTTTTCCTTGTGATTGGATCCCAAAGCTCTCGAAAGAACAGAACCTCCACCCACGCCAATTGCCATTCCTAATGATGAAATCAAGAAAGTAATTGGTAATACAACAGTTACTGCGGCAATGGCTAAAGAACCAATCCATTGTCCTACAAATATGGTGTCGATTAAAATATTAACCGACATGAATAAAATACCAATAGAGGACGGAACTGCTTGTTTTATCAAGAGTTTTTTGATGTCTTGTGTTCCTAGTTCATCAGCGGTAACAGCCATTTAAGCGTTAATTTTTTCAGAGTCAGCTTTAACTGATGAAGAAGCGTTGGACCAATTCGTAATCCAATTACTCACGGTTTTACACCAATCATCGCTGTCGTTTAAACAAGGAATTGCCAAGAATTCTTCACCTCCGTGTTCTTTAAACTGATGATTAGCTTCCATCGCAATTTCTTCCAAAGTTTCCAAACAATCGGATACGAATGCGGGTGTTACAACGGCAAGTTTTTTAATGCCGCGTTCAGGCATTTTATTTATTTCCACATCTGTGTAAGGTGTCAGCCATTTGTCTCCTGCCAGTCTCGACTGAAATGTCTGACTGTATTTCCCTTCCGGAATTACCAGTAATTTTACGACTTGTTTTGTGGTTTCGTAACATTGGTGACGGTAGCAAAATTCATGTGCCGGTGAAGGCATGTTGCAACAAGAACCGTCAATTTTACAATGTGATTTGGTAATATCCGTCTTGCGAATGTGACGCTCCGGAATTCCGTGGTAGGAGAATAATAAATGATCGTAATCAAAACCTTTTAAATGATCTTTGATAGAATCGGCTAGGTTTTTTAAATAGTCCGGTTTGTTGTAAAATGCAGGAACGATAGTAAATTTCATTTCCGGAAAGTGCTTTTTACGCAATTCTTCGGCCAGTTCCAGAATGGTAGTCGTGGAAGCCATCGCATGTTGTGGATACAATGGAAAAAGTAGTACTTCATTTACGCCCTTATCATGTAGTTCTTGTAAACCAGATAATAAAGACGGATTTCCATAACGCATCGCTAAGGAAACAGGAATGTCAACTAATTGTTTTACTTTGGCGTGCATTCTTTTGGAAATAACCACCAGCGGAGAACCTTCGTCCCACCATATTTTTGCGTAAGCGGCAGCTGATTTTTTTGGCCTTGTTTGCAAAATTATTCCACGAACTAATAATGCTCGTAACAAAAACGGAACGTCAATTACGTATTTGTCCATTAAAAATTCATCTAAATAGGGTTTTACATCTTTTGGAGTTGGACTTTCTGGAGAACCAAGATTTACTAATAATACACCTTTCATGTTATCTTTTTTTGTTGGTACAAAAGTAAATAAACTTACTTTTTTATAAATTGGGATTAACTATTTTTTATTTATTGTTTAATATAAGAAATCAATTATTTACTGCGTATTTGGATTGATTGACATCAAATATTTTTTGGGCGTGGTTGCAAATTTCTTTTTGAATGCCGCTATAAAATGACTTCCGGTGCTGTACCCAATTTTCAATCCTACTTCGTTTACATTATACGAACCACTGTCCAGTAATTTTCGGGCAAAATCCATTTTGTAGTCAAATAGAAACCCATAAACCGTATCACCATAAATTTGTTTGAAACCCATTTTTAGTTTCTTTAGATTCAAACCTATTTCATCCGCCAATTCCTGTAATCCGGGTGGTTCGGCCATATTAGCAATAATAATTTCTTTGGCTTTTTTAATTTTCATTACATTGTCCTCGTCTATTAAAAAAGGACATTGTTCCGCGTTTGGATCTTCCGTTCGGTTGAAATACAAACTCAATAATTCATATCCTTTCCCTTTATAATATAGGTTTTTGATGGACGGATGCAAACTGTAATGAAACAATTGCGATAAAACAATTGCCATCGACGGACTGATATTTCCCTCGTTATAATATTTTTTGTCCTTATTGTCAGCACTTAAAAAAGTAATGTAATCGGCTTCTGTCGAAAACAAAGCGTGGAACTTTTTGATCGAAATAATAACAGAAATCACCCAGGAATTTGGCGCCAGCTCCAGATTTAAAGGCAATTCTTTCTGAGGATTGTATAAGAGCAATGATTTTTCTTCTTTTAATTCCAAAGCATAATTCCCTTGATTGAAGATGAACTTGGCACTTCCTTTTAATCCAAAATGAAACTGAATCAAACCACTGCCCACTTCACGCTGCGCATTGAAAGTATCAATACTGTCATTTTGAAAACGAATCAGGGTAAAATCATCTTCTATTTTTATAATTTCCTGAGAACCCATAGCGATATTTTTTTAATATGAAAATGATATTTATTAGATGTTTTTATTTAGAATAGCTCTAAATAAAGCGATTCAAACAACTTGATTTCATTACAAAAATAGAATTTTTTACAATAAAATAAGCAATTAGAATCAAAAAATCATTTAACGATACAAAAAGAACTTCTAGCGTTACTTTTATAAATACTATAGTGATAATTTTGTCTCACTTTCTGGTAAAGTGCAAAATATGGAAAACAATAACACATCAAAGCATCATTATTTTTACTCCGTTGGATTGAGTTATAAAAAAGCAGATGCCGAGATTAGAGGGAAATTTAGTTTAGATGCTGCTGCAAAAACGCGTTTATTGGAGCAAGCCAAAACTGAGGGAATAGAAAGTTTAATAGTTACTTCTACCTGCAACCGAACCGAAATTTACGGTTTCGCGGAGCATCCTTTCCAATTAATCAAATTAATTTGCGAAAACAGTCAAGGTTCTGTTGAAGCATTTCAAAAAGTTGGTTTTGTTTATAAAAACCAAGAAGCGATAAGTCATTTATTTCGCGTAGGAACCGGTTTGGACAGTCAAATCTTGGGTGATTTCGAAATTATTGCTCAAATAAAATCCAGTTTTGCACAATCAAAATCTTTTGGTTTAGCCAATACTTTTATGGAAAGATTGGTGAATGCCGTTATACAAGCCAGTAAAAAGATAAAAACCGATACGGAGATTAGCTCTGGTGCTACTTCGGTTTCTTTTGCGGCGGTTCGATATATTATCAACAACGTAGAAGACATTGGAAATAAAAATATTCTATTATTTGGTACTGGTAAAATTGGTAGAAATACCTGTGAAAATTTAGTGAAACATACTAAAAATGAGCATATCACTTTAATTAACAGAACGAAAGCCAAAGCTGAGGAGCTAGCCGGAAAATTGAATTTAATTGTAAAAGATTATTCGGAATTGCATCTTGAACTGCAAAAAGCAGATGTTGTTGTAGTGGCTACCGGCGCTCAAAATCCTACGGTCGATAAAGCCATTCTGAATTTGAAGAAACCATTATTGATTCTGGATTTATCCATTCCGAAAAATGTGAATGAGGATGTGGAAGAAATCGAAGGCGTTACGCTAATTCACATGGATTATTTGTCACAACTAACGGATGAGACTTTAGAAAATAGAAAAAAACACATTCCTGCTGCCGAAGCTATTATTGAAGAAATAAAAGAAGAATTCATTACTTGGACCAAAGGCAGAAAATTTGCTCCAACAATCCATGCTTTAAAAGCAAAATTGAACGCTATAAAAATATCCGAATTGGATTTTCAAAGCAAGAAAATTTCAAATTTCAATGAAGAACAAGCAGAGATTATCAGCAATAGAATTATCCAAAAAATAACCACACATTTTGCAAACCATTTAAAAGATGATGATACCATGGTAGATGAAAGTATCGAATGGATTGAGAAAGTTTTTAAAATTGGAGCGACTACAAAATAATGAATAAAACCATACGAATAGGAACACGCGATAGTGAACTCGCACTTTGGCAAGCCCACACTGTCGAAAAAAAACTAAATGATTTAGGCTATAAAACCGAAATCATAGCGGTAAAATCACAAGGAGATCTTCTTCTCGACAAGCCACTTTACGAATTAGGAATTACAGGGATTTTTACCAAAACATTGGATATCGCCATGATCAATGGTCAGGTTGATATTGCGGTGCATTCCATGAAAGATGTTCCTACGGCTTTACCAATAGGAATTGTGCAAGCGGCTGTTCTGGAAAGAGCGAATACTTTAGATATTTTGGTATACAAAGGAAATCTTGATTTTCTTAACGGAGCAGGAACAATTGCGACAGGCAGTTTGCGTCGTCAGGCACAATGGTTAAATAAATATCCCAATCACAACGTAGTTGATTTACGTGGAAATGTCAATACCAGAATGCAAAAATTGCAGGACAGCGATTGGAATGGAGCTGTTTTTGCAGCAGCTGGATTGGAAAGAATCAACTTGAAACCGTCAAATTATATCGATTTGGATTGGATGATTCCGGCGCCGGCTCAAGGTGCTATGGTTGTTGTCGCTATGGCAAATGATGATTTTTGTAGAGAAGCCGTTTCTGAACTGAATGATATTGATACCGAAGTATGTACGCATATTGAAAGACAGTTTTTAAAAACACTCGAAGGTGGTTGTACGGCACCAATTGGCGCTTTAGCTACTTTTGTTGAAGATGATATTTGGTTTAAAGGAGTCCTTTTTTCTATCGATGGTAAACAAAAAATCGAAATCGAAAAAACCGTTCCGATGCAAGAATGGAAAAAACTAGGTTTTTATTGTGCCAAAGAAATTTTAGAAAATGGCGGGATAGAATTGATGACAGAAATTAAAATTAATTTGAAGAAATAATGAGCCAAACAAGCATTTTATCCACCAAAACATTGTCGGCAGAACAAAGGCAAGTATTTATTGATGCTAATTTTGATCTTTTAGAACAAGATTTCATCGAAATTAAAAACAACCTTTTTGAACTGAATACAATCAACAACAATTTAATTTTTAGTAGCCAAAATGCTGTTTTAAGTTTGATAGAACAAAACGGTTGGGAAGTTTTAAAGACTAAACCTGTTTTTTGTGTAGGTATTAAAACTAAGGAATTACTTGAATTACATGGTTTTACAGTTGATGTTTATTTGGATTACGCATCTGAATTAGCCGAAATAATCACTTTAATTTACAATAAGGAAAGCTATACTTTTTTAAGCGGAAATTTGCGTAAAGAAACGTTGCCTGAAGCATTAAAAAGTGCAGGAATAACTTTTAACGAAATCGAAGTGTATCAAACAACGCTTGCGCCTTTTAAAATATCAGACCAAGAAAATTTTGACGGAATTATGTTTTTTAGCCCATCTGCCGTTGAAAGTTATTTGACAAACAATAAAATCAAGAATGAAGTTTGTTTTTGCGTAGGCACTACTACAGCATCAGCATTAGAAACAAAGAAAATTAAAAACATAGTAATTGCCGAAACACCAACTATCGAAGAGGTGATTTTGGAAGTTATTGAATATTATACACCGGAAAGCATCTAGCAATCTGCTAAAATTTAAATACATGATTAAGAACGACCTATTTTTAAGAGCACTAAAAGGAGAAACTGTAGAACGTCCACCAGTTTGGATGATGCGTCAAGCGGGAAGATATTTACCGGAATTTATCGCTTTGCGTGACAAGTATGATTTTTTCACCCGTTGTCAAACTCCAGAATTAGCTGCTGAAATCACCGTACAACCGATACGCAGAATTGCTCCGGATGCTGCGATTTTATTTTCGGATATTTTGGTAATTCCACAGGCCATGGGAATTGAGGTGTTGATGAAAGAAAATTTTGGTCCGTTTTTACCAAATCCTATTCGTACGATTCAAGATGTAGAAAAAGTAATTGTTCCTGATGTACATGAAACATTAGGATACGTTTTTGATGCTATCAAATTGACCAAAGAAATGTTGAATGATGAGGTGCCATTAATTGGTTTTGCAGGTTCTCCTTGGACAATTATGTGTTACGCTGTGGAAGGGAAAGGTTCTAAAAGTTTTGACATGGCCAAAGGATTTTGTTTTCAACATCCAGAAGCTGCGCATGTTTTATTGCAAAAAATCACGGACACCACTATTTTATACTTGAAAGAAAAAGTAAAAGCTGGGGTTGATGCCGTTCAGATTTTTGACTCTTGGGGCGGAATGCTTTCTCCAGTTGATTATCAGGAATTCTCTTGGAAATACATCAACCAAATCATTGAAGCTTTGGCTGATGATGCACCGGTAATTGTTTTTGGAAAAGGATGTTGGTTTGCGTTGGGTGAAATGGGAAAAAGTAGAGCATCAGCATTAGGTGTTGACTGGACTTGTTCTCCAAGAAATGCAAGATACTTGTCAGGTGGAAACATCACGTTACAAGGGAATTTTGACCCGTCAAGATTGTTGTCTCCAATTCCGGTGATTAAGAAAATGGTTCATGAAATGATTGACGAATTCGGAAAAGACAAATACATCGTGAATTTAGGTCACGGAATTTTACCAAATATTCCCGTGGATCACGCGAAAGCGTTCATTGATGCAGTGAAGGAGTACGGGAAATAGTTTACAGTCTCGGTTCTCAGTTTCCAGAATTCGAAACTGCGACTGAATACTGCGACTGAATACTGAAAATTATGCTAAACAAAGTATTACGAGACCAGGAAAGTATTCGAATAGACAATGTGCTAAAGACATTGCTTTCTATAGTTTTTGTGCCTAAGTCTTGGAATTTAGAAGATAAAACAAACATAGAAGAGCAATTGAAAGACTTTGGATTAAACATTCAAAGTCTGATCGATTGTAATGAAAAGGATTTAATTACGCATTTATTACGTTGTCATTTGGATTGGAATCAGCTAGAGCAATTTGCTGATTTTTTAGTGATTGCTTCGAAAAATAATCCGTTTGATTTTTCTCAAAAAGCAATTGCCATTTACAATTATATTCAGCAGGAAAGTAAAGTGTTTTCGTTTGGAATTAATAGTAAAATAGCTGCTGCAAGAGCAAATTTATAAAAGCGTTGATGAAATCGATTATTTGCTTGAATTGAAAACTAGATTTGCGTCTCTATATTTGTAATTAACAAATGCACCAAACAATGACTGAAAAAGAATTACATGATTATTTAAAGACAAACTATCCAATCGAAAATGAAAAATGCGAGTGGAAAGAATTTAAGTCTTTAAAAAATTCTGTTTCAGGAGCTGCTGGTAGTGATATAATCTCCTATATTTCTGCCATATCCAATATGCAAGGTGGAAATTTGATAATTGGAATTCAAGACAAAACCTTGAATATTGTAGGAATTCAAGATTTTGCCGGTTATACAATTGAAAATATTAGATTTAGAATTAATGGAAATATTACTAATCTAAACGTAGAAGTATTTAGCGTTCAAGAATTCATTACATCTGACACCAATAAAGTGGTTTGGATTTTCCATATTCCAAAACATCAGTTCAGGTTACCGGTTTATGCTAATAAAAAAACTTGGCAACGTATTGATGATAATTTAGTCGAAATGACCAAAGCAAGATTGGATGCAATCCTTGAGCAAGTTCAGGTTAACAAAGATTGGTCTAAAGTAACTATTCCAGAAGCAACTTTGGAAGATTTAGATTCAGAGGCTATAAAAAAAGCCAGAGTTGAATTTAAAAAAAGAAACCCTAAATATTCAGATGAAGTTGACAATTGGAATGATGTAGATTTTTTAAATAAAGCAAAACTTACTATTAAAGGAAAGATAACTAGAACGGCTCTAATTCTTTTAGGAAAAGATGAATCAGAACATTATTTAGGTTCTTCCGTAAAAATTAGGTGGAATCTAAAAACGATTGATAATCAAGATAAAGATTTTGAAATATTTTCTATTCCATTCATATTATCAGTTGATGAAGTTTATAAAAAAATTAGAAATTTAAAATACCGCTATTTACGAGATGGGACATTATTCCCAGACGAAGTGTTGCGATACGAGCCCTTTATTATAAGAGAATCTTTAAATAATGCTATTGCGCATCAAGATTATTTTAAAGGGGCAAGAATTAATGTTGTTGAATTTGAAGATGATCATTTAGTGTTTTCTAATTATGGTTCATTTTTACCAAAGTCAGTTGAGGATGTGGTTTTGAATGATACGCCAGAAGAAGTGTATAGAAATCCCTTTTTAGTTGAAGCAATGAAAAATTTGGATATGATTGAAACCCAAGGAGGAGGAATTCGAAAAATATTTAACTTCCAAAAACAAAGATTTTTTCCTTTGCCAAATTATAATTTTGAAGATAATAAAGTTAAGGTAACGATAACGGGTAAAATTTTAGATGAAAACTTTGCTAAAATTATTATCAAAAATTCAAACTTAGGCTTAGACGAAATCATTTTGTTGGATAAAGTTCAAAAATACAAAGAAATTTCAGAAAGGGAATTTAAACATCTAAAAAAATTAAAGTATATTGAAGGGAGTAGACTTAATTTTTACTTATCATATCACATTATTGAGTCTACAAATGATGAAAATTTACAAGCCGAATATTTAGCTAATCGTAGTTTTGACGATTCTCATTTTAAAGATATGATACTTGAATGTCTTAAAAAATGGGGAAAGACGAAACGTAATAAAATTGATAACTTAATTATTCCAAAACTTTCCGCTGTGCTTTCAGAAGACAAAAAGAAAAAGAAAGTTACAAATTTTCTTTCTGCCTTGGGAAGAGAGGGTAAAATACAATGTCTTCCAGGATATTATTGGGAATTAATTTAGACACTTTTAAATACTTTTTAGACACTTTTTAGACACTTTTTAAAACGCTTTTGCCATTCAATAATGAAAGAACAATTTTATCAATACATACTAAACCTTCAAGACCAAATCTGTAAAGGTTTGGAAGGTGTTGAAGGTCAAGCCAAATTCCGTGAAGACCTTTGGGAACGTCCGGAAGGCGGAGGAGGAAGAACACGCGTGATAGAGAACGATCCCGAAGGGTCGGGAGTTTTCGAAAAAGGCGGGGTTAATATTTCGGCAGTTCACGGAAAATTACCGGAAGCCATGCAGAAAATGTTCAATGTAGGCGAAGCTGATTTTTTTGCCTGCGGATTAAGTTTGGTCTTGCACCCAAAAAGCCCAATGGTTCCTACAGTTCATGCCAATTGGCGCTATTTCGAAATGTATGATGATAACGGAAATGTGATTCAGCAATGGTTTGGTGGCGGACAGGATTTAACACCGTATTATTTGTTTGAAGAAGATGCCATTCATTTTCATCAAACCTGTAAAACCGCTTGTGACAAACACTCCCGAAGCGTCGGGACAGATTTTTATCCAAAATACAAGAAACAATGCGATGCTTATTTTTGGAACGCTCACAGAAATGAAGCCCGTGGAATTGGCGGATTATTTTTCGATTATTGCAAAGCAACGGAGACCATGACTATGGATAACTGGTTCGATTTCGTATCCGAAGTGGGGAATAGTTTCCTGGAAGCGTATGTGCCAATTGTAGAAAAAAGAAAAGATTTACCATATACACCAGAACAAAGAACGTGGCAAGAAATTCGCCGTGGTCGCTATGTGGAATTTAATTTGGTTCACGATAAAGGCACTTTATTTGGTTTAAAAACTAACGGAAGAATCGAAAGTATCCTGATGAGTTTGCCACCACATGTGCAATGGGTGTACGATCATCATGCAGAAGCCGGAAGCGAAGAAGAAAAATTAGTAAACGTATTAGAAAACCCAAGAGATTGGATTTAAATATTTAAACCATTAAGAAATTAAGAAAAATTAAGTGTAGAACCTTAATGAACCTTAATTTCTTAATGGTTCAAAAAATAAATTAAAGTTTAACTTTAAACTAAAAAATATGTTCCCATTACACAGAGGTAGAAGATTAAGAACTAATGAATCCATTAGAAGTTTAGTTCGCGAAACCAGTTTAAGTCCATCGGATTTTATGTTTCCCATGTTTATTGCGGAAGGCGAAAATGTGCAAGTGGAAATTGAGTCCATGCCGGGTATATTTCGTCGTTCTATCGATTTAACCGTAAAAGAAATCAAAGAATTATTCGATTTAGGCATTCGTGCGGTCAATATTTATGTAAAGGTCAGTGAAAATTTAAAAGACAATACGGGACTGGAAGCTTGGAATCCAAACGGATTGATGCAAAATGCCATTCGTGCCATCAAAGCCGCTTGTCCGGAAATGATTGTAATGCCTGATGTGGCTTTAGATCCTTATTCTATTTATGGTCATGACGGAATTATTGCAAACGACGATATAGAAAATGATTCGACTGTGGATGCTTTAGTCAAAATGGCTGTTTCTCATGCGCAAGCTGGTGCCGATTTTGTAGCGCCCTCGGATATGATGGACGGACGTGTGTTGCGTTTGCGCGAAGGTTTAGATGCTGCCGGTTTTCATAATGTAGGCATCATGAGTTATTCTGCAAAATATGCCTCTGCTTTTTACGGACCATTTCGCGATGCATTAGACAGCGCTCCAGTTGATGCAACTGAAATTCCAAAAGATAAAAAAACATACCAAATGGATTATGCCAATCGCATTGAAGCCATCAAAGAAGCGTTATGGGATGTGGAAGAAGGTGCCGATATGGTGATGGTGAAGCCCGGAATTGCCTATTTAGACATCGTTCGTGAGGTTAAAAATGCGGTAAATGTTCCTGTAACGGTTTATCATGTTTCAGGGGAATACGCGATGATTAAAGCTGCTGCCGAAAGAGGTTGGCTCGACCATGACAAAATCATGATGGAACAATTAATGTGTATCAAAAGGGCAGGGGCAAGCTTGATTTCGACCTATTTTGCTAAGGAAGCAGCAGTACTTTTAAACAAGTAAAATTGAGATTTTTTTGATTCTAATAATTTTAATTCTTTTTTTTGATTTTAATTTCAAAAAATGATTTATTTTTGAGAAAACTAAAAAAAACCAAAATGAAAAAAGTATTAATAATTGCAATTGCATTTTTAGCTTTTTCTTGTAAAAAACAAGAAGCTGAAAAACAATCCGAACCTGCAGCATCAGAGGCAGCATCTTCTGAAGGAATGGCAGAAGAAGTTCAAACACCAGAACAATTAGGAAAGCAAATCTTTGAAGGAAAAGGAACTTGTATCTCTTGTCATAAAACAGATGTAAAGTTGATAGGACCAAGTTTACAAGACATTGCCAAAATGTACAAAGAGAAAAATGGTAATATCGTTACTTTCTTGAAAGGGGAGAGCAAACCTATTGTTGATCCCGCTCAATATGCATTAATGCAACCAAATATTGTCCTTACAAAAACGTTTACTGACGAAGAATTACAGGCGTTAGAAGCTTATGTATATTCAAATCTGAAATAGATTTTTATTATCGTCGAAATATGGAGCTAATCCCGCTATCATTCCAATCTTTCTAGTCCTGAACTTGTTTCAGGATCCTGAAACAAGTTCAGGACTAGAAAGGATTTTTCCCTTCTATCGGGGCTAAAACACAAGAACCATTCGTGTAATCGAATGGTTTTTTTATTTCTAATACGATTCGATTTTATTTTTTTACAACTTTGTGTCTTCTACAGGAACATTGCGGTTAATTTTTTTATCTTTAAAATATGGAAACAGCTTATATTAAAACTCCTTTAGGAATTGCAACAATCATGGGCGATGAAAATGGTATTTCGGTGATTTCAGTTACTGATGAAGGAACTGTTTCAACAGTAATCCCAACTGTTTTACAAGAAGTGGTCTCGCAACTCAACGATTATTTTGATGGAAAAAGAACGGGTTTTGATTTTACCATGAATCCAAAAGGAACTGATTTTCAACAAAAAGTGTGGAAAGAATTACTGGAAATTCCATTTGGGAAAACCATGTCTTATATGGATTTATCTAAAAGATTAGGCGATGTCAAAGCGATTCGAGCAGTGGCTTCTGCCAATGGAAAAAACCCGCTCTGGATTGTCATTCCCTGTCATCGGGTTATTGGAACTGATGGTTCACTTACAGGGTATGCAGGTGGTTTATGGCGTAAAAAATGGCTATTGGAACACGAAAATCCAACCACACAACAAAGTTTGTTTTAAAATAGAACCTTAGATTTTAAAAGGCCAATATAGTCTAATAATCTAAAATGTCTAAAAATCTAAGAAGTCTAACAAAATCTAAAATATGATTGAAAAAATAAACCTCAATAATATCTTATTCCTCGACATAGAAACAGTTCCGGAAGCGGAAGATTTCAATGCATTAGATTCTGAAATGAAAGATCTTTGGGAACACAAAACCCAATACCAGCGGAAAGACGAATACAGTCCAGAGGATTTCTATGACCGTGCCGGGATTTGGGCTGAGTTTGGTAAAATTGTCTGTATCTCCGTAGGCTTTTTTACGATCAAAGGGGATATTCGAAATTTTAGGGTGACTTCTTTTTTTGGAGAAGAAAAGAAAATTCTCCTAGATTTTAATAATTTATTAAACACTCATTTCAACCAACCGCAACATGTTTTGTGTGGTCATAATGCTAAAGAATTTGATATCCCATTTATCGCCAGACGAATGATTATAAACCAAATTGCTATTCCCAACAAACTGAACCTATTTGGAAAAAAACCTTGGGAAATATCACATTTAGATACGTTGGAATTGTGGAAATTTGGAGATTATAAACACTACACTTCTTTAAAGTTAATGTGTAAAGTACTTGGAATTCCTTCACCAAAAGGCGATATCGACGGCAGTCAGGTAGGACATGTTTTTTATGTTGATAAAGACATCGATCGAATTGTAACTTATTGTGAAAAAGACACGATTGCAGTAGCGCAAATTTTCCTTCGTTTGCGACGAGAAGATTTGTTGATTGATGAGGAGATTATTCATGTTTAAACTGTCGCAACCCAATCAGGGTTGAAAATCCTGATGAGGTTTGTTAATAAATATTTACATTTACAAAAATTATAAATTATGGTATTGAGTAGATTCTGGTTGGTTATTTTTATTTCAGCAATTGTATTTGTAGTGTTTAGTTTGTTTTCTGGAGACAGTTATACTATTGACCACGTTTTGAACGGAAAGAAAGATGATCCAATTCTGGTTTCGGAGAAATTTACCGAAGAACTTCCTGCTTTTATAAAAGACAGCATTAAGACAGCACCAGAACAAACCATGATTATCAATCGGGACACGCTGAATGCGGACACGACTTATGTTTATAAAAACAAAACCGTAAAAATTTACAGTGGTGTTCAAAAATCAGATGGTTTATTGCCAACGTGTAAAAGTACTTTACTAGAATTAATCCTGCCACTGATGGCTTATTTGGCTTTTTTCTGTGGATTGATGGAGCTTTTAATCATTTCCGGAGCTTCTGGAAAGTTGGCTAAAGCATTGAGTCCTGTTTTTGTAAAAGTGTTTCCGAGTATTCCCAAAAACCATCCTTCTATTTCCTACATGACTTTAAACTTTGCGGCTAATTTTCTGGGCTTAGACTCTGCTGCAACTCCTTTTGGTCTAAAAGCCATGGAGAGTTTACAAGAAATAAATCCAGACAAAGACAAGGCCAGTGATGCACAAATTATGTTCATGTGTTTGCATGCTTCGGGTCTTACTTTAATCGCTACTTCTATTATAGGATATCGTGCTGCAGCTAATGCAAGCAATCCTGCGGATGTAATGTTGCCTTGTATTATCACTTCTTTTATAGGAACAATTGCGGCTTTTCTGATAGTTGGAATCAAACAAAAAATAAATTTCAAAAGTGCTTCTTTGGTTATCGTATTGATAACATTAATAGCTGCAATTGTTGGTTTGTTGATGTATGTGAACCATTTGGATTTAATTGGAAAAAACTATTTTACATCTAATCTTTCGGTTTTAATATTAATTGGAATAATTGCCTTTACCTTGATCTTTTCGTTTATTCATGAAAAAAAATTTACTGAAGCATCTACTACAGTTTTTGAAAGTTTTGTAGTGGGAGCCAATAATGGTGTGAAAACTGGCGTGACTATTTTTCCTTATGTATTGGGAATGTTGGTTGCCATTTCTTTATTCAGAAACAGTGGTTTATTTGAAATTATTAGCAATTGGATCGCTTTCATTTTTTCTAATATGGGAGTAAGTAAGGAAATTACGGACGCTTTACCAGTCGCTTTACTTCGTCCTTTTAGTTCGGCCGGGTCAAGAGGATTTTTGATTGATTCGATGAACACTTTTGGGGCAGATTCCTTAACGGCAAGATTGAGCAGTATTTTTCAATGTAGTGCCGAAAGTACTTTTTATGTGATAGCAGTTTATTTTGGTTCCGTAAATATTAAAAACACTCGTTATGCACTAGGAACGATGCTTATAGTCGATTTGATTTGTGTGATTACGGCTATTTTTGTAGCGACTTGGTTTTTTTAAACTAAAAGTGGAGGAATTATAAAACATAAAACCACGAATTTCAAGATTGAAATTCGTGGTTTTATGTTTTATAAAAGTGTTGATTTTAATCAATAACCATCTCCGGAACGTCACCTTCAATAATTAAATTTGCTTCAGTGGAAGCGATGATATGTTCTACGGTTACACCTGGTGCGCGTTCCAAGAGTTTGAAACCTTGTGGAGTTATTTCTAAAACGGCTAATTCAGTAACTACTTTTTTAACGCAACCTACACCAGTTAGCGGTAACGTGCATCTTTTAAGAATTTTTGATTCTCCGGCTTTGTTTACGTGCATCATGGCAACAATAATGTTTTCGGCAGAGGCAACTAAATCCATTGCACCACCCATTCCTTTGACCATTTTACCTGGAATTTTCCAGTTGGCAATATCACCGTTTTCCGCAACTTCCATAGCACCTAGGATTGTCAAATCAACATGTTGCCCACGTATCATTCCAAAACTGAATGCTGAGTCAAAGAAACTTGCTCCGGGCAAGGTAGTTATCGTTTGTTTTCCTGCGTTGATTAAATCAGCGTCTTCATCGCCTTCAAAAGGGAACGGACCCATTCCCAGAACTCCATTTTCACTTTGAAATTCAACGTCAATTCCTTCTGGAACATAATTAGCCACTAATGTTGGAATTCCGATTCCGAGATTCACATAATAGTTGTGTTTTAATTCTTTGGCAATGCGTTTTGCAATTTGATTTTTATCTAAAGCCATTTCTTAATGTATCAATTTATGAATGTAACAATATATCAATTTTGACAATTGTTACTTATTACTTTTACTAGTGCTTAGGATTTTGTAAACTATTAATCCTAATTCATTAATTTGAATTTTTAGGTTTTCATCAAAAGGATAGGAGGATGCTTTTTCACAAAGCAAAAGCCAGTATTTTGTTTCCTCAAGTTCTTTGGCAGCAATTTTAATTTTGTGAATAAAATCTGCTCTACTTTCTGCATTCTGTGCTTCATGAATATTAGCGCCTATACTTGTTCCTGACTTTAATAGTTGATTGGCAACAATAAATTTGCGTTTATTTTCTAATATTTCACAAAAAGCTATAATGCCTAATGCAAAATCAATGGATTTAGTAACAACAATATTCTCTTTATCCATTTTTTATTAATTGTTATATTGAAAAATTGCTAAATTGTTTAATTTTCTGCACGAACCGTTCTTTGTTCAATTCTTTTTTCATAATTCACGCCTTGAAAAATTCTATTTACAAGTATCCCTGGAATATGAATTTCATTTGGATCTAAACTTCCTGCAGGCAATAATTCTTCTACTTCGGCAACAGTAATTTTTGCTGCTCCGGCCATACAAGGATTGAAGTTTCTTGCAGTTCCTTTGAATATTAAGTTTCCAGCTTCGTCACCTTTCCATGCTTTTATAATGGCAAAATCAGCTTTGAAGGCCAATTCCATGACATGCATTTTTCCATTGAATTCGCGTGTTTCCTTACCTTCGGCTACTTCAGTTCCAAAACCGGCAGGTGTGAAAAAAGCAGGAATTCCCGCTTGTGCTGCACGACAACGTTCCGCAAGTGTTCCTTGTGGAATTAGATCTACTTCAAGTTCACCGGAAAGCATTTGACGTTCAAATTCAGCATTTTCTCCTACATAGGAAGAAATCATTTTCTTGATTTGACGCTTTTGCAAAAGCAATCCAAGTCCAAAATTATCAACACCGGCATTGTTGGAAATGCAGGTTAAATCCTTGTTTTCTTTTTTTACTAATTCGGCAATGGAGTTTTCGGGGATTCCACAGAGTCCAAAACCGCCCAGCATTATGGTCATTCCGTTTTCAATGCCTTGAAGTGCATCTTGAACGGTATTTACTTTTTTATTGATCATAGTATGTTTTTTAGCCCATCCCGAAACTTCGGGAGGGAACGGCATTCTTTCTAGTACTGAACTGGTTTCAGTATTCTGAAACAAATTCAGTATTAGAAAGATACAGTGTACAGCCGGAAATAGCTCCTAATAAAAATTTTACAATTCAAATTCTTCAGTGTCCTGTTGGACATCAGTAGTATCTTTTACGACAGCTCTTGGCGTATAACAGTCTACTTTTATAGAAAGATTTGCAGGTCTGTCGAAATCACTTTTGGATACGTGAAGACCTGGATCAGCATAACAAAGTTTCATGAAATAACCCCAAACAGGAAGTGCTGCAGTTGCTCCTTGACCATAAGTAATGCTTTTGAAACGAGCCGAACGATCCTCACAGCCTACCCAAACTCCAGTTACAAGATTAGGAACCATTCCCATAAACCAACCATCAGACTGGTTTTGAGTGGTACCGGTTTTACCAGCGATAGGATTCCGGAATGAATAAGGATAACCCGTCCAACGATTGTCACCGCTTCCGCCACCTGTTGTGCGCAAACGATCACCTGAACCGCCTTCAGTTACCCCTTCTAATAATTTGATGACTGCAAAAGCGATGTCTTTATTTAAAACATCATGTGATTCCGGTATTGGTTCGTAGATTATTACACCACTTTTGTCTTCAATTCGTGTTATAAATTGCGGTTTCATGTAAACCCCTTGATTGGCAAAGGTGCTGTAAGCGGCTACCATGTCCTCGACGGTTATTTCTACAGCTCCTAAAGCGATGGAAGGCTGTACCGGAATTTCGGATTTTACCCCTAATTTATGGGTTAATTCTACAACCGCTTCCGGACCAGTTTTGTCAATTAATTTTGCTGATACGGTGTTTATAGAGTTTGCTAAACCTCGTTTTAAGGTAACCATTCCACGGTATCTATTGTCAGAGTTTTTTGGTTCCCAGTCTTCAGTAACATGATGACGCCCCTTTCTTATCATAAAAGGACCATCAAGAATAGAATCACAAGGAGACATGTTCAATTGCTCAATAGCGGTGGCGTAAACAAAAGGCTTAAATGTAGACCCTACTTGTCTTGCTCCTTGTCCTACGTGATCGTATTGAAAATATTTATAGTTGATACCGCCCACCCAAGCTTTTACATTACCCGTTTGCGGCTCCATAGCCATCAATCCGGATTGTAAAAAGTGTTTGTAATAACGGATGGAATCCAGTGGCGTCATGATTGTATCTCTTTCTCCTTTCCAGGTAAATACTTTCATTTTTGTTTTTTCTTTAAAAGAAGCCAGAATTTCTTCCTCACTTTTATCATTTGCCTTCATAACCTCCCAACGGTGGGAAGATTTCATAGCCTGATTCAGAATCCGTTGTGTTTCTACAGAAGAGATATTGACAAAAGGAGCATTTTTATTATCTTTAGATTGATTGAAAAATTCTTCTTGCAGGTTCGCCATGTGTGCCGAAACTGCTTCTTCAGCATGCAATTGCATCCTTGAGTCTATGGTGGTGTAAATTTTTAAACCATCTTTGTAAATGTCATAATCAGAACCATCCGGTTTTTTATTTTCTTCAACCCATTTTTTCATGTAATCACGTAAATATTCTCTAAAATAAGTCGCGGTACCGTCTTTATGTGTTTCTAATTTAAAATGTAAAGTGATAGGTAAACTTTGTAATTTTACTTTTTGGTCTTCGGTAATGATATTTCCTTTTTCCATTTGCAAAAGCACCACATTTCTGCGGTTTTTTACCCCTTCCGGATTTCTTACCGGATTGTATAAACCGGAATTTTTAAACATTCCAACTAATATTGCCGACTCGTCAATGGTCAAGTCTTTTGGTTCTTTTGAAAAATAAGTTTTAGCAGCTGAACTTACCCCAACTGAATTATTACCAAAATCATATACGTTACAATACATGGCAATGATTTCATTTTTAGTGTATTGTCTTTCTAATCGAATAGCAATAATCCATTCTTTTATTTTTTGTACAATTCTAAAAGGCAAAAATTTAGAACCTTCTCCGTGGAATAATTGTTTGGCTAATTGCTGTGTTAAGGTACTCGCTCCTCCACTTGTTCCTAAACTTGCAATGGCTCTCAAAGTTCCTCTGCCGTCAATACCAGAATGTTCATAAAAACGAGCATCTTCAGTAGCTACCAGTGCCTGAACTAGGTTTTTTGGTAAGTCAGAATATTTTAATTGCGATCTATTTTTTTGAAAATATTTACCCAAAACTACTCCATCTGCTGAAATAATTTCTGTGGCTAAGTTTGAATCTGGATTTTCCAAATCTTCAAAGGAAGGCATCGAACCAAAAAGTCCCCATGAAGCAAATAAGAAAAACAAACCGATAGCACCCATTCCATAAAAGAAAATTTTCCAAAATTTCTTTTTGTAGTAGGTTATATCTTTATCAATGTTTTTTGTCTGATTGTTATTTTTTTTGATCGCCATAATACTTTCTTAATCTTTTTTTTCTATTCTAAAACCTACTTCAGTAATTCCGTCCAAAGCTGTCACGCCAGGGACTTTACCCGTCTCTCTGACCGCTTGTTTTATATGGACTTTATATTTTCCTTTGAACGTTGCATTTTCTTTAAAGTACAATTTACTTTCTTTTATATCCGTAAATCCATTGCCTAGCAAGGTCCCGTCAGGATCTGTCATTTGGTATTCAAGTGTGTCAACTTTTGTATACCCATTTGGTTTTTCCAGTGCCACAATCAAAAACAAGTTGTTGAATTGATAATTGTCATTATCTCTTAAATTGATAAACAAATTATATTGTTTTGTAGAGTCCAGTTCGGGTAAATCGAACGTTACAATACTGTCTTTATGCCATGCGCTTCCAACAGATTTATATTCATCAAACACTCTTTTTTTATCACAGGAAAAAAAAAGGATTGCCACCAAAAGAAGTAAAATGCTATTTTTTAGCCTCATTTTTAGTAATAATTATAGGTTTTCTTGGTTCAGTGGGTTTTGCAGCTACTGGTTTTTTTTCATTTGGAGCCTGACGATTATTATTGTTGTTTGCAGGTTTATTGTTGTTTGCTACAATTGCGTTTTCACCGGCCGATTTGCGTTTTTTATTCTGTTTTTTCTTTGGTTTTGGTTGGTCAAAACGAGTTAAACTTTCCTGACCCATCGCATTATTGAAGTTTTTCTCTGGTTCTACAATGATTTCTATTGCAAAATCTTCCAGTGAAGAGACTTTGTTTTTTAGTTTGTTTTCAGCAACAATTTCTTTGACTTGTTCAATTTTCAGAACATGCCAATTAGCAAAATTATTGGTGTAAGCAAACCACATCAGTCCTTTGAAAATGTCTTGTTTCTGACAGATGGCATCTCCTTTTTCAGTTACCAATTTGGTTTCAAAATCGGGAAAATCTTTCAAGGCATCCATGTACGTATCTAACTCATAGTTCAAGCAGCATTTTAATTTTCCGCATTGTCCTGCCAGTTTTTGTGGATTCAAAGACAGTTGCTGGTACCGAGCTGCCGAAGTATTTACACTTCTAAAATCGGTTAACCAGGTAGAACAACATAATTCTCTTCCGCAAGAACCAATTCCTCCTAAACGAGCTGCTTCCTGACGGAAACCTACTTGTTTCATTTCGATTCGGGTACTGAATTCTTTAGCAAAATCTTTAATCAACGCACGAAAATCGATGCGATCATTTGCAGTGTAGTAAAAAGTAGCTTTAGATCCGTCCCCTTGAAATTCGATGTCAGAAATTTTCATTTCCAGTTTTTGAGCAATCGCTAATTCACGAGCACGAACCTTCATAGGCTCTTCCTTGTCTCTTGCGGTTGACCAAATATCGATATCTTTTTGAGATGCTTTTCTATAGATTTTAGGGACATCATTGCTTAAATGATTCACTCCTTTTTTCTTCATTTGAATTTTTACTAATTCGCCTGTCAAAGTTACAATTCCTATGTCGTGTCCTGGTGAAGCAACGGTAGCGACAATGTCGCCCATGCTTAACGTTAACTTCTCCGTATTGCGGTAAAATTCTTTTCTTCCGTTTTTGAAACGTACTTCAACACAGTCAAAAGGAGCATCGCCATTAGGCAAACTCATATTAGAAAGCCAATCGAAAACCGTTAATTTATTGCAGCTATCGGTGCCGCAAGTCCCATTATTTTTACAACCCTTAGGTGCGCCACCATCAGAAGTTGAACAACTTGTACATGCCATAATCTTATATGTAGTGTTGTGACTGGCACAACTTAAGTTCTTAAAACGTTTAATGTGTAAAGATAGTATTTTTTAGTTTTAAGTAGCAACGCATAAAAGCACCAATAAATCATAAATATTTAATAAAAAAACCCATTACAATTTGTTTTGTAATGGGTTAATTTCATAAGATTTTATCCTAATTTTTAATCTAAAATTTTATATAATTTATCTGATAATCGGATTCGGAATGGCAGTTTAAAAGTACAAGTGTCTCCAGAAATTGCTTTTTCTTGATCCAAATCGTTAACGAGCATTTCTTCGATTACTAATTTTTGTTCGCCGGTTGTAGTACCTTTAATTAAAATGGTATCGCCAATTTTGATTTCGTTTTCTTCAATTAAAAACTGGCCAATACTTGGTTTTGGAAAGAAATGGGTCCCTTTTCCAATATAAATTTTCTTAACTTTTGGTTCTTTTTTGATTGTAGTCCCGATGCTTCGGGATGGTTTGTAAACAACAAAAACACCATGCGTTTCTTCATTGTTTTTGAAAGTCAAAACATCTGATTTTCCTTTTTTGAAGATTTTATTTCCGTTTTTTATTCCTCTTCGAACGGCCTTTTGTTCCTCTTCCGGCAAATGTATCACACTCACACATTCAGCGGAACAACAGCCTTCCATGGCCGTTTTGCATTCCTCACATTGGATGAAAAGCAAATGACAGCCTTCATTGACGCAATTTGTATGAACGTCACAAGGTTTTCCGCATTGATGGCATTGTGAAACAATATCGTCCGTAATTCTTTCGCCCAAGCGGTGATCAAATACAAAGTTTTTTCCAATGAATTTGCTTTCTAATCCTTCCGCTTTTACCTGACGTGTGTATTCAATAATTCCACCTTCGAGTTGGTATACATTTTCAAAACCTTTGTGTTTGAAATACGCACTGGCTTTCTCGCAACGAATTCCTCCGGTGCAATACATCAATAATTTTTTATCTTGTTTGTGTTCAGAAAGTTGTTCTTCGATAATGGGTAACGATTCCCGAAAAGTATCAACATCTGGTTTTATGGCTTTGGTAAAATGTCCAATTTCACTTTCGTAATGATTTCGCATATCGACCACAATGGTGTTTGGGTCTTCCAGAAGGTCATTGAACTCCTTAGCTTTTAAGTGAATTCCTATATTGGTTACATCAAAAGTTTCGTCGACTAAACCATCTGCCACAATCTTATCACGGACTTTCACAGTCAGTTTCAAGAACGAATGATCATCTTGTTCTACGGCGATATTCAACCGAATGCCTTTCATGAAATCATAGACTTCGATGGAATCTTTGAAGGCATAGAAATTATTTGCAGGAAGTGATAATTGGGCGTTGATTCCCTCGCTGGCTACATAAATTCGACCAAGAACTTCAAGAGCGTTCCAAGCCAGAAATAATTCGTTACGAAATTGTGTTGGATCTGAGATTTGCGCATAAGCATAGAAAGACAGCGTAAGACGTTGTTTTCCGGCATCATCAATCATGATGGCTCTTTCTTCTGCGCTTAAGGTGTTATACAGTTGCATGCTATAAACATTTTAAGTTGAGAAATTTATTTTCGATAAAATAGTCAAGTCAATTTTCTTGAACGGTGCAAAAGTAACAAATTGTTGAATAATTGCTTTATGATTATCAAAAAAATTAGCTTCTGGACTTCTTTTAGGAATGGGTAATAATTTGGAGTTAAAAATGAAAGTAAAGTTGTGGTTTGTATATTTATGTCCAGAAAAGTTGGATTCTCTTTCTTTAAAGATCCATTGTATGGTATAAAAGTGCAGTTTTAGGATATATTTTTCCAGAAATGTCTTGAGGGTTATTAGTAATTTTTATTTGGCTATTGAAATAGTAGTGTTAGAAAAACTGCATTTATCACAACAAAAGGCTAAATTTAGAAGACTATTAAATACATCCCTTTTTTGATCATGCAGGTATCTTTTGCATTTGGCGCTCCATTCGAATGTGGTAGTTTTGCCCAAAATCAAACCCAGTGTTTGTCAATTTGATTAACATTGGAAGAAGTGGTACTTTAGTAAAATATTAAAAGATGGCTTTTCGGAAATGTATGATTTAGAAGGTGCAATAGCCAATTGGAGTAGAGGTGAAACCTTTTATTCCAATTTTAAAGGCAGCTTATCATCTTTGATCAAATAATAATAATTGCAAAAAAAACAGCCGTAAGTTGTTCGCGATAGCTATCGGAATACGGATAATGAATAATAGAAACATGAAAATATATCGTTTTATTGCTGGAATTATTTTGTCGGGTTTATCCTCTTTTGCACAAGAAAGTAAAACTGTAGCAGTTACCGCAAATAGCTGTCAGGCTATGTGTAAAGCAAATATTTCCAAAAAAGCATTGTTGTTGCAATCGATTGAAAATAGTTCCAAAGAGATTGTTGTTGCTGCTTCAACGAATGGAATGATTTGGGTGGCAGCAGGGGAATTTGATATGGGAACCAATGATTATCCTGATGCAAAGCCTATTCATAAAGTTAGTGTCAAAGGGTATTGGATGGATGAAAATGAAGTAACGAATGCTCAGTTCATGGCTTTTGTAACAGCAACTAAATATATAACAATATCCGAAAGACCACTGAATCCAGGTGATTACCCAGGTGTTCCGCTTGTAAATTTAGTGCCGGGTTCGGCAGTGTTTTCTGCACCAACGAATAAAGTCTCTTTGGATAATATCCAGCAATGGTGGAAATATGTGCCGGGAGCAAACTGGAAACATCCTACTGGACCGGAGAGCAGTATCATTGGACTTGAAAATAATCCTGTAGTCCAAATCAGTTATGTAGATGCTCAGGCTTTTGCGGAATGGGCGGGAAAACGACTGCCAACAGAGGCCGAATGGGAGTTTGCGGCCAGAGCAGGAAGACCGTATACTAAATATTATTGGGGTACTGAGCTTAAACCAAAAGGTAAATGGGTGGCCAATATTTTTCAGGGAAGTTTTCCAAATGAGAATACAGCTGAAGATGGTTTTGTAAGTTTAGCTCCAGTAAAGTCTTTTCCTAAAAACCCTTTTGGAATTTATGATTTAGAAGGAAATGTGTGGGAATGGTGTAGTGATTTATACCGTGACGATTACTATAAAGATAGTCCTAATAATAATCCCAAAGGACCATCTTCAAGTAATGATCCTGAAGAATCCGGGGTCGAAAAACATGTACAGCGCGGAGGATCTTTCTTGTGTAGTGACCAATATTGTATTCGGTATGTTGCCGGAAGTCGTGGTAAAGGAGAAACGACAAGTGCTTGCAACCACTTGGGATTTAGATGTGTAAAAGATAACTAAAGCCAAAAGATGTTGTCAAAAATTTGTTCAAAGTAGCAAAGAGAAGTTACTTCTTTTTTTATCCTAAAGATTGTTCCAATACCTGGGTATATTTATTGTGGATGTAAATGTTTTCTTTCTGATTTAATGGGGCGTTCAGAGCGGATATGATAAATCCGTCTTTGATTATTGAATATAAATCACTAACTTTCATGTGTATAAGCAGATGATTATTCGGTTTGTTGCCGTTGATAAATATTAAATTTAAAGCCATTTTTACCATGAAAATTTCCTTTGAAAAAAAAATATTACTAGGGTTTATTATCAATTTACTAGTTGTCATTGCTTCAGGATGGGTTTTTATTTCTCGGTTTGACAAACAAAGAGATCAATCAAATGATTCTTTGTTAAATTGGATAGAACTTTCCTTGTTTGTCCTTTCAATTATTTTACTGACCATCGTCTATTTTATAATTAAGGCTCAATTACGGGCTAAAAATATTTCTCAAAACCTGCTCCTAGAAAGCAAACAATTGATTCAGTCTATCATTGATAACACTTCGAGTCCCATCTTTATAAAAAAAATAAATGGAGAATATTTATTGGTTAATAAACAATTTGGATCTTTATTTCAAATCCCGAATGAAGAAATAATAGGGAAAACAGATCATGATTTTTTACCAAAAGAAGTGGCTGATGTTTATCGAAATTCTGATCTTGAAGTGGCAAAAGTATTAAAAGAACTAAAAACAGAAGAAACTATACAACAAACAGACGGTCCTCATACCTATCTGGCAGTTAAATTCCCTCTATATGACTCAACAGGAAGGGTTTATGCTATTGGCGGAATTTCGACGGATATCTCAGAAAGAAAGAAATTAGAAGAGTCTTTCAAAGTAACTGATAAGTTTTTTAATATGTCTTCGGATTTGATGATTATTGGAACGAAAGAAAAATTTGGTAAAGTTAACCCCGCCGTTATAAAGATTTTGGGGTATTCAGAGGAGGAGTTGTTGAATAAACCCTATACTTTTTTTGTATATCCAGAAGACTTAGAAATTACAAAAAAAGAAGTTGCTAAGCTTCAAACAGGGGCTTTAATGATTCAGTTTAAAAATAGATTTGTTTGTAAAGACGGAACAATAAAATGGCTTGTATGGTCCATTTCTCCTGAACTTTCAACAGGATTATTATACGCAGTTGGACGGGATGTTACGGCACAAAAAGAAACCGAAGATTCTCTGGTTATTGCAGACAAGTTTTTCAATATGTCCAATAATTTGCTTGTCGTTGCAAAAGGGGAGTATTTTATAAAAATAAACCCGGCTTTTACCAAAACACTGGGTTACACCCAAGAAGATATGAATACTATAAAATTTATGGAATTAACGCATCCTGATGATAAGAACATAGCCGATGAAGTATTGGCTAAACTTCTAAGAGGAGATGCAATTGTAAATTTTGAAGATCGCGTCCGTTGTAAAGATGGAACCTACAAATGGCTGGACTGGCATAGCACTATTGATATAGAGCAAGGCGTTGTGTATTCTGTTGCACGTGATATTACCGAAAAAGTTAAAGATGAACAATCCTTAAAAATAGTTAATAGTTTTTTTGAGATGTCATTTGATGCTTTTTTTGTTGAAAAAGGAAATAAAATCATAAAAATTAACCCTGCATTCACTAAAATTTTGGGGTATAATCAAAATGACTTAGAGAAAATATCACTTTTAGATCTGCTGCATCCAGATTATTTAAAAATTGTAAGTGAAAGACGGGAAAAACGTTTGAAAGGAGAACTGGTAGAGGCAGATGTTATGTTTCCTTTATTATGTAAAGATGGTTCCTATAAATGGACGGAATCGGTTATAGCAACGGATATTAGAGAGGGAATGATATATGCAGTTTTACGTGATATCACCCAAAAAAGGCTTGATGAAGAAAGGTTAAATAATTACACCCAGAAATTAAAAGAGAATGAACAGCAAATACAAGCCATTTTTGATGGTGCCCCTGATCCGGTTATCGTAATTGACAGTGAAAGCAATGTTTTAAGGTGGAATCCAAAGGCTGAATCTGTTTTTGGATGGAAAATGGCCGAAGTTATGGGGAAACATCTTTATGAATTCATTATTCCTGAACGCTACAGAGAAGAGCATAAGACCGGTATGGAACATTTTTTAACGACAGGTATCGGAGCTATTTTAAATAAAACATACGAGATAGAAGCGGTCAATAAAGAAGGAACTGAATTTCCGGTGTCTATTAGTGTTTCACCTATTAAAATGGGTGAAAAATATTTTTTTATTGGTTTTGTGAGAGATATTACTGAAAGTAAAAAAGCTGTTGATGAATTGTATGAGAATGAAGAAAAGTTACGATTGATTTTAGAGAATATTAGTGAGGGTGTTATTGTTGCAAATGCAGACAGGAAAGTAGTAATGGCCAATTACATGGCAAATGAAATTTTCGGGATTGAAGAGGATGACAAAATATCGTCTAATTTAACCGATCATTTTGAGTTGTATTTCCCAGATGAAAAAACGGTCTTCCCTTCCCAAAAATTACCAATGGAACGAGCGCTGGACGGAGAGGAAACAAATGATGTTGAAGTCGTTCTTTGGAATCCCGTTGCGCAACAAAAGAGAAGGGTACTTATCAGCGGCAGGCCATTAGTGGATCAGGATAATAAGGTAGTTGCGGCTGTTGTTACCATAAAAGACATCAGTAAATACAAACAGATGGAAGAAGAACTAAAAGAAACAGAATTAAAGTACAGACAGTTAATAGGCTTTAGAAAAGGGGGCGATACGGTTACTTGATCATTTCTTATGAGAAAAACGTATAAAAAACCACGATTCAGCGAAAGCAAATCGTGGTTTTTTTATTGGACTAACAATACTCGTTGAAAGCGTCTTTCAGGTTCTCAGCAATTAATTCTGCTGGACGACCTTCAATGTGGTGGCGTTCTAACATGTGAACTAATTCTCCGTTTTTGAATAAAGCCATACTTGGCGATGACGGAGGAAAAGGGAACATGTGTTGTCTGGCAGCATCAACAGCTTCTTTATCAACTCCTGCAAAAACAGTAATTAAATGATCTGGTTTTTTTGCCCCATCTAAGCTCATTTTTGCTCCCGGACGTGCGTTTCTTGCAGCACAACCACAAACTGAGTTTACAATCACTAGTGTTGTACCTTCAGCTTTCATTGCGTTTTCAACTGCTTCAGCACTATGTAAATCTTGAAAACCTGCAGCTGTTAATTCAGCTTGCATCGGTTTTACCATTTCTTCTGGATACATATTTTTTATTTTAAAAAGTTTAAAATTTTTGTTGTTTAATCATGCAAAGTTACAAAGTTTAAAACCAACACGTTTATTTGTGCCATAAAGTTTTGTTATAGTTTGATTGTTATTTGATTGTTTTAAAAATAATATGAAATACCGCTTTGGTAAATAGTATTTTAGGGCATTTTAATATCACTCGAATGTCCTCTAAAAGAGTCGTTTCTTCGTCCAAGAATTTAAAAATCAACGTAGGACTTCCTTTCTTGAACATGGAAGAAAAAATAGTACTTCCCAATTCATTTTTTCGGGCCAAAATATCCAAAAGCAACAAATCATAAAACCAGAATTTATTCTTTTTATGGAACTTGGTGAAATCAGTTTCCGTTTGTAGAAAAGAAACCAATTGTGTAGATTTTTTATCAGAATTCTTAAAAGTGTAGCCTGTACTGGCTTTGGTCCAACCTCCTGAAGTGCCAATATTAATAACATTTTTGGTATTCAATTTCCAAAAAGGATAACACGTCATAGGGATGCTTCCTTGTTCTTTCTCTATGATTTCGTAATCAGTAATGCCAAGATTTTTAATGTATTTTTTGATTTCAGTTTCATATTCCGCTTTCTCCAGATGATTGTGAGAAAATAAAGTGTATTCCAGTAAAGCTTCGGTTTTGGAAGTGGGCAACACATACATAAAGCGTGTATTTCCTCTTTGTTCTACCGAAAAATCCATAAAAGTGGCTTGTTCCGGATTAAAAACAGGCTGTTCACTTTTTATAAACCAACCAATAAAATGCTGCTGTAAAACAGGATATTTAGTTTGATTTTCTACTTTTTGTCTGTTGTAAATACTATTGAATAGTTTTGAACAGGAGTAACTTTCAGCATCAGTTTGTATCAGAATTATATTTTCAGATTCTTCAATCTCTAATACTTTTTGATTGATGAAAGTGATTTTTTCTTGTTTCGAAATCAAATCAAATACTGAGTTATAAAAATCCAAGCCGCATACCATGTTGTATTGATACGGTTTTAAATCTAAAGCCCTACGAAAGTCTTGATTGGCAAACAAAGCAGAATGCCATTGCTGTGAAATTGAATTTTCCCAGAGAGTATCGTTTTTCTCCCAGAAACACCAAGTTCTGTCGTTCGCTTTTTTAGTGTTTTCATCGATAAGCAAAATGCTTTTATCGTTAAATTTTCTCGAAAGCACCATTTTATAAACGGTCATCAAAGCCGATAAGCCTGTTCCGGTAAAGATGTAATCGAAGTGTTTCATTGGAAAATTTGACAATTACTCCAAAAATAGACATTTTATTCTTTTAGTTTCTCTAAAATGAGGTGAAACTCTTTCGGTTTTATGTAATTGTTGTCTTGAAAAATGATTTCGTTTTCACTGTTTAATACACATAAAGCAGGATAATTCAGCTGTTTGTTGATGGTTCCCAGTTGCATGGCGAGTTCGTGAATTCCGGAAGTATTTCCTGTGGATTTGAACTTAAAAGAAGCTTTGTTAAAAGTAATTGTCCGTTTTTCTTCGGCATTAAAATCAATAAAATAAAAAGTATTGTTTAATTCCTTTATGATGCTTTCGTTTTTGAACGTTGTGTTTTTCATGGAATGACAAAATTGGCACCAATCCGTATGAATAAAAATAATAACTTTTCTTTTTTCAATATTTTGCAGACTATCTATTTGTTCAAAGGAGACCAAGTTTAGCTGCGCAAAACCAGATGGAATCACCGAAAATAAAAGCAACAGTAAAAGAAGTTTTTTTCTCATTTACTTTAAATTATAGCGCAGTCCAAAAAAGCTGCGAATACCTTGGTTAGGGCCATAAACATAAGTGGTGTCAAATGTCAATCCGTAAGGGTTTTGGGATGTAGCCAACACTTGTCCGTTAGTGTCATATTCTACATTTTTGTCAAAAGGATCATTTGTTCTGGAGATCAAAAATGGATTATTTTGTTTTGGCAGAAAATTCAATATGTTTTTAATTCCGGCATAGAACTCAAAATTTTTACAACCCGAATAAGTAAGCTGTATGTTTTGCAAACTATACCATGGCGAATTTGGGCTTCGAGGATCTAATGCACTTAATAAAGGTAATTTCATTGGTCCATATACATTTCCTGTGTAGTCAATATTCAAATCGATAGTTTTTATTTTATACGATACACTCCATGTTGCAGTGAAATTTTCGGTTAGAAAGGGCGTTTCCTTTATTCCGTTTTCAACATTTTTATTATTAAGAAGGGAAGCTCCTGTTATGATCTTTAACCCGTTAGGAAAATTGATGTCTATATTCATGCTGATTCCCTGGCTTATAGCGTATCCGTTGATGTTGTCATAAATTATTTTATTGGGGTCCGTGTTATAATCGGAAACAATTTTATTGCTGAATCGGGTATGGAA
Source organism: Flavobacterium esculini (assembly GCF_048284325.1). Lineage (NCBI taxonomy): Bacteria > Pseudomonadati > Bacteroidota > Flavobacteriia > Flavobacteriales > Flavobacteriaceae > Flavobacterium > Flavobacterium esculini. The sequence continues at coordinate 180,960 of NZ_JBLVPI010000001.1, read as the reverse complement.
AAGGGCCGTTTCAATTCCTATAAATGTTCCATTGCCGAAATTTATTTTTTTGATGTAATTCAAATTTGCATTTACGGATTGTTCCGGTTTCAAGTTGTGGGCCACTACAATTTCCCGAGCACCTGTTAAGGCAGCATGGTCTTCGGTAAATAAATTTACAACTCTAAAACCTGTTCCGGCATTCAAACGAAGGATATTATTCTCATTTAATTTCCATTTATAGGCTAATCGGGGTGTTAAAATACTCCCGTGAAAGGAGTTGTAATCGTAACGCATTCCCAGTAATAGTTTATGTTTCTCCGTGAACGTGATTTCGTCTTGAACAAAAATTCCGGGTAGCCAAGTTTTTTCTGGATTGTTATTTCCAAGAGCTGTTGTCGCAGGAGTATTGTCATCATAATAATTGTAACGTGCTGCTATTCCTGTGAGCAGGTCATTTTTCCCTGATTTCTTATCCCAGGTTAATTGCATAAACCCAATTTTTTGGTTGGCAATATAGTTTGTCAGGCCGTAACGACTGTCCTGATAATGCACGTTTCCTGAAAATGAAAACATCAATTTCTCTTGAAATGGCAATTGATAACTTCCTATAAGTTCTGCTCGTTTTGTGTAGATGCTTTCGCCGTAAATTTCGTCTCCTCCACGGTGTTTTTTCTCCCAGCGCATATCTCCGCCAAAACGGTCTTCATAAACCGCACGTGCTGCAATAGTGAATAATCGGTTTTCTTTTCTATCAAAAGTCCATTTTTGAAAAAGTGAAATTCGGTCTGAGAGTGAAACATCGGTAAATCCATCTTTATCATTGTCAATTCTATTGTTGTACTTGAAATAATTTAGACCTAATAACGCCGTTGCTTTCTTACCAACATTCAATTTCACACCTAAGTCGACATTGGTTTCCAGCCAAGAAGTACTAAAAACATCCGCCGAGAATAATGGAGCATTTATCGGGTTTTTAGTGATGATATTAATTAAACCTCCCACAGCTTCACTGCCGTATAATGAGGATGCGGGACCTTTTACAATTTCAATTCTTTCTACCAGGGAATTTGGGATTCCGGATAATCCATAAACAGTTGATAAACTGCTTACGATGGGCATTCCGTCAATTAAAACCAAGGTATACGGACCTTCCAGTCCGTTAATATGAATGTCACCGGTATTACAAACGCCACAATTAAGTTGTGGTCGGACCCCGTTTACGTTTTGGAGCGCTTCATAAATACTTGCTGTAGGATTTTTTTTAAAAAATATTGGGGAATAAACTTCAACCGGAACGGCACTTTCTAATCTTTTTACCGCTTTCAAGGTTCCTGAAACAACTACTTCGTTCAGTTGGTTTTCCGTATTGGAAAGTTCAAAGTCCACTATAGTATTTTCGTCTTTTTTGACACTAATATTTTTTCTGGATGTTTGAAAACTGTTGGCCACAACCTGAATTTTATAAGTGCCTTCTGGGATATTTTCTAATCTATAGTTACCTAAGCTATCGGTTTTAGTTTTATAATTAGTTCCCATTACAACAATACTTGCACTAGGAATCGCTTTTTTCTCTGATGAAACGAATCCTGAAACAAAAGTTTTTTCTTGTGCATAACTGAAGTTCACAACAAGAAAAACAAATAACATAAATATTTTTTTCACAATGTTTAAATTAAAATTTAGGCAAAGCTAAAAATTATATTTTGTAAAACAAATTTTTTAATTACTTTTGTGTCAATAATTTAATTTCAACCATGGGAAAATCTTTAGAAGAAGTTCACGGATCGGTAGTCACACAAAATAAAAAATCAGTTTTCAGAAAAATATTAGCCTTTTTCGGACCAGCCTATTTAATCAGTGTTGGTTATATGGATCCGGGAAATTGGGCCACTGATATTGCCGGCGGAAGCCAGTTTGGTTATGCCTTACTCTGGGTTTTATTGATGAGTAACATTATGGCTTTGTTGTTGCAAAGTTTGAGTGCGCGACTGGGAATTGTTACTCAACGCGATTTGGCGCAAGCCTCACGGGAAACGTATTCTCCATTTATCAATTATATATTGTATTTCCTTGCTGAAATTGCTATTGCAGCCTGCGATTTAGCCGAGGTTTTAGGAATGGCAATCGGTATTAATTTATTGTTTGATATTCCATTGATCGAAGGGGTATTAATTACAGTATTAGATACTTTTTTGTTATTATTCTTGATCAATAAAGGCATCCGTAAAATGGAAGCCTTCATTATTGTATTGGTAGCAATCATTGGGTTCTCTTTTATTTTTGAGATGATTTTTGCCCAGCCTGAGATGGATAAAGTGTTGTTTGGGTTAATTCCTTCGATGCCAAATCAAGCGGCATTATATATCGCTATTGGAATTATTGGGGCTACGGTTATGCCGCATAACTTGTACCTGCATTCCTCATTGGTGCAAACCAGAAATTTCGATAGAAGCAATGCCGGAATTAAGCAGGCTTTAAAATACAATTTCATCGATTCTACCATTGCATTAAACTTAGCTTTTTTAGTGAATGCCGCCATTTTGATATTGGCTGCAGCCACATTTTACAAAAACGGAATGTTTGAAGTGGCAGAAATTCAAGATGCCCATCGCTTCTTAGAACCTCTTTTAGGAAGTAAATTTGCCCCTGTTTTATTTGCAGTAGCCTTGATTGCTGCTGGGCAAAGTTCCACAATTACAGGGACACTTGCTGGTCAAATTGTGATGGAAGGGTATCTTAATTTACGTATTCAGCCTTGGGTTCGAAGAATTATCACCAGACTGATTGCCATTGTTCCTGCAGTTATTGTAATTACGATTTACGGTGAAAGTGTCACTGGAAAATTACTGATTTTGAGCCAGGTAATTTTGAGTTTACAATTGGGCTTTGCTATTATTCCGCTGATCCATTTTGTAAGCGACAAATCAAAAATGAAGGGATTTCACATTGGAAAGGTTACCCAAATCGCTTCATGGATCATTGCAACCATTATTGTTTCATTGAATGCAAAATTAGTTTTTGATGAAATTAATGGTTGGTTAGAAACTTCTAAAAATCCAATAGTATTATGGTTTACCGTGGTTCCTTTAGCTATAGGCTTCTTGATTTTGTTGCTTTATATCATAGTGAAACCTTTTATTTCTAAAACAAAAACTAGGATTCTAAACCATTCGCCACATAGCTTAAAATTGCAATTTTCTAAAACTGCAATCTACAGCAAAAAGTATATTGCTGTTTCGGTCGATTTTTCCAGCGCTGATGAAGTAGCCTTGAATAACGCTTTTCAATTAGGCGGAATCGATGCGAAATACACGTTAATTCACGTGGTAGAAACCGTTGGAGCACTTGTCTATGGCGAAAATATCGATGACCATGAGACAATAATAGACGAAAAACTATTAAACGAATACAAAGAAATGTTGTCGGAAAAAGGATTTAAAGTGGAAACAAAATTGGGATTTGGGAAACCAAATAAAGTGATTCCTGATATTATCAATAAAGGAAATTTTGATATCTTGGTCATGGGAACCCACGGACATACCGGATTCAAAGATCTAATCTTTGGAACTACCGTTGACAAATTGCGACACAAAATAACGATTCCATTACTGATCGTAAAAAATTAAATTCTAGTCCTGAACTTGTTTCAGGATCCTGAAACAAGTTCAGGACTAGAAAGAATTTCCACTTCAAAAGAAGTTCACTGAACTCCGATGAAAATAGAAATCAAGTGAAGTAATCGGGGCTAAGGCATCTGAAATCAAAAATCAATAATATTCAATCTCAAATCAAATGACTTTTTCAGAAGAAAATTATCTCAAAACCATATTTCATTTAACAATTCTTTCGGATTCAGAAATAAGCACTAATGCCATTGCTGAAATGATGGAAACCAAAGCATCATCCGTAACCGATATGCTCAAGAAATTAGCCGAAAAGGATTTGGTCCATTATAAAAAATACCAAGGGGTTTCTCTAACAGAACACGGAAAAATAACAGCCAAAATGATTGTGAGAAAACACCGGCTGTGGGAAGTTTTTTTAGTGGATAAATTAGACTTTTCCTGGGATGAGGTTCATGATATTGCAGAACAATTAGAACATATAAAATCCGAAAAACTGATTAATAAACTCGATGATTTTCTAGGAAACCCAACCGAAGATCCACATGGCGACCCTATTCCGGATGCCAACGGGCGTATGATTAAAATTGAAAAACAACTGCTTTCAGAATTACAAGAAAATCAAACGGGAATATGTGTGGGTGTAAAAGACACCTCATCTGAATTCCTTAAATATTTAGACAAGCAAGGAATCGCATTGGGTTCTAAAATTGAAATAATCAGTAAGGAAAGTTTTGACTTGTCTCTGAAAATAAAAGTGGATCACAAGGATTTAACCATTTCGAATAAAATTGCCACCAATCTTTTTGTGAAAACTACCTAGCCAAAAGGACTATATTTGGTTTAATCAAAAGAAAAATCAAAAGAAAAATAGTCTCTTAGCCTTTTTACTGATTTTCTGTATTTCCGTTTTTGCTCAAAACACCAAAAAGGAAAATATAAAGTACGTAAAGATCAGCCAAAAAATGTGCCTTAAAAAAACAGGGTGTCAATTGGTTTTGAAAGCAGTCGTCTCTGATTCCCGCTGTCCGGAAGGAGTTACTTGTGTTTGGGCTGGAGAAGTCTCAGCAGTTATTTGCGTGTACAAAGATTCAAAATTAGTAGAGGACAAAACCCTCGTTTTTTCTGTTAAAAATGAGGAAGAAAACAAGGAATGGTTTGCTAAATATCTACCGGAAAAACAAAGAAAAATAAAAAACAGCAGCGTTTTTCCTTATCCAAGACAAGGAGTAACTGTTGCTAAAAAAGACTATTATATCAAAATTGGGTATATAAAATAAACCTTGTGCCAACAGTAATTATAGCGATGTTTTATTATTCCTTAAATGAACTTAAATTCCTTATATGGTGAAAAATATAAACCATATAAGGAATTTAAGTTTAAAAAAGAGTTCACTATTCTATGTTTAATTGATAGTGTAGTTCTGTTTTTATCCCTTTTTAAAACCAATTAATTTTCGGTATTTCTGTTCGCTTTCTTCTAAAGCGACCTCAAGTTCTTTGTAATAGGTAATGTCTTTTATATTAGCAACTGCAGCTATAACATAGTTATTTTCGTCAATTATTGGTCTGCCGCTAATAATCACTCGCTTTTTGGCTTTAGTTTCAGAATCTTCAATTATTATCTCAACATCATCCGTTGATTCTCCTTTTAGTGCTTTTTCCAGTGGGAGATTCTGGGCAGGAAAAATGGTTTTTTCGTCAGGATAATACAATTCATATTTAGTGGACCAATCAAGAGTTGTTGGGACTGTGGCATCTTGTTTTATTCCTATAATTTCTTCCGCCATGTGATTGGATAAAACTATTCTTTTTTGGTTATCAGTTACAATAATTCCTTCGCCAATATTTTCCAGAATTAATTTCAATTTTAGTTCATTTAGATGCACTAATTTGTCGGCTTCTTTTTTTTCATTTTCCATTTTTTTTCTAAGCGATATGTCTTTGATAAAAGCAATGAAAATATATTTACCTAAAATAGTGGCCGGAGATACTGTTAGTTCAATATCAAACTCTTCATGTTTATTGTTAAGGGCCGTGATTTCTATTGTTTTATTGATAATGAGTCCTTCACCTGTTGTAAGGAAATTTTTGAAACCTTTGGTATGATCGTCTCTATACTTTTCAGGAATAATTAAATCACGCATGGGTTTTCCTATAGCCTCAGCTAATGACCATCCAAATGTTTTTTCGGCTTGTGGATTCCATCTGATAATGATTCCCTCATCATTTATCACAATTAAAGCATCTGGAGCCTCATTAAATATGGTTTGTAATTGACCTTCACTCTCTTTTAGTTTTTGTTCTGCTGCTTTTCGTTCCGTAATATCTCTCATAATAGATTTATGTCCGGTTATTCTATTTCCTTCTCTTAACTGCATCACTGTTTGTTCTACCCATTTTTCTTCTCTGGATTTGGTAAGGATGGGAAATGAGAATAAGGTTTCATCTATTTTATTTTTAAATTGGTCAAAATAGAATTCAGCCACACGATCTCTCCACTCCGGGGCAACGATTTCTGAAAAATGTTTCCCTATAATTTCATTTTGAGTGTAACCCGTTAGTTTCTTGCAGGCAGGATTGATGTAAGTAAAATACCCTTTGTAATCCGAAGTATGGACTACATCACTGATATTTTCCACAATTTCACGGTATTTTTCCTCGCTTTTGCGAAGGGTTTCTATGGCTTCGGCTAATTGGGCCGTGCGTTCTGTTACTTTTCGTTCCAGTTCCTCATTGAGGTTTTTGATTTCTGTTTCTGAAGTTTTTCGTTCCGTGATATCATGAATAACCAAAACACCGCCAGTTATTCGACCAGCAGGATTTTTTAAAGGTCTGGCAGTTACAACTACTGAAAGACCTTCGGGTTTTTTATAATTTTGGATGAATATTTCCATATTATCCACTTCTTCACCATTTAATGCTTTCACTAAAGGAAGTTCATTAGTATTAAAAGTTGTTTTGGTATCAGGCAAAAAGAAGCCGTAGGTTTCAGCCCATCTCTCGATGGGTATATCCATTGGCCCAATTCCAATTATTTTTTCACTGGCAGCATTCCAAAGTATGAATTTTCTATTCTCATCGGCAACGATTAATCCATCACCCATATTTTGTATAACGGATTGTAAAAGGGTATTTTGGTTATTCAGTTGTTCTTTGGATAGTGCCACTTCATTGTCTCTTTTTTCAATGTTTTCCAGCATATTATTAAGTCCCTGGGAAAGGATACTAATTTCATCTTTTCCTTCAACAACCATACGGGTTTTATAATCTCCGGTATCCTTTACCTGTTGTATTACCGTTACCAAGTTTAACAACGGTTTTGAGATGTATTTTTTAATAATCATGGCAATTAAGAAAGCAAGTCCGATCCCTACAATTAATAATACGATTCCCAGACGCAACACATCCATTTTTATTTTATTCAATTCCGATAGTTCAAAGTTGACACATACTAATCCTATTGTTTTATTGTCTTTTTTAATTTTGCTGTAAACAAAAAGATTTTTATTGGTAAACAGAAAACTTTTTTGATCCATTTCAGGTACAACAAACCGAAATTTAGGATTGGCGCCCGCTTTAGTATAGGATGCAAAAACATGGCCTTTTTTGTCGAGTATACTTGCATTTATAATGTCGTTTTGTACGGCTAATTCAGAGAGAATTTTCTTTGCGGCAGCATTATCTAAAAATTCAAGTGCAGAAACGCTATTAAAACCTACCACTTGCGCAATAGCAATTGAGCTTATCATTTTTCGGTCTTTGAACCCTTTTATGTCTATTAGGACAAAAGCTGTAATACAAAGCACTAATACAAATGCGGAGGTGAAAACCTGCATGAGTACCAGCTTATTTTTAATGGAGATGTTTCGTAAATTCATCATTTTTTGTAGTTTTTTAATCCTAAAAATAGTACTTCGCACGCTAAAGGTGCAGTAATTACATTACTTGTTAAGTTTTTTCTTCTTAACTCAAATACAAGCAGAAATGGAACGATGCAAATGTGTAATTTGAGATGATTATTGCACAATAATTGCATGTTGCAGCAAGAATGAGCTGATTCCAATTCCAGATTTATTTATAGCTTTAAGATTTACTTCAAATTTTAATTTTTTTTCGATAATAACAAAATTCATCTGCGCCCCTTTTTTTCCATAACCATTTCGCTCTGTTACGATTAATACGGGCTTTCCTGAAAATTTTGAAAGAATGGTTTCGATTGGGATGGTACTATTGTAAGGAACAAACAGAATATTACAAAAACTGATATCTTTCAAGTTTTTATATTCCTTGATCTCAATTTTTTTAGTTTTAGGGATGTCTTGTAATGAAGCGGTAATTGGGCTTCCTTCCAGAATAGCGATCTTAAAAGTTTGATTTTTTGAATAATCTTTCCAATTAACATAATCTATAAAGCGATACAGAAAAGCAGCTTTTAAGGCATATTCCTTTCCCCCAGCATTCTCTTGAGCTACTATAAGATTTCCTCCCATCAGTATGATGATTACTCCCCAAAAAAAGATATGATTTTTAAGTGTCATGACATTTTGTTTTAACGAAGTTCCGACATGATTTGAAAAAATTAATCCTATTATGTTTTTAGATTTTATAGCTTAATAACAAGATGAACAAGGTTTTTAAGAGGTCAAAGTGTAATCAATTGCATAATAACTGTAAGAGGTTTTCATTTAGTTGCTTAAGGCAATTTTTTTTGAAAAATAGCCATTTAAAAATGAATAATTATTAAAAAAGCGAATTGCTTTTTTAATAATAAATAGGTGCTGTATCAAGGTTTCTTGTAGTTTCTCCTTTAAATTATTAAAAGATACCGATTACCAATTCATAGTAATTCTATAATTCCAATCGCTGGGTAGGAGTAAAGCTAAAAGTCCTGAAATTATGTTCAAAAAGTACTTTATATTCAAGTACAAATTAAGATCTATTTTTTTAAAAGTAAAAAATGAAAGTGACTAATTTTGAGTCTAAAAGCAAAATTTTAGACTATGTAAATTTAGTTAATTTAAATCAAATAGTTTAAATTAATGGGTTGATTTTTATTGGTCTCGAATTATAATTTAAAACAATGCATTTTTAGTACATTTCGCTGTAGCTTCTAAAAATTTTCGCTAATTGGTGAAATGGGTTAATATTTAGATTCTTATTATCGCTTCGTTCTTAAAGTTTAAAAATAAATGAATTTACACAAAAACTTTAATGACAGCCACAATCATTATCACTGCCGCAATTTTTACCTGATTTCTTCTTTTTTAAAAAAAATTTTCGGATTAAAAAAGCTAGTGCAATTGCTAGTGCAACAAAAGCTATAATTTCCTGAATATCCATAATCGTTTATTTTAGAATTTGATAGGCAATCAATGCTACAACATAGGCAAAACCACTCATGAATATAAGTTGTCCTAATGGCCATTTCCAACTGTTGGTTTCTTTTTTGGTAATGGCAAGTGTGCTCGCACATTGCAATGCAAAAGCATAAAATAGCAATAAGGATATCCCTGAAGCAAAATTGAATATTTTATTTCCGGTTTCAGGATTGATTTCGGATGCCATTTTATTCTTTATGGTGACTTCATTATCACTGCCGCCAACACTATAAATGGTCGCTAATGTTCCCACAAATACTTCTCTGGCCGCAAACGAACTGATAATGGCAATGCCTATTTTCCAGTCATAACCTAAAGGAGAAATAACAGGCTCAATGGTTTTTCCCATTAAACCAATATAAGAATTTTCTAATTTTTGTGAGGCAACTGCATTTTCAAATTCTGTTTTTGACAACGGTTTCTCTTTGGTTTTTTCAACTACAATAGTTTCTGCATTATTGAATTTCTCTCCAGGACCATAGGAAGCCAAAAACCATAAAACAATCGAAATTGCTAATATGATTTTTCCTGCGCCAAAAATAAATGCTTTTGTTTTTTCGATTACATTAATTCCCACATTTTTAAAAAGAGGTAATTTATAATTGGGCATTTCAACAACAAAATATGTTTTTCCTTTTATTTTTAGAATCTTATTTAAAATGTAAGCCGAAAAAATTGCCATTCCAAAACCCAAAAGATACAATAACATTAAGGTCATTCCTTGCATATTTAAAATCCCAAAAACGCGCGTATCAGGAATCACCAGCGCTATAATGATGGCGTAAACAGGCAATCTTGCTGAACAGGTTGTAAAAGGCGTTACCAGTATGGTGATGAGTCTTTCTTTCCAGTTCTCTATATTTCGGGTTGCCATAATCGCAGGAATTGCACAGGCTGTTCCTGAAATAAGCGGTACAACGCTTTTACCTGACAAACCAAATTTTCGCATGATTTTATCCATCAGGAAAACTACTCTGCTCATATAGCCACTTTCTTCGAGAATGGAAATGAACATAAACAAGAAGGCAATTTGTGGAATAAAGATCAAAATTCCGCCAATTCCTGGAATAATTCCTTGTGAAATTAAATTGGTTAAAACTCCTGGGGGTAAATGGTCAGCAGTAAGAGAGCTCAACGAGGCAAAAGTACTATCAATGAAATCCATAGGGATTTTGGACCATTCGAAAATAGATTGAAAAATGACAAATAATATCAAAAAGAAAATTACATAGCCCCACACTTTATGCGTGAGCACACGATCCAGTTTGCTTCGAAAATCTTTAGCGACGGTTTCATCTACTTTCAATCCTACTTTCAGCACATCATTGATAAATTGGTAGCGTTTTATGGTTTCTTTTTGTTGTAAACGCTTTAAATCCGAATGTGATTTGGTCAATGAACTTCGGATTTCATTACGATCTAAATTCAGGAAATTTACATCCTGTGTGATCACTAACCACAATTTATATAACAATTGATTAGGGAATGTTTTGCGAAGTGTATTGAAATATTCAGGATCAATACTTGATGCATTCAAACAAGGTTCGCTTGAAATAGTTTTGAAAGTGACAATTAATTTTTTTAATTGATCTATACCAAAACCTTTTCTTGAACTAATCAATGCAATTTTAGTTTTGAGATGCTCTTCAAGATAAGTAAGATCTAGTGAAATTCCTTTATATGTCATTCTATCAGCCATATTTATGACTAAGATAGTAGGGATTTCTAAATCTTTTATTTGTGTGAAAAGAAGTAAATTACGTTTCAAATTTTCTACATCTGTAACTACAAGAGCAACATCTGGATATAATTTGTCGTTTTTATTCAGGAGTAATTCAATAACAACATTTTCGTCAATTGAACTGGCATTCAAGCTGTAAGTCCCCGGTAAATCTAGAATATTAGCTTTAACATTATTGGGTAATTTGCAAAATCCAATTTTTTTCTCCACCGTAATTCCAGGATAATTGCCCACTTGTTGGTTTAAACCCGTCAATTGATTGAAAACGGATGTTTTACCCACATTAGGATTTCCTATAAGAGCGACATTAATGTTTCGATTGCTTACCATAAGTTGGTTTTCATGATTTCAACTTCGATTTCTTTCGCCGTTTCTATACGAATAGCAACATGTGAACCATTAATATTCAAATATAAAGGATCTCCAAAAGGAGCAATTTGAAGTAATTCTACCATATTTCCGGGTAAACAACCCATTTCTAAAAGTTTTAAAGGAACGATATCAATATCAAAATCTTTGATAATGGCTTTTTCGCCTTTTTTGAGGGATTGTATCGTTGTTCGCAAGGCTTATTTAGATTGAATTAAGATTACAAAAGTACATATTATAATGCCAAAACAAATGATAATTATCATTTTTGTAACTTTTTGGGATAAATAAAAGCTAAGAAATGGAGACTGTTTATTGGGCTAATAAAGATAGGAAACAGCTGGAGCCCAATTTTTTAATTTTTTTATTCAGTACACAAAAAATCAATATCCTCTATCAAACGTTTCATGTCTTCTTTTTTAGTTCCGTCATAAAAACCGCGAACCCGTCTTTTAGTGTCAACCAAAACAAAATTTTCGGTGTGAACCATATCATACAACTGTTCTGGTCTCCCTAATTTGACTGCTAAATAGGATTTTCTTGCCATCGTGTAAATGGCTTTTTTATCGCCGGTTACCAAGTTCCATTTGCTGTCAACAACTCCATTTTTTATAGCATACGCTTTCAAAACCGGAATGCTGTCAATTTCTGGAAATACAGTATGGGAAAGTAACATTACTTTTGGATTATTAATAATTGCTTTTTGAACTTCTGCTAAATTAGTTGTCATTTTTGGACAAATAGAACCGCAAGTAGTAAAGAAAAAATCAGCAATATATACTTTTCCTTCATAATCTTTCTGGGTGATGGTTTTTCCGTTTTGGTTTACAAACGAAAAATCAGCAATGGTATGGTATTTACTGATGTATTGAACGGTACTGTCTACTAATTCCGGGTTTACATCTGAAGGATTAAAAATAGGTAGTGTTTTGCTTGGTTTAAGAGCTACATAAAACAAGTAAATTGTTATGATGGAGAAGGCTAATAAAACACCAAAAAACTTTCGGTATTTATAAAAAATAGATTTCATAAAAGTAATTTGAAGCAAAAATACGAAAAGGTAATTTTAAAAAAGAATCTCTTTTAATTTTATCAAATTTGAAAGCAAAAAAATTAGAAACAACTGTATTCTTAAGAGAAATACTATTGAATTTTTTTATCATTTATCATTTATCATTTTTAAAATTTAACTATTAAATTGCAAAATAGTTGTCTTCCATGCTGTAAAAATTGTTTAGGACCGCCTATTCTTACATTGGGTTGATAAAATTGAGAATCAAATACATTGGTAACTAGTAATTGTGTTGTGATTTCGGCATCGTACACTTTTATTTTAACATAAGAAAATGTCAAATCGACCTTAGTAAAAGATGGAATGGTAATTATTTGTGTAACATCCTTATTACCATGTTTTGCTTGAATTTGAGAATAATAATTGATTCTTGAATTGATTGTAAAGTTATCAGTTGTATTAAAAGTCAAACCTCCAGTTATTCTATGGGGATAAACTCCCAGATTTACGGTACTAGTGCCAGCGTAATCATCAGCATCTTTTTTAACATAAGAATAACCAATTTCAGTTCTAATGTTCCCTGTTTTATAAAACAATTGGCTTTCAATTCCAAAGACATTTATTGCATTATCTGAATTTATGAACCCCCCCGTTTCGGTAGGTTCAATAAAATTTGTTGCTGTGTTTTTGTAGGCAACAATATTTGCTATTAAATTACTTGTAAACGATTGATTGATTCCAACTTCAAAAGTATTCATACGTGCCGGATCAAGTTCATTAACCACATTATTTACTGATGAGGCACCAAGTTCAAAAATATTAGGTTCACGGAAAGCTTGCCCAAAAAGAAATCGTATTGAAGTTTTTTGAAACGGTGTGTAAACCAAACCACTGCGAAAGGTAAGAATGGATTTATAGATATTGTGGTGATCAAATCGTCCACCCAGCGTGATATATAATTTATCAAAAAGCGTTTTTTGCAATTGTAAAAACAGGGAGTTTTTGTATTGACAAAAAAATGGTTTGCGCATTCTATTCTCAATTGAACGTGTTTCATCAAAACTAATATTTAATCTATCCGTAGAACGAGCTAAACCTAACAAATCAAACATATCAAAAGTATACCCACCGATAATAGACAAGGTTTGACTTGGAACATAATTTAATTGTATATTTCCTTTATATCGTTTTGAACCTGAACTCGATTGCTGTGAATAGGCCATCATAAAATTATTTTTAATTTCTTGATCCGTAAGGGGTAAGTCCGGATTATGCCCCTTTTTCACAAGAGTGTCATAGATGGCGTTGTCAAAAGTGTAGTTTACCCCCCAGAATCTTTCTTTATAAAATTGAAGTTCTGTATTAATTTTAAGTTTGGCAGTAATTTCTTTTTCCATACCGGCATAATACAAGGCCAATTGACGGTAATCACTTTGATTAATGTAATCTAACGAAATATTTTCAAGTCCTTTACTGCCTTTAAGCTCGTAACCTTCTATTCCCACATAAAAGCCTTTGTAAGAAATTTTTGCGGCATAGGGAAGAGACCAGCTCCGCTGTTTAAATTCTTGGTTTACGGGAAACGCGTTAGAAGGGACTCCTTGTCTGAAATTTATGGTGTCTTTTATAAAATCTTTATAATCCCAAAGATTGCTGCGGAAATATCTAAAACTCCCACTAATACGAAAATCATTTAGATTTCTTCCAAAAACAATACTTTGAGATTGAGTACCTTGTGTCCCAATTCCAGTATGATACTCTATTTTATTAAAATCAGGGGAGTCATTTTTTGTGATGATATTAATAACACCAACCAAGGCGTTTGCACCATAAAGAGCAGAAGCCGGACCTTGCAGAATTTCAACTTGTTTTATGTTATGCGTTGCAAATTGTGTTGAAATAAATGTTTCGGAAGCAAATAGATTTTGCATTTCCCGTCCGTTTATCAATAGTATTGTTTGCGAAAAATTACTTAAAAAACCACGTTGTCCGCCAAAAGTAAAGTGATCGGTTCTTATGGCAACCACACCCGGAACGTTTTCTAATAAATTTGTTAAATCAGTGTAGCCGTTTTCGATAATATCTTTTTCAGTGACAACATAAATTGTTGCCGGTGCAATTTTTTGATTTTCTGGTTTTTTAGAAGCAGTTATAACTTCAATATTCATCAGTTCTTCTAAACTGAGCTCAAATAAGTCAATTCCAGCAATCAATGTAATGTTTAAATTTACCATATCACTGGTGATTTCAATCACCTGAACTTTGAAATTTTCTTTTGCAAATTCAAGTATCCCAGAAGTTACCGGCACTTCAATGGAATACTTTCCCGCGTCATCTGTGAAAGTTGCTAGGTCGGTATTTTTCACACTGACTTTTACACTTTCAATAGGTCTGCTTGTTTTGTCGGTTATTACCCCAGTTACTATTCGTTGTGCAAAACCTATATTTACTGTGAGAACCAATATAATAAATAAAGACTTTTTCATGATTTCTTTTTTTATTAATAATTGATAATTTGTTGGTAAAAAAATATCTCTTCCGGTATGATCAAATAAGCTCAATTAACGCTGTAATTTTTTTCTGTTATCTTTTAAATAACCACTGGTTTTTTAATTTCCATTTTTTCGAATCCAAGTGGTCTTAAAAATAGTTTATCCTATTTACAATTTAGTTCTGATAGTATGCCGATAATTTTTTAAGGATGAAATTAGTGTTATAAAGTATCATATCCTCAGTTTTTTTGACAATTGTTTTTTATGGCAGAAAGCCAAAAACGATTTTAATGTCTCCGTATAAGTTGGACTGTAACCATAGTTTAGATAGTAACCAGTGTTCAAATTTTTCTGTTTATGCCCTTTCTTCTATAGATGGAAGTTTAGTGCCTTCTGCTTCTTTATTGAAAAGAATTTTATTATTGGATATTTCGGAAAGTACCAAGTATCCAAAATCAGACATCACCTTGCGCCTTATTGTTGTTTCATACTTGGAACCAAATCCGCTTTCTTATAAAGAAATCACGAGCCAGCTTTCACTTCGGTGTTTTTATAGGTTTCGCTGTTGATTTTTTTTTAGTTTTGGCGTATTAAAGTTAGTGAATTTTTTGATTTGGATCGTTGTTTTTCTAATAAAAAAATGGATGAAAAAGAAGCCAAAAAAGAGCTTCTTCATTAAAATCGTAATTTAATAGTTGTAAATTTTCAAAATACGAGCGTGAAAGTAATAACTCGATTTTGCATCAGCTTATTTCAGGAGGGACATTTACCACTAATCTATACTATCTTACGCCCTTTTCTCAAGGAATAATTCACCATATACAATCCGAATAATGTTACTCCGCCTCCTATACCTAATGCAATAGTCAGCGGTTCTCCAAAAATTATTGTGCCTAAAATGACTGCTACAATTGGGTTGATATAAGCATAAATGCTATTTATTTCTGCCGGTAAGTTTTGAAGCGCATAGATAAAGGCAATGAAAGTAAGAATAGAACCAATGATGACCAAATAAGCAATTGATAACCAAGAAATCATAGGAATAGAACCTAAACTTACGGATGTTCCGGTAGCACCTGTAAAGGCAAAAAGCAAAATACTAGACAAGAACATTTGTAATCCTAAACTAAAATAAGGGTTAAAACTAGCTGCTTTTTTCTTAGTATATAAGGTTCCAAACGCCCAGGTTAAAGTAGCAATAATCGAAATAAAAATACCAAATCTAAAATCAGGAAGCAAGAAATCGCTTAAATGGTCGTAGAAAATGGCGCACACGCCACCAAAACTCACTGTCAAACCAATAACGGCTAATCGTACCAATCGTTCGCCTCTAAAAAAACTGATTATCACAACCCATAGAGGAACAAGAGCGCCTATGATAGCGCCTAAACCACTACTGATGTACTTCACGCCCCAAGTACTTAGTCCGTTGCTTAAAACAAAATTAAGGATGCTTAGAATGATAATTGTTTTCCACTGTTTTCCTTTTGGCCAAGGGGTTTTTTTAAACATGAAAAAGGCAATATAAAGAAACCCGGCTATGAACTGTCTGATGGCGGCAAGTTGTATCGCGGGCATGTGTTTTACCCCTTCTTTTGAAGCTATCCATGTGGTGCCCCAAAAAAAACTGACCCAACATAAGGCTAATATGGGTAATCCAATAGCGTTAATTTTAGATGAAAAAGCGTTTTTAATTTTAGTTTTCACTTTATAAATTTGGTTTGGTAAAAGTATAATTTAAAACAGTTTCTATTTTATCACTCAAAATAGTTTTCCCTATTGATGGCATCGAATGATTAAATTTTGGCAAAACCAAATTTAAATTTATAGCTTTTTGGGTATAATAGCTTTCTCGTGAAGGATGTGATGGCGTTACCGCATTGAAGGTTTCATTCCAAGAATTATCCTCAATAATCTTTAGAATAATACCAATGCAATCTTCCTGATGGATTAGATTTATAGGCGCTTCGGGATTATCAAGATTCTCACGCCCCGCGAGAAATTTTATAGGATGTCGGTCTTCGCCAATTAAACCGCCAAAACGCAGCACACTAGTTTTGAAGTTTTTATTGCTTTGCAAAAGCTGCTCTGTCTCCAGTAATTGTTTTCCACTTTCGGTATCCGGTTGAGGTGGTGTTTCTTCTGAAACGACAGTATGAGTATCTCCATAAACGGAAGTGGAGCTAATGAAAATCACTTTATCAATAGAAGATTTTTCTATAAACGGAATCATATTTCTGATTTTTGAAACGAAGTTTTCTTTTTCTGAACCACGAAGTTTTGGTGGAACATCAACTATCAAAATTTCAGAATTTTCTAAAAAATCGATTATATTTCCATCCGTTTTATGCTCTGAAAGAGCAATTAAAAAAGGAGTGATTCCTGAATTTTCCAACACTGATAATTTCTCTACTGAAGTCGTCGATCCATTTACTGAAAATCCATTTCCTAATAAGGCTTTCGCCAAAGGCAAACCCAACCAGCCACAACCTAGAATGCTAACTTGTGTAATTTTATTTTTTGTAATCAATTTTTTTTCAAATTTATATGCGGTACAAATATTAAGATAGAAATTTTAAACTCGAATTTCACTAATTCGCACGAATCAATTAGTGAAATTCGTGTTTGACTTTTATATGTCGTCACAATTTGTGACCGTGTATTTTTAATTACTTCACTTTCAAACTGTCTTTCACAATCGTCAAACTATCTTTTGCAACAGGAGTTGTAATGCCATTATTCAAAGTGTTTACTACCACTACAGGACTTGGTTTTATTTTTTCTTTAATCACTACCGCATCATTCAAAACGAAAGGTGTTGGCATCATCCAGTTTTCTCTTTTTGCCATTCCAAATAAAGGATTGGTCATTAAATCAAAAGAACTTTCCATCAACCCCATGTCAAAAACGGTAGAGGTATTTATCGTGAATTGCATTTCCAAAGGAACATTGTCAACTACATAGTAACTCAGTATTTTTTTTCCTTTTCGTTGATATAATGAATTTTTCTGACCTAAAGAGGTCACGCCATTTGCTTTGAAATTATGAAAAGCCATTTTTTCATTGGCAAAAATATCATAACGGTTTACTTTTCGGTTCGGAGAAATTTTTATTTTCAAATACCTTTGATTGCCCACAATTCGGTCTTCAAGAAATTCGATAGTTGGTTTTTCCAATGCTTTCATGGGAGCATAAGCTTGATAAGTAAACCCGGAATTGTATTTGCTGAATAAAGGAGTTTCATTCAATTTAGTTGCGTCTTTAGGGTTTTCGCCTAAATAGCCTTTCGTCCAGGAATCAAGATTGGTGTCATACGTTACCCAATTGGCTTTTTTCGTATCGGCATTATAGACGTATAACAAACTATTTGATTTAGCTTTTCCCAATTCGTATCCTGATTCCGAATGCGCTTTCGCAAAAAAGCCGATTGCGAGTACAAAAAATACGAATGACCAGATTCCCTTTTTGGCGAAAGCCCCAAAAACTGGCAACAATAAACTGAATGTCAATACGGTAAGAATCGCACTTCCAAACAGCACTTTTAATCCCAAACCGATAGAGAACATTTGTATAAATGGTGCTATGATAATCAAAGCAGGAATGCTGCAAATAAGATTTAGTGTTTTATTGGATCTTTGGGTAACAATAAAAACACTAAAAATAAATAGCCCAAAGTAAACTGGAATAATCAAAAAGCTTGCACCTTGTAAAGCAAAAGCAAGACCACCGTTGATGATAATCCATAAAGATAATGGTGCCACATAATGATTCATCGTTACCTTTTTGGCAGAAAATTGGTTGTAAAATGCCAAACTTATCGCTAGAGCCAAAAGTACAAATGCAGCAATATAAGCGTGTCCATTGTACGTGAATCCATTGAGTAAATCATTGTATTGCGGGTACACTTTCAATACGATTTTCCATCCAAAAAAAGTAATTAATCCAGTAACGATTAGGGAGCCCAAAAAAGGAATAAATCCTAGACCAATTTCCCGAAATGATAAAATGCGTTTGGCTCTTCCTAAAAACAACAGGAAAATAAATAGTGCCAGTGCAATCACCACCATTGGCAAAACCCAACTGAAAGGATAGCTTATGAAAGTGTATGGAATGGTAAAATAAACATCGTCATCAGTAGCTTGTATGGTACTCAAATCAGCATTCGAAAAATAATTTAACAAAGGCATCAAGTATGTGCCTTGATGTGCTAAAGTGTTTTTGTTCAAATGGTTGATATCATCCTGAGCGGTATGGTAATTAAAATGGTCATCGATAAAGGCAAAATTATATCCTTGAATATTACCTTGCTCTCTAAAAACGGTTAAATCCGTATCATTGGGTAACATTTTATAAATGCTATACATTAGCGAATTAGAAACAGGAAAAGTAGCTTTTGCAGCAGCAAATTCTTTCACCAATCCTGCATTTCCCTTGTTGGTTTCCATCAACATATAACTTGGCCCAGAAGAACCACGTGCTTCAAAGTTCAGCACCAAGCCCACTTCTTTTGACCATTGATGTTGGGTTACAAAAAGTGCTGCACCATTCAATCCCAATTCCTCCGCATCCGAAAACAGAATGATAATATCGTTTTTATGGGGTGTTTTATTGTATAAGAAAGCACGAACACTCTCTAAGATTGTCGCTACGCCGGAGCCGGCATCACTAGCGCCGTGAGAGTAGGAATGCGGTGCGCTGTCATAATGGGTAAGCAACAATAAAGCTTTAGAACTATTGCTTCCTTTTATTCGAGCCAATATATTTTTAGATTTTACCAGATTTCCCCAATCACTCAATGTATATCCTTCTTGAACAGTTGTTTCTAATCCAAGTTTGTTGAGCTCTTTTTGGAGATAGTTGGCTACGACTTCATGATTCTGGGAACCTACATAATGAGGTTGTTTTGAAATGGCTCTTACTTGAACTAAAGCCCTTTTGGTCGAAAATTCAGAAAGCGGACCTTCGTCATCCGAAGTCCAATGTGGCATCATTGTAAAGTAAATCAATCCCAGAATGACTAGGATGAATAAACTGGCAAAAATAGAGGAATAATCTTTTTTCATGGGTAGGTAAGTAGATTGGGGGTTGTGGTATTAAATATCTTTTTTAACTAACATATAAAAATCATTATCCAAAAGCATATAGCCTTGGTCGTAAAGGAAATAGTAGGTATTTCCTGTTTTGGTTTGTAAAATATTGGTGAAAAATTCAAAATCAAAACCTTTGCTTAGGAGTTTCGCTCTAGTGGTTTTTGATTTTCCTTCCACATTAAGTTCGGATAGAATGCGGTAATTCTTGCGCAACTTATTGTTGATGTTGCGCATAAAATTTGTGCTGTCTTTGTTTATCTTGTTATTGTAAGCATTCCGACAGCCGTCACTGCAAAACTTCTTGTCTTCTCGGCCTACTATCTTTTCTCCACATTCTAAGCAGGTCTTATTCATGGATTGATTCTTTTTATTTCGTATAAATCAGTTCTACGGTCTTTTAGAATTCTTGCGCTTCCATGTTCGTGAAGCTCTTTAAGTAAATTTAAATCGACATCTACAATCAAAGTCATTTCAGTATTAGGTGTTGTTTCCGCTTTTATTCCGGTGCTGGGAAATGCAAAATCCGAAGGTGTAAAGACAGCCGTTTGTGCATATTGGATGTCCATATTGTTCACTTTTGGAAGATTTCCGACACATCCTGCAATGGCTACATAACATTCATTTTCTATGGCTCGTGCTTGTGCACAGTGTTTTACTCTGGTGTAACCACTTTGGGTATCGGTTAAAAATGGTACAAACAAAATATTCATTTCTTCATCGGCCAATAATCTGGAAAGTTCTGGAAATTCAACATCATAACAAATCATAATTCCTATTTTTCCACAGTCAGTATCAAAAGTTCTAATTTGTGAACCGCCTTTCATCCCCCAATGCAACACTTCATTTGGAGTGATGTGAATCTTATAATACATTTCAGAGGTTCCGTCTCTTTTGCAAAGAAAGCCAACGTTGTACAAAGTGCCATTTTCTATATAAGGCATACTTCCTGAAATGATATTGATATTATAGGAAATAGCAAATTCCTGAAATTTTTTGCGAATGGGATCTGCATATTTTGCAAGTTCTCTAATGGCATCAGGTTCCGATAAATGATTGTAATCTGCCATTAGTGGGGCAATAAACAACTCCGGAAAAAGGGCAAAATCACTTTTATAACCGGATACGGCATCAATAAAAAATTCAGCTTGTTCAAATAGGGCATCTAAGTTTATTAAAGGGCGCATTTGCCATTGAATTAATCCAAGTCTGATGATACTTTTTTGGGTATTTATTAATTGAGGGCTTTCATCATAATAAATATTATTCCATTCTAATAGTACAGCAAATTCTTTAGAATCAGGGTCTCCCGCCAAATAGTTTTTCATAATTCTCATTACGTGAAAATCATTACTCAACTGAAACGAAAGCACAGGGTCATGCAATTCTTTTAGTTTTACTTTTTCGATATATTTTTTTGGAGTCAGCTTTTCAGCGTATTTATTATAATTTGGAATTCTTCCGGCAAAAACGATAGCCTTTAGGTTTAATTTTTCACACAATTCTTTTCGTGCATCATACAATCGTCTGCCCAGTCTCAAACCTCTATAATCAGGATGAATAAATACATCAATTCCGTACAATATTTCCCCTTTTGGATTGTGTGTCGAGAAAGTAAAATTTCCGGTTATTTTAGCATAATTTGGGTTTTTGTCAACTAAAACCTCATTTACAATTAATGATAGCGCAGCCCCAACCACTTTTCCGTCGGCTAAAATCACTAATTGTCCTTCAGAAAACAGACTCAGTAATTGCTCAATGTCTTGTTCTTTCCAATACGAATCCACCATTTCTGGATAAGATACCACCATGGATTTTTTTAACTGCTTATAGTCGTCAAATTCTAGATTTCGTAATTCTACTTTTTTTATTTTGGCTTGCATAAGAAGTCGATTTCCATCAAATGTAATAAAATATTTCCATTTACAAACGTTTACAAATAGTTACAACCGAAAGTAAACAGTTAGTAACCGAATAATTTTTGGAACCCACCGCATCTTTGCAATGTTGATTTGAAATAAAAATAATTTTGATGATACACTATCAATAACAAAAAAAGAATCTGAAACGAGTTCAGATTAAAACATTTAAATTTTACACGCCATGAATGCATTAAGAAACAAAGTACAGTTAATTGGACACGTAGGGAATGATCCAGAAATCAAAACATTTGATGGAGGAAAAAAATTAGTCAATTTCACTTTAGCGACAAATGAAAGTTACAAAAATGATAAAGGAGAAAAAGTAGAAGAAACCCAATGGCACAAACTTGTAGCTTGGGGAAAAACTGCTGAAATCATAGAGAAATATGTAACCAAAGGAAAAGAAATTGCCATTGAAGGTAAATTGACCCACAGAAGTTACGATGATAAAAATGGTGAAAAGCGCTATATTACGGAAGTAGTGGTCAATGATGTACTTCTTTTAGGGAAGTAGTTTTTTAGTGATCAGTCCCGGTTTTCGGTATCAGTTTGCAGTTGTTATTCTCCGGAAGCTTCAGGAGAAGGGGAAAGCAGTTATTGTAATGTTATAAACTGTCACTGAAAACCAAACAAAAAAACCATCGATAGCGATGGTTTTTTTAACTAAATGTATGGACCGCAACTGCAAACTGCGACTGCACACTTTTTATTTTTCTTTTTTTTCCAAATCAAATCTAGGGCAACGTTTGCAACGTTTGTCTTCCCCTTTTTTATAATTCTCACAACATTTTGATTTGAGTTTGCCCTTAGGAACATCCTTTTTAAGGGTCTTTTTTTTATCCTTTTTCTTTTCCTTATTTTTTTTCTTTTTACTCAATTTTTCAAAGAATTAAAATCAAGATAATTATTTATATATTCGAAAAAATTATTTGTTTGTAGAGCTGTTTAAAGCCATTTGTTGGATATCTCTGTCAAACAAATACAAACCGCCTTTGTCATCACCAATTAGGTTTATCTTGTCTAAAATGAGTTTAGCCTGAGCTTCTTCTTCAATTTGTTCGGCTACGTACCATTGCAAAAAATTATGTGTGGCATAATCCTTTTCTGAAAACGAAATATGAACCAGTTCATTAATTGATTCAGAAACAAAAATTTCGTGTTTGTAAAGTTCTTCAAACATTTCCTTGAATGTTTCATAACTAATTTTTGGTGCTTTTAATTCGCTTACTCTTGCATGGCCGCCACGTTCATTTATATACCGGACCAGTTTAAGCATATGTGCTCGTTCCTCGTCAGATTGGGCATACATAAATTTAGAAATTCCTTCCAAACCATGAGTTTCTGACCAAGAAGCCATAGAAAGATAAGTTTGGGACGATTCTGCTTCAATACGAATTTGATGATTCAACGCGAGTTCTATGTTTTTTGATAGCATGGTAGTAAGTTTTAAGTAAAGTTACAAAAAATACTTAATTTACAGATCCATAATCTCTTAAAAATGAGTTGTAAATTTGCCCAGATACAAACTATTCATTAGTCCATGACGCACATGAGCGGATATTCATAGGAGTCTCTGAGACTGTCGTTTTTGTAAAGAAAATCAATCAGTGCTGCCTTTAGGGCCAATAGTTGTGAAGCTATTAATTTGATCACAACTATATTTGCAATCAAAAATCATTTAGGGAAATGATTAAAGTAGTTTCAAGTTTGAAGAACGTTTATCTGATGAAATTGATATGTTGCAGTTCTTAAAAGTGAAATTTTTTGATATAAAAAAAGCCCTAAAAAAAATTTCTTTAGGGCTTTTTAATATAAAAAGAAGTAGATTATTTTACTGTGAAAGTAACTCTTCTAACTAATTTTCTTGCATTTTCTGAAGTTTTATCAACTGAAGTATCTTCACCAGCAGCAATTACATTCAATCTTGATGCATCAACGTTAGCTTTCACTAAGGTATTTTTTACATTAGCAGCTCTTGCATTAGATAATTTATCATTGTATGCAGATCTTCCTAATTCGTCAGCATGACCAATAATATCAACTGATGCAGAAGGATTGTTTCTTAAATAAGTTAAGATGAAATCAATTCCTTCAGTAGAAACATTAGTTGGTTTAGATTTATCAAAATCAAAATAAACAGCAACATAACCACCGTTGATTAAACTTTTGATTAATTCGTTATCGTATACAGTAGTTGTATCACCAGTTTTGTTAGCGTAATTTTTCAAGATATAAGCTTCTGTTTCATCAGGAACGTTATTGTTGTTCTTGTCAATAGATCTACCTTTAGTATCAACCATTGCTCCTGCAGCAGTATTTGGCTCTAAATCTAAATAATCAGCTACACCGTCATTGTCAGTATCAAGCATCTTAGTTTCAATAGCTGTAAGTCTATTATCTATAACATTGAATCTATCTTCATTATCAAGAACCCAGTCAGCATGTTTTTCGTTTTTACCTAAGTAAACTGTTATACCTGCAGTACCGTTAAAAAGGATTCCACCAAAACCTCTAGTGCTTGATGTGCTAGCGCCATCAAAAGCAACATTTTGTTTTGCATTAAGAATTGTTGTAAAATCTCCTGTTAATGCAATTCTGTTAGTTAATTTGATTTGACCAGTTACACCCGCCATGAAATTACCCATTCTGTCTTTTAGAGAAGACTTTTGACTTTCCATTTGAGATAAACCAAAACCAGCATGACCTAATAAACCAATTGTATTAGTCCAAGTTTCAAAACTCATGATTCTTCCTAAGTTAGCAACACCTTGTAAGTCTACTCTGTAGTACTTCATGTCAAAATCCTTAGAATTGTCTTTTCCTTCAAAACTGTTGTAACCAAAATCAGCTTTTAAACCGAATTTGTTATTAAACATGTAACGAACACCGAAATCAACTACATAAGGGCTCACTAATGTAGTCGAATAACCAGGAGTCATTGGTCTTTGTGGTTTGTTAAAACCGCCAGCTAATTCAACTGACCATTTGTTAAAGCCATCTTCTGTGCTTTTTACAGTTTCTGTTTGAGCACTCATAGTGGTCATTACAGAAGCAAATACTAAAGTAAGTATGATTTTTTTCATATTGTTTCAATTTTAATTTAATGCAAAATTACATCACAAAGTTTGATTAAAAAATTGAAACAGTTAATTATGTAAGAATTAATAATAATTTTATAATGATAAAAAATGAATTTTTTACGTAATACATTGGTTTTTAGAGTTTTGTAAATATTAAAAAAAAGTATTCTTATTTAAAAAAAATTAACCAATAATTTAAAAAACATGTCGTTTTGTGCTTTTTTTAATCAATAATATAAGTTTTTTTGGGTTAAAAAATAATTTTTCAGGTGTCTAATGCCATGTTCTATAATTGCTTAATTCTATCCCAGCCTTTTTAAAACATCAATTATTTTTTCGAAAGCACTGAAGTTTTCATGTTCCACTTTATGGTCGATTTTTTCGTGTGCCCAAGTCGTATGAAAAGGAATATGAACGGCGTGTC
Organism: Flavobacterium esculini; assembly: GCF_048284325.1. NCBI lineage: Bacteria > Pseudomonadati > Bacteroidota > Flavobacteriia > Flavobacteriales > Flavobacteriaceae > Flavobacterium > Flavobacterium esculini. The sequence continues at coordinate 155,847 of NZ_JBLVPI010000001.1, read as the reverse complement.
CACCGATGGCCAAAACCGGTAAAACATCTGATTTTAAAGAATTACCAATCATGAAAAATTCTTCAGGTTTTATTTCCAAACGTTTAATCAAATCTGAATAATCTATTTCTTGCTTGTCTGACATTACTTCGATATGATGAAAATAATGACCTAAACCTGAATTATGCAATTTTCGACGTTGGTCTAATAAATCACCTTTGGTGGCAACAACCAATTTGTACTTACTGTGTAAAGCTTCTAAAGTTTCTTCTACACCTTCCAATAGAACAATCGGTTTCTCCAGTAATTCTTTTCCGTATTGAATGATTTTTTCAATAATTTCTATAGGAATGGTATTGTTCGAAATATTAATTGCTGCTTCAATCATCGATAAAATATAGCCTTTGATTCCGTAACCGTATAGTTTTAAATTGTCGATTTCGACTTTAAATAATTCTTTAGAAATTCCTTGATGCGACAAATAATCTTCCATCAAACCACAGAATTTCTTCTCGGTTTCATCAAAATACGTTTCGTTGATCCATAAGGTATCATCGGCGTCGAAAGCAATTACTTTTAAGCTCATATTTGTTTGATTTTACCGCAAATTCGCTAATTAATATATTACAGAATATATATTAATTAGCGAATTCGCGGTTGTTTTTTCTTAATTTATCGTTTCTCCATTAGCAACTCCATCCGTATCTGGATTCACAAAAACCAATTTTCCTTCAGGATTGGTAGTCATCAAAATCATTCCTTGGCTTTCTACACCACGAAGGTTTCTTGGAGCCAAATTCACTAAAACAGTTACGCGTTTTCCAACAATGTCTTCTGGTTTAAAACTCTCTGCAATTCCCGAAACAATGGTGCGAACATCAATTCCCGTATCAACTTTCAAAATCAAAAGCTTGTTGGCTTTCGGCATTTTTTCGGCTTCCAGTATCGTTCCTGTACGGATATCCATTTTGGCAAAATCCTCAAATTGAATTGCTTCTTTTTGTGGTTCTGCAACTTTATTCTCCGCTTTGTTTGCAGTTTTAGTAGCTTCCAATTTGTCTATTTGTTTTTGGATTTCCTCGTCTTCAATTTTGGCAAACAATAATTCAGCTTCACCAATTTGGTGTCCAGCCGGAATCAAATCAGAATTTTGAGCAATAGTATTCCAGTTCAACGGACTTTCTATTTTTAGAATTCTGGATAATTTTTTTGCTGTAAAGGGCAAGAACGGTTCGCAAAGTGAGCTCAACGCAGCTGCAATTTGCAACGCAACATACATTTGCGTTTGCACACGCTCCGGATTGTCTTTGATGACTTTCCAAGGCTCTTCGTCAGCCAAATATTTATTTCCCAAACGAGCCACATTCATCAATTCGCTCAAAGCTTCACGAAATCTGTAACGCTCCAGAGAACTTGAAATCACAGCAGGATACGCTTTTAATTCGGTTAAAGTTGCTTCGTCCACTTCCGAAAGTTCATTCGGTTGCGGAACAATTCCGTTGTAATATTTATTGGTTAAAACCACAACACGATTGATGAAATTTCCATAAATCGCAACCAATTCATTGTTGTTTCTCGCCTGAAAATCTTTCCAGGTAAAATCATTATCCTTGGTTTCCGGCGCATTTGATGTCAACGCATAACGCAAAACATCTTGCTGATTCGGGAATTCTTCTAAATATTCGTGCAACCAAACTGCCCAGTTTTTAGATGTAGATAATTTATTTCCTTCCAAGTTCAAGAACTCATTCGCAGGCACATTGTCTGGCAAAATATAACTTCCTTCGGCTTTCAACATCGCAGGAAAAATGATGCAATGGAAAACAATATTGTCTTTCCCAATAAAGTGAACCAGTTTTGTGTCTTTATCTTTCCAGTACGGTTCCCACTCTTTTCCTTCACGTAAAGCCCATTCTTTGGTGGAAGAAATGTAGCCGATTGGTGCATCGAACCAAACATATAATTTTTTTCCTTCGGCACCTTCCACCGGAACATCAATTCCCCAATCCAAGTCGCGAGTTACCGCACGAGGTTCCAATCCGCCATCAATCCACGATTTTACTTGACCGTAAACATTCGGTTTCCAGTCATTTTTATGTCCAACGAGAATCCATTCTTTCAAGAAATCTTCATAACGGTCCAAAGGCAAAAACCAGTGTTTCGTTGATTTCAAAATCGGAGTTTCTCCAGTTATTGTCGATTTTGGGTTGATTAAATCCGTAGCATTCAGTGTTGAGCCACATTTTTCGCATTGATCACCGTATGCTTCTTCGTTACCGCATTTTGGACAAGTCCCCACCACAAAACGGTCCGCCAAGAACTGATCCGCTTTCGCATCATACAATTGCTCGGTCACTTCTTCGATAAAATCACCTTTATCATACAGTTTCTTGAAAAATTCCGAAGCCGTATCATGATGAATTTTAGCCGACGTTCTGGAATAATTATCAAACGAAATTCCAAAATCCGAGAATGATTTTCTGATAATTCCATCATATTTATCGATTACTTCCTGTGGCGTAATGCCTTCTTTTTTGGCTTTCATCGAAATCGCCACACCGTGTTCGTCGCTTCCACAAACAAACAAAACGTCTCTTCCCTGCAATCTTAAATATCTGGAATATATGTCCGAAGGCACGTAAACACCCGCCAAATGGCCAATGTGAATCGGTCCGTTGGTATAAGGCAATGCCGCTGTAATGGTATATCTTTTTGGATTCTGTATCATGATTCAATTTTATTGAGTGCAAAAATAAGCAATAGAATTTTTATTTGAAGCTATTTCCCGCTATCCGTTGCAATCTTTTACTTTTTTAAAGAAAAAAGTAAAAGGATTTTCACTGCTATCGGGGCTAGGGCATTTGGGTTTTCGATGAATTTTTGCCAATAATTTAATAGGTGTCGTTCCTACGGAACTTTATTCCTTTTATTTTATTTCCAACGGATTAAAATCCGTTGCTACAATATGAATCGTTCCTACGGAACTTTTACTCACCTATAAGAGCCGTAGGCTCGGCAAATATTGTAGGGATGGATTTTAATCCGTCCATATTTGACGATGTATTCATAAAGTGCCTTAGGTACGAACTATCAGTTTATTTATATTTGTAACCGTAATTAACAAAGCTTCTACATTTATGGCAAAAGGACCCGAAAAAAACACTAAAAATAAAGCTTTACACACAAAATTGCTCAATCAAAAGAAAGCCAAAATTCAAGAAGAAAAAAAAGAAAAAGCGTTGCGTTTGAAAGCTTTGGTTATAAAAATGAATCAGAAAAAGAATGATAACGAATCTGATGGCATATAAATCACATTGCATTTCTTTTCTGTAATAATTTACCCGAAATTTGCAACAAATATTCAAACACAAAACCTATGGAATTCGGTAGAATAATTATTTCAGAAACGGCAATGAACAGTGAAAATCTACAAGATGTAATTCACTCTAATATTTCGGTAATCAACTTAATGCGCGAGGAAGGCGTGAACGATGATTTGATTCATGAAGATGCCTTGATGAGTTATTATTTAGATTATTATACGTCGCAATATACTGAAGGAAATTTTGCTCAGTTTGCATACAATTCGAGTTGGGATAAAGAGTTAAACGAATTGATAGAAGAAGGTTTGGCTTTGATTGGCGCCTATAACCATTTGGAATTGTTCCAACAGCAATCCAAAAAGGTAAAATTAATGAGCAGTGTAAAACTGAATAAATTCCTGAAAGGGAAATTGGAAGGCGTAAATCCTATCCGAGATTTGCTCAACAATGACACTTTTTTCGAAATTGAAGAGAATCTGGTTACATTGAATGCTGCTTTCTTAAAAACGCACCCCGATTTCGAAGTCCTTTCTGTAGACGACATGTTTGCCGCCTTAGAAGAATTTGTGGGTCATGAGATTAAAAGGGAGTAGCTAATTTTCATCAAAACTTTGTCCCGTTTCTATCAAACATTTCCTTAAATTTGCTCCCATTATTATATAAGTTAGCGTTAAAAAAATCAACTATGTTACAAATCGCATTTATTAGAGAGAATCAAGAAAAAGTAATCAAGGCTTTGGCAAAGAGAAACATCGATGCTACAAGTGTTGTTGAAGAAGTGGTACAACTGGATGAAAAACGTCGCGCTACGCAAGTGGAGCTAGACAACATTTTATCCGAATCTAATAAATTATCCAAAGATATTGGCGAATTGATGAAAGGCGGAGAGAAAGCAAAAGCCGCAATTCTAAAAGAAAAAACTGTTTTAAACAAAGATAAAAGCAAAGCTTTAGCGGAAACAGCTGATGCGCTTGCCGCTGAACTTTTAGAAAAATTATATACTTTACCCAATCTGCCTGCTGATATTGTTCCTGTCGGAAAAACACCGGAGGAAAACCTAAACGTTTTTGAAGAAGGGGAAATTCCAGTTTTGCATGAAGGAGCGCAACCGCATTGGGAATTGGTAAAAAAATATGATATCATTGATTTTGAATTGGGTGTGAAAATCACGGGCGCAGGATTTCCTGTTTATAAAGGAAAAGGAGCACGATTACAACGCGCCTTGATCAATTATTTCTTGGACAAAAATACCGCTGCAGGGTATAATGAAGTTCAGGTGCCACACATGGTAAACGAAGCTTCGGCTTATGGAACGGGACAATTACCGGACAAAGAAGGGCAAATGTACCATGATAAAACAGATGACTTATACTTGATTCCAACGGCAGAGGTTCCAGTTACGAATTTGTTTCGTGACGTGATTTTGAACGAAAATGAATTACCCGTTTTAACAACGGCTTATACGCCATGTTTCCGTCGTGAAGCAGGTTCTTATGGTGCGCATGTAAGAGGATTGAACCGTTTGCATCAATTTGACAAAGTAGAAATCGTACGTGTAGAACATCCGGATAAATCATATGAAGCTTTGGACGGAATGGTGGAGCACGTTAAAAATATATTACAGGAATTAAAATTACCATACCGAATATTGCGTCTTTGTGGTGGTGATATGGGTTTCACATCGGCTTTGACGTATGATTTCGAAGTGTTTTCTACGGCGCAAGATCGCTGGTTGGAAATCAGTTCAGTTTCTAACTTTGAGACTTTTCAAGCGAATCGTTTGAAATTGCGTTTTAAGGACAAAGACGGAAAAAACCAATTGGCACACACTTTAAACGGAAGTTCATTGGCTTTGCCAAGAGTTTTGGCTGGAATTTTAGAAAATTACCAAACTCCGGAAGGAATCGTAATTCCAGAAGTTTTACGACCGTATTGCGGATTTGATATTATAGATTAATTAGTTTGCGGTTATCAGTCACAGTTTACAGCGCTGTGACTGTAAACTGTGACTAAAACCAAATATTGGAAATGAAAAAGCTCTTTCTTTATATCACTTTGTCATTCTCGCTATTTGCTTTCGCCCAAAACGAACAATTGGCGCAGTATTATTATGACAAAGGCGATTTTGAAAAAGCCAAAATCAGTTATGAAGAGTTACTGGAAAACCTGCCACAAAACACACAGTATTTTTTAAGAACCATTGACTGTTACCAACAATTACAGCAATTTTCTGTTGCCGAAAAAGCAATACTGAGCCGATTAGACAAATACAAACAAGGGAATCTTCTGGTCGAATTGGGATACAATTACCAGTTGCAAAAAAATGATGCCAAAGCCAAAATTTACTACGAGCAAGCATTAGACAGAATCAAAAAAAATCCAAATGAAGTGTACGGTATTTCCAATTCTTTTGAGAGAAAAGTGTTGTTGGAATATGCCTTGAAAGCGTATCAAACTGCAACAGAATCTGAGGCTAATTTTAATTTCAATTATCAAATTGGGTTGCTTTATGGGCAATTAGGCAATCAGGAAATGATGATTAATACTTTTCTGAATGAAGCCTATGCGAATCCCCAAAATTCGATACAAATTCAAAATCAACTGTCTCGTTTTATGGTTGATGAGGGCGATGCCAATTTTAGCGAAATACTGCGCAAAGCATTAATTGTTAGAGCTCAAAAAAATCAAGATCTTTTTTGGAATCATTATTTGAGTTGGTTTTATACCCAACAAAAAGAGTTCGAAAAAGCATTTATTCAGGAAAAAGCCATTTATAAACGCGACCCGGAATCCCTTTCTAATATTGTGAATTTAGGACAATTGGCTATTGAAGAAGACAATCAGGAAGCGGCCAAAGATATTCTGGGTTTTGTATTGGAAAACACAAAAGATTTAGAACTGTTGATTCAGGCGAATTCCTATTTGATAAAAATGAAAATAGAAAAAGCGCAAGAAAAAGAGTATGCTGCCATCAATACGGAATTAGAGGGTTTGTTGAAACAATTTGAAATAAGTCCTTTTACCTTATCTTTGCAGCTGATTCAGGCACATTTTGTGGCTTTTAATTTGAAAAATCCGGAGGAAGGAAAAGCAATAGTTAAGAAAGCACTTGAATTACAGTTGAATGATTACGAAGTGGCTCATGCCAAAATGGAATTGGCGGATATTTTGCTTTACGAAGAAAAATTCAATCAAGCTTTAATCTATTATTCACAGATAGAATTGGATTTAAAAAATGATATTGTGGCGCATGAAGCGAGTTTGAAAGCCGCTAAAACGAGTTATTTCAAAACGGATTTTATTTGGGCTTTGAAACAATTCAAGGAATTAAAATCAGCGAATACGCAACTGATTGCCAACGATGCTTTGGAATATTTTCTTTTGATAAATGATAATACTGTTGCCGATTCGACACAAACGGCTTTGAAACAATTTGCCAAAGGAGATTACCTTTTATATCAAAACAGAAATCAGGAAGCGATAACGCAGTTTCAGACGATTTTGAAAAACTATAAAGGACAGGAAATAGAGGCGGTAACGTTGTTGCGTTTGGGTAAAATTTACGAAAAATTAGGTGATTTTACTTTGGCTTTAAGCCAATATCAAACTATTATAGACAAATACAGCGACGGTATTTATATTGATGAAGCTTTATACTTCTCTGCGGAAATTTATAACAAAAAGTTGCAACAGCCCGAAAAGGCAAAACCATTATACGAAAAGATAATTTTCAGTCACGAAGACAGTATCTATTTTGTGGAAGCCAGAAAGAAATTCAGGCAATTGCGAGGCGATACAAATATGTGAATTAATGTTTAATCGGTTAATTGTTTTAACCGATTAAACAAATCAACGATTAAACAGTAAGAAATGATAATATACAACGTTACCACAAACATACATGAAAGCGTTCATGATCAATGGATGATTTGGATGCAACACAAGCACATTCCCGAAATTTTGGCTACAGGAAAATTTTCCTCGGCAAGAATGGTGCGGGTTTTAATTGAAGAAGAAATGGGCGGAGTGACTTATTCGGTTCAATATACTACGGATAGCAAAGAAACTTTGGAGAAATATTATCAGGAAGATGCACCTGCTTTTCGCGAAGAAGGAGTGAGATTGTTTGGAGACAAAATGCTTGCTTTTAGAACCGAGTTGGAATTGATTTCGGATCATTAGAAGAAAGTGTTCAGTATTCAGTTGTCATTGCGAGGAATGAAGCAATCACACTCAGTTGTTAGTGTTCAATTTGAAATAGTAAATCTTGAAGTCGCAATTAGCGATATCAAGTTGAATTTATAATGAAGCATAAAAATTGGAGGTCGCAATTTGTGACCTCCAATTATAGAAAGCATATTTTATGAGCGATAAAATTTCAATAATTCCGGATGACACCGTTATCAATAAGATTTATTTCATCAGAAATCAAAAAGTAATGATAGATCGTGATTTGGCAATGCTTTACGGTGTCGAGACTAAGGTTTTTAAACAAGCGGTTAGGAGAAATATCAATCGTTTTCCTGAAGATTTTATGTTTGAATTGAATAAGGAAGAGTTTGAGAATTGGAGGTCACAAATTGTGACCTCCAATTCTGAAAAGATGGGTTTGCGATATGCACCGATGGCTTTTACAGAACATGGTGTATTGATGCTTTCGAGTGTTTTGAATAGTGAAAAAGCAATTCAAACTAACATTCAGATTATGAGGATATTTACAAAAACTAGGCAACTGCTCTCTGATAATTCTGATTTACGAATTGATTTTGAAATAATGAAAAATAAAATTGAAAATCAAGGAAAAAACATAGAACTCGTTTTTCAATATGTAGATGAACTTATGGAAAAGAAAGAAATCACTCCAGAACGAGAAAAGATAGGATATAAGAAATAGTTAACAGTGTTCAGTTTGCGATAATTTTCTGGATATTTAAAAACATATAAATAACACTTTGCGCCTTTGTGCCTTCGTGGCAAAAAAACAAACAAAATGGAAAAAGTAAAAGCCAAAAAACACCTCGGACAACATTTCTTGAAAGATGAAAGCATCGCAAAAGACATTGCTGACACACTGAATTTAGAAGGATATGATGATGTATTAGAAATAGGTCCCGGAATGGGTGTTTTGACAAAGTATTTATTGGACAAACCAATCAATACGTATGTGATAGAAATCGATACCGAATCCGTAACGTATTTAGACGAAAATTATCCAAAATTGAAGGATAAGATTATTTCTAAAGATTTTCTGAAATACAACATTAATGAGATTTTTGAAGGAAAGCAATTCGCTATAATCGGAAATTTTCCGTATAATATTTCGACTCAAATTGTCTTTCGAGCATTAGAATATCGCAATCAGATTCCTGAATTTGCCGGTATGTTCCAGAAAGAAGTGGCGCAACGTATTTGCGAAAAAAAGGGAACCAAAGCCTATGGAATTCTGTCGGTTTTAGTACAGGCTTTTTACGATGCCGAATATCTATTTACTGTTGATGAAAATGTATTTATTCCGCCACCAAAAGTAAAATCGGGAGTGTTGCGTTTGCGCAGAAAAGAAGACTATAGTTTGCCTTGCGGCGAAAAATTGTTTTTCACTGTGGTAAAAACGGCATTTCAACAACGCAGAAAGACCTTGCGAAACAGTTTAAAAACCTTAAATTTGTCCGATAGTTTAAGAGAAGATACAGTTTTTGATCTTCGACCAGAGCAATTAAATGTAGAACAGTTCATAGAACTCACTCAAAAAATAGAAGCCGATGGAGTTTAAAATCAGCAAAGCGCTAATCCAGGAATTAGAGCAACACATTGTTAATAAAAATGATAAGGAATTAGAATCCTTACTCAATGACATGCACCATGCTGATATTGCCGAGATTCTTGACGAGCTTGATTTTGACGAAGCAACCTACATTTTTAAAGTATTAGACAGTGAAAAAACAGCAGAGATTCTTCTTGAATTAGAAGATGATTTGCGGGAGAATATATTAAGCAGGCTTTCGCCAAAAGAGATTGCAGAAGAATTAGATGAATTAGAGACCAATGATGCTGCCGATATTATTGCTGAACTTTCGCAAGACATAAAAGCAGAAGTAATCTCTGAATTAATAGATGTTGAGCATGCCAAGGATATCGTTGACTTACTGCGTTATGATGAGGATACAGCGGGTGGAATTATGCACAAAGAGTTGGTTAAGGTCAATGAAAATTGGAACGTACTGACTTGTGTAAAAGAAATGCGAATTCAGGCTAAAGATATCTCTCGGGTGCATTCTATTTATGTGGTGGATGATGAGGACCGGTTAAAAGGACGTTTGTCGCTAAAGGATTTATTGACGACTTCAACCAGAACGGCGATAAGTGATGTGTACATTCGGAAATTAAATTCGGTGAATGTAGATACCGAAGATGTTGAGGTGGCCAGAATCATGCAGAAATACGATTTAGAAGCCATTCCTGTTATTGATGAATTAGGACGACTTGTAGGGCGAATCACCATTGATGATATTATAGATGTAATCAAAGACGAAGCCGACAAAGATTACCAGTTGGCTGCGGGTATTACCCAAGACGTTGAAACGAATGACAGCATTTACGAGCATACCAAAGCGCGTTTGCCTTGGTTGTTGATGGGAATGTTAATTGAACTTATTGCATCGTATGTTATTAAAGGAAATGAAGCCACTTCCCAAAAATTTTATACGCTAATTATTTTTATGCCTTTGCTTTCGGCAACAGCGGGAAATATTGGGGTTCAAGCTTCAGCAATTATTGTACAAGGTTTGGCAAATGGTACTTTGAAAGAATTTAGCCGAAGTTATTTTAGCAAAGAAATAGCAGTAGCCATGATTTCCGGGACTATAATAGCACTGTTGGTATTGGGGTATCATACGTTTATGTATGGACAGTTTCAGGTGGGAATGGCGATTTCCATATCCATTGTTGTAGTTATTTTATTTGCTGCTACTTTAGGAACATTGGTGCCGCTTTTTTTGCATAAAAATAATATTGATCCAGCAATCGCAACTGGGCCTTTTATTACAACAACAAATGATGTTTTTGGAATTATGATCTACTTCGGAATAGCCAATATCATTTTAGGATTTTAAAATTTAAAAAAAGCATAAGATAGTTGCCCGTAAAAGTGAATCATTAAAAACGGTACACGGATGACAAAGATTAAACAGATTAACACGAATTTTAATTCATGAAAATAATTTGTTATTAAGAATAAAACCAAAAGACAAAAAAATACAATTAACACTTTCCATATCTTCAGTTCTTCGGAGAGGTCCCGAAGCTTCGTGAGGGGAGAGGAAAATCACAATCAGCATGAAAGTACACATAATTGGCGGAGGAAACTTAGGCGTTGCTATCGCAAAAGGATTATCAAAATTTTCGCAAGGAAATCAAATCACCGTAACCCGAAGAAATACAGCGAGCATTCTTTATTTGGAGCAATTGGGCGTAACTGTTTCAACAGACAACACGCATCAAATTCAAGTTGCAGATATTATCATTCTTACTATAAAACCGTATCAGGTAGATACCGTTTTGGCCGAAATTCTTCCTGTGATTTCTAATAAAGTAATCGCTTCGGCAGTAAGTGGATTGTCTATCGAAAATTTACAAAATAAGATAGGCGAAGGAAATAGCGCCGTACGCATTATGCCAAATATCGCATCACAATTTGGCGCTTCGGCAACCTGTATTGCGTTTCACGAAAAAAACAAAGAGAAAGCACAAAATACAGTCGCTCTTTTCCAAGATTTAGGAACAGCTCCTATTATAGATGAAAAATTGATGGATGCAGCAACCGTTCTTGCGGCTAGTGGAACTGCTTTTGCGTTGCGTTACATTCGTGCATCGATGCAAGCCGGAATCGAAATAGGATTTGACTGGCAAACCGCACTAGCTATTTCAGCACAAACCGTAAAAGGCGCTGCCGAAATGATCATGGAAGAACAAGTACATCCAGAACAGTTAATTGACCGTGTAACCACGCCACAAGGCTGTACCATTGCGGGATTGAACGAAATGGAAATGCACGGATTCAGTTCGTCATTGATACGAGGAATCAAAACTTCTTTGAAACAAATCAAGGGATAAACGGCATTTGGGCATGCCCCAATCAAAAAAAAGGGTCTTCTCAGCGTAACTGTTGAGAAGACCCTTTTTTATTGGCGTCGTCCCGAACCGTCGGGATATCCGCGCTACTTCGGTAGCTTGCTACTATCCTTCACGCAGATATAAGGAATAGTGACGATTGCAGATTTTTGATTAACGATTTTTGATTTTAGATGTTGAAAACCGAATACAAATCGCTAAAATGGACAATCTTAGATCCCGCATAAAATCTGAAATCAAAAATCGTTAATCTTCATTCTTAAATCGATTTTCTGAAATTTTTTTATTTTTTTCATCCAAATAAGGAAAACCGTAAAGTAGTGTGTTTTCTTCTTGATAGATTTGTTAGCGAGACTATTTTGTTTAAAACACTAGTTAGTTTTTACGTCAAATCTGAAGTATTTAAAACGCTTTTTTGCCAGCATTAGTGAATTTTGTAAAAATTGTTTTATATTTGAAAAGCCACTGTAAGAAGGTACTTCTTATAGCTGGCTAAAAGTTAGCAGCAAGCTAAAGCAAGAAATATTTACTAAATTTAATTTATGCAACCTATATTTCCAAGAAAAAATTGGGCATTAAACACACTAATTGAATTTAGAAAAGCTCCAACAATATTTGAATTCACAGATTATTTTCAAAAGAATGAAAATGAAGAGAACAGTTGGAACAAGGAACATTTAGAATTTCAAATAAATCATTTGATCAATCTATTTGATGGTTTAAAAGAAGAAACTAATCAAATAATTCATACTAGTAATGTTTTAACGGTTACAACATTTTTTGAAGAAGTTATTGATAACATTGATAGTTGGAATTTAAATAAAGTTGAAAAAGAATATTTTGTTGAAATATCCAAAGAATGGAATAACTACAAGTATAAAGAGTTTCTCGAAGAAATTGAAAAAAAAGAAAATGAATATTTTAATTCTTCAGAAAGAGCTAAATACAAACATTTAGAAGAATATAAAACCTTTAGATTTAGTTGGCTTGATAGAAAATCAAAAGAAGTTACCATTATAAATAAAAACTTTTATTGTGTTGAAGAAATACCTAAATTAATAGACTTAAAATATTTAGATAAATATCTTAAAATACTCTCCGAGGTTACAGTAAAATTTAATGAGTCAATTTCTCAAGAATTAAATTTATACCGAGAAGGAAAATTAATCTCAAAATCGCAATCAGAAAAAACGTATTTTGAAAAAATTTCAGATAAATTTAAAAACAACAAATTAGTAGCAGGAATCCTCATTGGCTTTGTAATTTATGGAGGAATATCAACCATTATAAAACTTACTAAAGAAAATCAAGATAACTTATACGGCAAAGATGGTTTGTTAAATAATGACAAACCAATTGACTCAATAAATCAAAAAAACAATAAGACGGCTAAATATGATTCAATAAAAAAGCCAAACAAAATTAAATATCAAAAGAGCAAATAGCCTGCCGCTAACAGCTACAACGGATTTGGGCATTTGGTTTTGTATTTGGGAGATTTGGCAAATCCGAATAATGGGCTTAATTTAGTCCAAAACCCACTGTATTAGCGGGACGTTAGCAGTCATTAAATCAAAAAATCTATGAACAAAATACTTTTTTTAGTAATTATTTGCCTTTACTCTTGTGTAAATAAAAATCCTCAGGTAGAAATACCTGTAGAAAAAAAAGAAATAGGGTTAAAAGGTTTATTAATTGGTAGCGAATTTACCAATTCCTTATATTATAAGTATTTTACATCAGATACATCGAATAAACCAAATAGCCAAATCAAATTTTATTATATAGATAAATTGAAAGTTTCAAAAGGAACTGGAATTGACCAAATTGGAATCATTGAATCTGTAAATGTTTGGACTTACAATGGAAAAATTTATCACGTTGAATTTAGAACTGGAGAATATAGTGATCCGTCGCAAATCAACTTTGAACTAACAGATGGAATTACTCTTTATAACAGTAAAAATGGGCATGAAGTTTATTTTAGCAATGGCAATAAATTTAGAATTGTGGTAGAGCCAATGCAAGTGATGAGACAAGGTTATTTTTATGATATACTTGGATTTGACTACATAGATTACGATTTAGATGCCGAAATTAAACTTAAGAAGCAAAATAGGAATGATAGCATTAAGAAAGCAGATTATATTAAAGAGATGAAACAAATTCAAAATTAACGACTGTTAACAGTCGTTTTGAGCTAGTGTGTGATTTATTGGAATTACCGTTTCGCATCATGTTTTTTGCAAAACCGAAATCGAAAGGTTACGAAGCAACTATCTAATGAACTCCTTTTTCTTTGCTCCGCAAAGCCTTCATCGGTTATGCTGCAAATGTCTCTGCTTTGCGCCCACAACAATAAGCCAGTAACATAAGTAATTATTTACTATAGCGTCAATCTCCCCTGCAAATCCAACTCAAATAATTCGTATATTTCAAAAAAAAACTACCATGAAAAAACTATTGCTAATATTCCTTATTTTACTTTCAATCCATACCGTAAACGCCCAGCAAGGCAAACAAAAACAAGTGCTACGTCATGTAGTAATGTTTGGATGGAAAGATGGAACGGACGCCGCATATATCACTAAAGTGGTAACAGCTTTGAGTGATTTGAAGCATAAAATCCCAACTATTAAATCATTTGAATGGGGAACCAATAACAGTCCTGAAAATTTAAGCAATGGTTTGACACATTGCTTTATACTTACATTCAGTAGCGAAAGTGATAGAGATGCTTATCTTATTCATCCGGATCACAAAGCTTTTGTTGCGCTGTTAAACCCAGCTCCTGAGAAAGTCACGGTGTTTGATTATTGGGCTAATAAGTAAGCGAAATCTATTTTAAAAACATAAAACAAATAACTACTAAATAATTAATTCGCATCCTTTAAATGAAAAAAGTAATAGTATTTCTAATTCTGGCATTCAATCTAAATGCAGCGGCTCAAGAGGTTAGCGTTGAAAAATCAATTTTTGGAGTGCAAACCGGTTTTGGGGTACACACAGGAATTTGGTTCAATAATGAGAGTAAACTATCAAATACTATCGCATTAAGAGGCGAGATTGGTCTTGAGAAAGATTTTACGGTTGGTGATCATTATGAAGGAGCCGGTTTTATACTGCAACCGGTACTAACAGTAGAACCAAGATATTATTATAATCTCGAAAAAAGGAATTCAAAAGGTAAAAATACTACCAATAATAGCGGAAATTATTTGTCCATTAAAACAAGTTATCATCCGGATTGGTTTGTAATAAATTTAGCGGATAATGTAACTAAGACAGCTGATTTTGCAATTGTACCTACCTGGGGTTTAAAACGTCTGATAGGGAGTCATTTTACATATGAAACCGCTGTAGGATTTGGGTATCGCGTGGTGTATTTGAAAGAGAATTCGGTTAACGGGAATGTTCAAAATGTAGATGGTGCTTATAATAGAAATCAATACATTCCCTATGTGCATATGGGAATTGGCTACATTTTTTAGTAAAAAAACCGAACCAATGAAATATATATTGGTATAAAAATAAAAAAAAATTTATACAGCCTGTTTAATGAAGTAGCTTATAAATAGCTCAATTATAATCATAAGTTTCAATAAAAAAAGGGGTGTTTAGCTTTAAGCTAAACATCCTTTTTTTATTGGACAAATCAATTAAATGATGGGTTTAATCTTCATTTTTTTAATTGGGTTTTCAAGGTGTATTTCAACCAAAGAAAACCAGCTGTTCCTGCGATAAAGGAAGCAATCAGAATCGCAATTTTAGAATAGGTAATTACTTCTTCGCCGTCATTTTTAAACGCAAGCAACGTTATAAATATGGACATCGTGAAGCCAATTCCTCCCAACATTCCTGCGCCAATAATAGTTTTCCATTGTAAATCTTTAGGCAAAACACAAATTCCGAGAGTAACGCCTAAAAAAGAGAAAAGCCAAATTCCGAGTGGTTTTCCTATCACAAGTCCTAATATTATTCCTATTGTGTTAGGATGATTCAGTCCTTCATGCCAATTGGAATCTATCGCGATACACGTATTGGCTATCGCAAACAAAGGCAGAATAAAAAAGGCTACGGGTTTGTGTAAAAAATGCTGAATTTTATAAGATGAGGTTTTTTTGCCTCCATCACCAAACGGAATTACAAAAGCCAATAAAACGCCAGTTATAGTAGCATGTACTCCTGAATTAAGCATGAAATACCACATGATAACGCCACCAATTAAATACGGGAATAAATTATGAACCTTCATTCGATTCAAGATAAACAAACCACCTAAAATACCTAAAGCTATAAATAAATTTACAAAAGCAATTGTTGAAGTGTAGAATATAGCTATGATAATTATAGCACCCAAATCGTCAATTACTGCAAGTGCAGTTAGAAATATTTTTAAAGAAACAGGAACACGATTTCCTAATAAGGATAAAATACCAATGGCAAAAGCAATGTCTGTAGCCATAGGAATCCCGGCTCCATTTTGTGTTATAGTTCCCAAATTTAATGCTAAGAAGATTCCGGCAGGAACAAGCATACCGCCTAAAGCACCAAAAATAGGCAAGGCAGCATTCTTGATACTGGATAATTCACCATTATAAATTTCGCGTTCCAGTTCTAAACCGATTAACAGGAAAAAGATAGTCATCAGTCCGTCATTAATCCAATGCGTAATGGAATGGTGACCTAATTTGGTTTCCCAAAAAGTAATATATTCCGTTTGAAATGTGGAATTGGCAAGACAAAGAGAAAGTACTGTTACAAAAAGCAAAAGTAACCCACCCGCTTTTTCACTTTCAAAGAATGCTTTGAATGTTTTTGTTAATCTCATTTTTGAATTTTTTAATAATAACTTCCATTTATCCTAAAATAGAAAGCAGGCTAATTTACACATTTGGGAGCTATTTTTTTGTTAATTTGGGGTACAAAACTTAGAAACCTTTTTTATGGACATCAAAATCCTTCATATCGATAGTAATAATCCTTTGCTTTGGGATCAATTGCAAAATTCCGGATTTATTAATCACAGTGACTTTACATCATCCAAAGAAGATATTGAAACTAAAATTCAAGATTATCAGGGAATTGTTATCCGAAGCCGATTTAAAATTGACAAAACATTTTTAGACAAGGCAACTGGTTTGCAATTTATAGCGCGTGTGGGAGCAGGATTAGAAAGTATCGATTGTGAATACGCTCTGTCAAAAAACATTACGCTTATTGCAGCTCCAGAAGGAAATAGAAATGCTGTTGCCGAACATACATTGGGCATGATTTTAGCTCTTTTTAATAAATTGAATGAAGCAGATAGTGAAATACGATCTGGTCACTGGAACAGGGAAAGCAATCGCGGTCATGAACTCGATGGTAAAACGGTGGGGATTATCGGTTATGGAAATATGGGGAAATCATTCGCCAAAAAACTTCGTGGTTTTGATGTGGAAGTGCTGTGTTATGACATTCAGCAAAATGTAGGGGATAGCAATGCCAAACAGGTTTCATTGGAAGAATTCCAGCAAAAAGTAGATGTGATAAGCCTACATATTCCGTGGACACCTGAAACCGATAAAATGGTTGATGCGGATTTTATTAATGGATTTGCAAAACCCTTTTGGATTATAAACACCTCCCGTGGCAAGAATATTGTCACTGCCGATTTAGTTGCAGCGATGGAATCCGGGAAAATACTTGGAGCCGGTTTGGATGTTTTGGAATATGAAAAATTGTCATTCGAAACCCTTTTTCAAGATAAAAATACACCAGAGGCTTTTCAGTATTTATTGCAAGCTAAGAATGTGATTCTTTCTCCACACATTGCCGGTTGGACATTCGAAAGCCATGAACGGTTGGCACAAGTGATTGTAGATAAAATTAAAGCTAAATATTTTGGTCCAGCCAAAGATGCGGAGCTGGAAAAACGAGTTACGGGAATTGGCGGTTTTTTCTTTAAATCAAAAGATTCGAAAAAACTGGTAGCTTGGTACGAAAAACATTTGGGTTTAAAAACGGATGAATACGGTGCTACTTTTTGGTGGAAAGACAAAGAGGGAAATGATTGTTCTACCCAATGGTCGCCATTTGCTGATGACACTACTTATTTTGCACCAAGCGAAAAACAATTCATGCAAAACTTCAGAGTGGATGATTTAGAAAATTTGTTAAAAAAATTATCGGAGGAAGGTGTAACAATTGTGGGTGATATGGAGTCTTATGAGTATGGAAAATTTGGTTGGATTTTAGATATTGAAGGAAATAAGATAGAACTCTGGGAGCCAATTGATAAAGTATTCCAATAATTTTTATATTTTTAATCACTGAAAAATAACCTTATAACAATTAATTATGGAAAATTCAAAACCAGAGGCATGGAATAATCCACAACCTAATCAACAAGATAATAAAAAACTTGCAGCAGGGCTTCTTGCTATTCTTTTAGGACCTTTGGGGATCCATAAATTCCTTTTAGGCTATACAACCGAGGGGATTATATGGTTGGTAATTAGTTTGTGTACTTGTGGAACAGTAACAGGTATATTAGGAGTAATTGAAGGAATTCTATATTTAACAAAATCAGATGAAGAGTTTTACCAGACGTATCAAGTAGGCAAAAAAGGCTGGTTTTAGGACATAAAAAATCTCAAATTAATTCGAGATTTTTTTATAATTCTACATGCTGCAGTCAATCTTCCTTTTCGCTCAGTTTTCGTTCCAGTTCGGCCTGAAATTCTTCCATTACAGGTTTCATAGTGCTTTCCGGAATATCTGCAATTCTGATGTACATCAGTCCGTCAACAGCATTGTTAAACAGCGGATCCACATTGAAAGCAACCACTTTTGCATTCTGTTTGATGTATTTTTTAATCAAAACCGGCAAACGCAAACTTCCAGGTTCTAGTTCATCTATAATTTTGTCAAACTTATTTAAATCTGATTCGGTTTCATTAAAAATGAAATCTTTATCGGCATCTTTTAGTTTTACTTTATACGCTTTCTTGGGGTGAATGTATTGCGCAATATAAGGATCATAATAATTCGATTTCATGAATTCAATCATCAGCGATTTTGAAAAATCTGAAAATTGATTGCTGATACTCACACCACCCAGTAAAAATTTATGCTCCGGATAACGCAACGTGGTATGCATAATTCCTTTCCAAAGCAAGAAAAGAGGCATTGGTTTCTGTTGGTATTCTTTGATGATGAAGGCGCGACCCATTTCTATGGATTTGTGCATCATATCATGTAATTCGGGTTCAAATCGGAAAAGATCGTTGAGGTAAAAACCATTTATTCCGTATTTGGGATAAATTTCTGAACCCAATCCCATTCGGTATGCCCCAGCAATTTTGTTGGCATCGGCATCCCACAAAAATAGATGATGGTAATACTGGTCGTGTTTGTCTAAATCGATGGGTTCATTTGTTCCTTCACCCACTTCTCGAAAGGTAATTTCCCGAAGACGCCCAATTTCATGCAAAATATTTGGAATTTTAGATGCTTTAGCAAAGAAAACTTCATAGTTTTTACTTTGTAAAAGTCGGCAATCAGTACTTCGCAAGGCGTCTACTTCCTTGACCATTTTATCCTGATTTGCGGCCGTAACAATTTTCTTCGGGCTTTTAGGAAGCTTTAATGTTGGTGTGGGTAAAAAAGGGCTTTCTTTTTCGAAAGGATTTGCAAGCATGTACGTTTTCTTTCTCAAAAATTCTGAATATTCCTCTAGTGTTGTGTGTTCATTTTGTTCACTTACCGAAATCGGTTTGCCAATACGCACTTTGATCACACGGTGTTTTTGGCTAAACACTTCCGAAGGTAGTTTTGCAGTTCTAAAAGTTCCGCTTATTTTAGAAAGAAGATAGAATAAACGACTATTTTTAGCATGAAAATAAATAGGTACAACAGGAACCTGTGCTTTTCTAATTACTTTAATAGCCCCTTCTTCCCAAGGTTTATCCACCATTAATTTTCCGTCTTTATACGTAGAAACTTCTCCCGCAGGAAACATTCCCAGCGGTTTTCCATCGCTTAAATGACGCAATGTTTCTTTTATTCCTACAACACTTGATTTGGTATCCTTGTGGTTTTCAAAAGGATTTACAGGCATAATGTATTTTTTGAGAGGCTCAATTCGATGCAAAAGAAAATTGGCGATAATTTTGAAATTAGGCTCTTTGTCAAGCATTAATTTCAATAATAAAACGCCGTCAATACCTCCTAAAGGATGATTTGAAATCGTTATGTAAGCACCGTCTTTTGGCAATCGTTTTAAATCTTCTTCTGGGATTTTAAATTTTATTTGTAAATCATCTAATATTCCATTGAGGAAATCAACATCTTTCAAATGTTTATTTCTATCGTATACTTTATTTAAGGTAGAGATTTTTAGCACCTTCATGAGCATCCATCCGGAAAAAGTACCTAAAACTCCGTACTTATCTACATTTATCGCTTTGGCAACTTCTTTGGCGGTTACTAAACCCATGTATTTTTGTTTTTTTTGAGCAAGAAACAAAGATAGCAAAAAACTCCATTTTCTCTATTTTTCTGAATCAAACTTATACTTTTTTATTACATTTGAAACGGACATAAAAACAATATAATTTTTTCCGATAAAATAAAAAATTGGCTTTGAACAAACCGCAGGCTAAAAATATTTTTTCGCAAGAAATTCAAAAATTACTTTAATGAGAATCATTTCATACAACGTCAACGGAATCAGAGCCGCCATTTCAAAAGGGTTTATTGACTGGCTGCAACACGCAAATCCAGATATTATTTGCCTTCAGGAAATTAAAGCAACCGAAGATCAAATTCCCGTTGATGCTATCACAAAGGCGGGTTATCCCTATCAATATTATTATTCAGCGACCAAAAAAGGCTACAGCGGCGTGGCCATTCTTTCCAAAATCAAGCCTAACAATGTCGTTCATGGAACTGGAATTCACCACATGGATTTTGAAGGAAGAAACCTTCGTGCTGATTTTGATGGATTTTCTGTGATGAGTTTGTACTTACCATCGGGGACAAATATCGAGCGATTGGACCATAAATTTATGTTTATGGATGATTTTCAGACTTACATTGACGAACTCAAAAAAGAAACTCCAAATCTTGTTATTTGCGGGGATTACAACATTTGTCACGAAGCAATCGATATTCATGATCCTGTAAGAAATAAGACCGTTTCCGGATTTTTGCCACAAGAAAGAACCTGGCTCGATGGATTCATGAAGTCTGGATTTGTGGATAGTTTTCGTCATTTCAACAGTGAACCGCATCAATATACGTGGTGGAGTTATCGTGCCGGAGCAAGAGGAAACAACAAGGGTTGGCGCATTGATTACAATTTAGTCAGCGATTCCTTAAAACATAAACTAAAAAGAGCCGTTATTCTACCAGATGCAGTGCATTCAGATCATTGCCCAATTTTGGTAGAAATCGAGTAGCATTTTCAGGAGCTGTTTCCCGCTATTCGTTGCAATCTTGTTGTTTTTAAAGAAAAAACAACAAGGATTTTCACTTCTATCGGGGCTAGGGCATCCGAATATAATTTAAAATTTGCTTTCAAAACAACAACATAAATAAAACAAAATGATTAAAAGAGTTTCCATCGGATTACTAGTTCTGGCACTTTCAACTTCATGTGTATCTAAGAAAATATACAATGATTTGGAAAGCAAGTACACCGATTCCAAAAAAGAAAATAGAAGATTAACGGATGAGAATGAAGATCTTTTAAAAGTTAAAAATCAATTAGAACTAGACCGAAGTGCTTTAACATCTGATTTAAGCAAATCAAAATCGGAACTGGAAAAATTGAAAGCCGATTACGCGGCTGCTCAAAATAAATTTAAAGTATTGCAGGATTCCTATGACGCTTTAGAAAAAAATAGCAGTGACGCTTTACAAAACAACATGAAGAAAAATCGTGATTTGCTGGATCAATTAGATGAAAAAGGAAAAGCGTTAGCGCTAGAACAAGAACGTTTAAACAAAAGCGCACAACGTTTAGATGAGTTGGAATCTTTGATTGCTGCCAAAGAAGCCAGCATGAAAAAACTAAAAGAAACACTGTCTAAAGCCTTGAATAGCTTTGAAGGAAAAGGGTTGACCGTTCAGCAAAAAAATGGAAAAGTATATGTTTCCATGGAAAACAAACTGCTTTTCAATTCTGGAAGCTGGGCAGTGGGTTCCGAAGGTAAAAAGGCAGTTGTAGAGTTAGGAAAAGTTTTGGGTGATAACCCGGAAATTTCAGTCCTTATTGAAGGACATACAGATGATGATGCTTTCGCCGCTTCAGGGCCAATTGCTGACAACTGGGATTTATCGACTAAAAGAGCCACAGCGATAGTTGCTATTTTGAGTGAAAACAAGAAAATCAACAAGGAAAACTTAACCGCAGCTGGTAGAGGAGAATTTTCTCCTTTGGCAAGTAATTCAACCGCTGAAGGAAAAGCAAAAAACCGCAGAATCGAAATTATTTTGACACCAAGATTAGACGAGATTTCTAAAATGTTGAATGATATCAATTAAATTGAAGTAAAGGTTCAAAAAATACAAAGGTTCAGAGCTTATACTTTGGGCCTTTTTTAGTGTCAAAACGTATAAACGTTTCCAAAATTTCTGTTAACTGGAAACCAAAACAATAAACTAATTTTATCTTTGTTTTTGAAAAATTAAAATACAATTTTCTTAATTATGAAATATACTACTTTACCGGACACCGATATAAAAGTCAGCAAAATTTGCCTTGGAACCATGACTTTTGGACAACAAAATACAGAAGCTGATGGTCATGCACAAATGTATTACGCTCTTGAAAGAGGAATCAATTTTTTTGATACTGCCGAGATGTATTCTGTTCCAGCACGTCAGGAAACATACGGAAGTACGGAGAAAATACTAGGAACTTGGTTCAAAAAAACAGGCAAAAGAGAAGAGGTGATTTTGGCTTCAAAAATTGCGGGACCAAATCCTAATTTCACGTACATGCGTGAGAAAAATGATTTTTCGCCAACAAGTATCAAGTTTGCATTAGACCAAAGTTTGCTTCGCTTACAAACTGATTATCTGGATGTCTATCAATTGCATTGGCCGGAACGCAAAACTAATTTTTTTGGACAGCGTGGTTTCAAAGTGCAGGATGATGCCTGGGAAGATAACATTCACAATGTTCTAGAAACCTTAGACGGTTTTGTCAAAGAAGGGAAAATCAAGCACATTGGACTTTCTAATGAAACGCCTTGGGGAATTATGCGTTTTCTGGAAGAAAGTAAATACAATAATTTACCAAAAATAAAAACGATTCAAAATCCATATTCGTTACTAAACAGACTTTTTGAAGCGGGTTCCGCTGAGATTTGTATGCGAGAAAATGTGGGATTATTGGCGTATTCACCAATGGCTTTTGGTGTTTTATCCGGGAAATTCCTAACAGGCGAAAGTCTTCCAAACGCGAGAATCAATTTATTTCCACAATTTTCAAGATACAACAGCGAGCAATGTTATGAAGCTACTCGATTGTATCAGGAAATCGCCAAGAAAAGCGGATTGACCTTGACTGAATTGTCTTTGGCATTCATAGAGCAACAGCCGTTTGTAACCAGCACGATTATTGGCGCCACAACAATGGAACAATTAAAAGAAAACATTGATACAATTCACATTTCACTTTCTGATGAAATCTTAAAAGCAATTGACGAAGTTCAAGCGGTAATTCCTGACCCGGCGCCGTAATTTGTTGAAAAGAATAGATGTGAATTTAAATTTTCGAGCAACCCTGTCAGAGTTCAAAACTCTGACAGGGTTGCTTTTTAATTTTAGAATTAAAGATCAAATTCTTCGTCAACTGCCAAAGAATCGATTTTTATTTGTGTGGTATCTTGAGCTTTTATCCTTAGAAAAGATTTTGCAGGTCCTGAAATCAGGATAGGCTGTGTTTTGTAAATAGTATCGTCAGGGCTCAGTAGCCCTCTCCTAAACATGATATTGGTTAAAAAGGATTCTTGTTTCACTGCAAAATTTTTCAGCATCCCTTGGTCATTAAACTGGTACATGAATTTTCTTGGGCTTGGAATAATTCGGGCAAGATAAAGACATTCATTTAAGTTCAATTCTGAAGGACTCTTCTGGAAATAAAACCGACTCGCTTCGCCAATTCCATATACGTTTGGTCCCCATTCGATAATATTAAAATACACTTCCAGCATGCGTTCCTTGCTTACGATTCTATTATTTTCCAGAATGTAAACCAGTAAAATTTCTTCTAGTTTGCGCGAGACTGTTTTCTCTCGGGTAAGAAAAACATTCTTTATCAACTGCATGCTGATGGTACTGGCACCACGCGAAAACTTTTTGGTTTTTATATTTTTAACAATGGATTGTTTGAATGCTTCGCTGATAAAACCATGATGCGAAAAGAACGAAGGATCTTCGGTTGTTAAGACGCATTTTCTTAAATAAGGGGAAATTTGGTCTAATGGCGTATAATTAGGATTCGCTGAGCCAACTAAAACAGGTCGCTGCAAAATATTTTTTATAAGTGCCCGATAAATAAATTCTCCATTGAGTTTATTGAGATTCGCTTCACCGTATTTTGTAATTTTCAGATTTTCTTTATTCAATTTACTGTCAAAAACCAGTTGATTGGGTTTGTTTTTATTGAACATGAAATTCAAGTTGTAGTCAAAATTACCTTCGGCTTCCATTCCCTGAAAATGGGTGAATAAACCATCAGGAAGTGAAGCGATAAAATCCTGTGCTTTCATTTTTGGGATGGCTACTTTGAGTTTGTAAATGGTATCTTTCTCGGTTTCATAAGCTACATAAGGATGGAATTTCACTTTATTGAATTGGACCGTTGAAGTACTGTCTATTGAAATGAAATCAGAGCCCAATAAGAATCGGTAATCAAACTTAGCATTCTTGATTACTACATCTTTACTGGCAATTTTTGGATGATTTACTTTTAAATTGGCGATAGCCATAAAGCCATCAATATGAAGTTCGTCACCATCTTTATCAATGTTTTCAATATTCAACCGGATGGATTGAAAGCTCGATTTCAGGTTGAAACGTTCGTCAAAATATGGAACTTTGATGGCGCCAGTGTCAATATTTACGAAACGAATATCGGCTTTTTTATTTCTTGGATCGGCAAATCCTTTGATTTTCCAGCGTTGTGTAAAGGTATTGGTTTGGACTTTTATTGAAGTTTCAAGCTGCTTATTAACCAATCGTAATTTTTTCAAATTAATCACCGCTTTTTTTCCATTGTCATCAAGTCGGAAGGAAAGATTGTCCAAAACCATGTCCGTTGGAACTAAATTCAGTGCTTTAGATATGATTCTGTAGGCAAATTGAGCGTAATCTCTTTTTTCGTTCCCTATTTCTGTTTGCTTGTCTTTTTTTAGAAAAGCATCAAAATTTCTCACTTTTCCTTTCTTTACGAGCTGTACAAAACCATTCTTGATTTCTAAAGTTCCCAGTTGCATATTACCTAATACTAATTGCCATAAATTGACACTCGTTTTCAGTTTTTGTATTTTAAAAAGGGTATCGGCATTTTTCGGCGCTAATACTACTTCAGAAAGATTTATACCTGAGATTCCGTCAAAAGAAGCTTTTTTTACTGAAAAAATACTGTTGTAATCGACTTCCATTTCATTAGAAACCTTAGCAATCGTCTGCTGTAAAACCGCATCACGAAAGATGTAAAAAGCAACAATTAGAGCTACAAACAGTACACCAAGTATTTTTGTCGCTAGAATTATTTTTTGTTTTCCGGTTTTCATAAACAGTTTTGTATTCGATAAAAATATAAGAATTAATAGAGCTTGGAATCGTGCTTATAAAGAAAAGGAAAATAATACAAAAGGAAAGTTTTTTATGGTTTTCTTTAGAATTTTGAGGGGTATAAACGTTTTATTTTCTCTAAAAAGCATAAAAAAACTACAACCTAAAAAGTATTGTAGTTTCTAAATTTGTTTTTAGGGTATTTAAATTAGCTTTTCGGTTTTGGTTCTTTGTATTCAAATGGGTTATAGAATCGTCTGACTTTTTCCACAATTTCATTTAAGGTCATTTTATCGGCAGTTTCCACTGATTTTAGTTTTCCGGGTTCAATTAAATTTTCATCCATTAATTTTTGTTCCAGTTTTGTTTTGGTTTGTGCCGGACCAAAAACAATAAGTTCATCCGATTTTTTAACATAAGACAGCACTGATTTTATAAAATAATCCAGTTCTTGTTTTTTTCGATCATCAAATTTTTTATCGCTATCACCATGATGACTTCCCGAAAAAGTCCCTTTGTTGCCTTCTTTGTTATGATAAACGCTGTTTTCTACATCAGAATCTATTTCGGTAATTTTTTCTGTATCACCATCAAGAGCAACAATTATTGCTTTTGAGGAGTCTATCCAAATGCCAGTTTGCTTTTTCATGTCTTTGATTTTTTAGGTTAAAGTAGATTGTTTTAAAACAGCTTTATTTTGATTCAAAAAAGATTTAATTGCATTATTGTATCAGGATAGCGCTGAGCTGACTTATGAAAACATGTTCTGATTTGTTTTTTTCTAAAAAAGAATTTGCAATAGCATTTGCAGTTTTTAGAATCAAGGTGATAACCTCAGGGGTAAACAAATGGTCATGCTCTTTTCTGAAAATTTTAAAATCAGGAATTACTTGTTCAGTATCCCATTTATTGGCTATAAGCCAGTCAAAAACAATTTCAATTTCATAGGCTGTGTCGTCTCCAAATTCATTAAAAGTATTTTCAAGCGGAAGCCATTCTGTTTTTACAATTTCTTTGAGTTGTGCGATTTCCTCTTTACGAATCGTTTTATCTATGGCCGCAATGCAATAAAACACTTTTCCTAAGTGCTCATAGAGATGCGTCATGGTTTGGTGTGATGGTTTCATTTTTCAATCTTTAGATAAAAAAACAACACATAAATTTACAACAAAATAATGAATCTCATTCCTGATTTTTTATTTTTTATTAAGCGATATTTTTATTTCATTGCATATAATCAGTTGACTTACAGCTAAAATAAAAATTTTTTTTTAAAATTGATTCGAACTGATTATGGCTTTTTCTTACGAATAGAAATCGTACTAATTATAATTATGTGGCATAAAAAAAGAGGATGCCGTTTTTAATGACATCCTCTTTTTTGCGAAAGCAGGAAAATTATTTTTTCGAATATTCTTTTTCTAAAAATAAGTAACGCGCTTCATTTTCTGCTTTTTTTGATTTTGAATTTACATCAATAATCATGATTTCTGGGTTTTCTTCGTTTTTTGCGATAGGCCAAACAGGAAGTTTATCACCGTTTGGATTTCCTGTTTTAATGAAGTTGGCAAAAAAGTTCATCATTGTATCCGAAACTTTGTAATCATCGTCAGTCCAAGCATAATTTTTGTTAGAGGCTAAATTCCCCATTGCATATTCTATTTCTGCAGAGTGAACCGCTCCTTTTGGTATTGGTGCTTTTGGAGTGTTTTTGTCTTTTTTAATGACACCGCCTGCAAGAGCTGCTTCAAGTTCATTGTCGCGCATTTCGGGTCTTGGATGAGCATAATAATAACGATATACAGGCTGTGTGCTGTTTTTTCGATGCAAATCAAACCATTTCCAAGTGCTGTAGGCGATAAAACGGTCTCCAGCTAAATCGGTGGCAGATTGCTCCGTTACTTCAGGAGTTCCTACAGGATATAATTTCAAAACTTCATCCGCTTTGTTGCCGTATAATTCTTTTATTTTTTGGATATAACTTTCATTGTCTATGTCTTTTCCCATTGTTAAAGCGCGATAAGTCATTTCCTCCGAATTCCATCCTAATAGTAAAGGAACCATAGCTTGTTGTTTGGCTTCAAAAATTTCCGGCAACGATTTTGGTAAAAAATAACCGTCAATTGTTGTTTTAAAAATACCCAAACTTGTTCCGAGGGATTTTTGATACAGCTCAAAAGTAGACATTGCGCGAAGGTCTTTTAAGGATGAAGCTCCAATTTTTTTGGCAAATTCAAGACCTGTTTTTTCACCTTCGGCCAAAGGAACGGGAGATAAGGTAGGGAAGATAGAACCGCCGCTTTCGCCAATAGCTCCTGCAATAAGGCCTTTTGATAATGGAGAAGCCATTTGAGCGCTTACGGCAATTGAACCTGCTGATTCGCCTGCAATTGTGACGCGTTTTGGATCACCTCCGAATTTTGAAATATTGGCCTGTACCCATTTTAAGGCAGCATTTTGGTCTAATAATCCGTAGTTTCCTGATGCGTGATTAGGAGATTCTTTGGTTAGTTCCGGATGGGAGAAAAATCCCCAAATCCCTAATCTATAGTTTACGGTTAAGGTTACTATTCCTTTTTTGGCCATGTTTTCACCATCATAACGATTTTCGGAGCCATCGCCAGCGGCAAAACCGCCCCCGTAGAAATAAACTAAAACAGGAAGTTTTTCATTGGCAGATTTGGCTGGAGACCAAACATTAAGATATAAGCAATCTTCGCTCGTGCCGTCACTTCTAAAGCCCATATCGCCAAATACATTGGACTGGATTGCTCTTGGTCCAAATTTTTTAGTTTGTTTTACTCCGACCCAATTGGTTAAAGCTTGAGGAGCTTTCCAGCGTAAATTACCCACTGGTGGCTGTGCAAAGGGAATTCCTTTGAAGCTTTGAATATTTGTTTTTATATCAAATTCGCCTTCTATAATTCCGTTTGCAGAGGCTATCTGAACAGGGAAAGCGTTTTGATTTTCGGCATGTTGCGCTTTAGAAAAAAAAGGTATTGCCAGTAGCATAAATCCTATGCATTTTATTTTTAGATTCATAATTTATGTGTTTTATCGTGTAATATTTTTTTATAGAGACAAATGGAATTTCTACCCAAACAATTCGCTTGCGATGTCTTCAATCTTTGCGACCAATCGAATTTTGAGCCTTACTTTATAACTATTTATGTTTTCTGCTCACTGTTGGGCACGGATTGCAAATTCGCACAATTGTTGCGTTTACATATCTGCGCGGTCGGGAATAATATTCTTTGGATTAACTTATCAATGATATTATTCTTTTTCTGTTTGTTTCTTTGAATTGTTAAGTATGATTACCATAAAAATAAAAAATAAAAAAATTATCAAAAGTGTCCACCAAACATTAAGAATTTTAAAAAACCACAAAAGAGGAATATTAAATAGAATTACCCCTAAAATAAAATTCTTAAAACCTAAAGGTTTATCAATTAAATTCAGCAGTTCTAGTAAATAATTTCTAATTGAAATTAGGGTAAAGTAACCAATTAAATTTATTATGATTTTTCTTTTAACTGTCAGGATTAAATCATGTTGAATAATCCAAGGTGTAAGTACAATTACTGTTAAAATAATATAATAAAGCGAGTTTATAAATGCTTGTCTTCTTTCTTTTAAATTTAAAACTTGTTCAACA
This sequence comes from Flavobacterium esculini, assembly GCF_048284325.1. Taxonomy (NCBI): domain Bacteria; kingdom Pseudomonadati; phylum Bacteroidota; class Flavobacteriia; order Flavobacteriales; family Flavobacteriaceae; genus Flavobacterium; species Flavobacterium esculini. The sequence goes on along the minus strand of NZ_JBLVPI010000001.1, from coordinate 126,966 downwards.
TAAGTTAAATTAATATTTATTATTCTATCATCAAAAAGAGTTAGAATATCTCCAGGGATATATTTTTTGTAAACAACTTTGTCAGAATAAACTTTGTGTCTCTCATATACGTTTTCTTCATTTTCTATTGATGTTTCAATATCTTGATTTCTTGTATTTAAAATGGATATGAATTTATAAGCATCTTTTAATATTATACAATTTAGTCTGTTTGTTAACGGGTCAATAAAATAGTTTTGTACGTAGCCGCTATAAAGTTCTGTTTTGTCTTTGCACTCAATTAAAACATCTGCATTTGTATATAGATATTTATTACTAGAATTTTTCTTACCATTTATTTTTTTTGATCTAATTAGATAATGCCAATAATTTTTATATCTAAGTGCGGGAATATATGCATCAATATTGGTTAAACGAATTAATTTATAAGAGACAAAACCTGTAAAAATTGAAATAAAGTATATTATTAAAATTAGATAGATGTAGTTTTTATAAAAATATTTGTCAACATCGCTCTTTTCAGGTAATTTATTAGCAGATAAAGTTTCGAATAATTTTTTTACATTTTCATATGATACATATTCTTGTATTTTTATGTTTGCGTAGGTTTCTATAAAAATAAATCCTAGAACACTCAATGTAATAATTAATGTACTGAAAAATAAAGTCCAAAGCAATCTTTCCATCAAGTTACCTTGTTGAAATTGTTTTGTAAAATCGCCACTAAAATAAAATTTCCTGAACAAGAGCCCAGGAAATATAAATATTAGTATATAAAATATAGTGTTTAATGCTAGATTGTCCAATTTTAACCTAATGAAATTGTTATTGTTTTGTTTGAAAGTTTAACTTCCCTTTCTTTAATGTTTTTGTTGTTTAATAAATAATCAACAGCGTCATCAAGTTTCTTTTTGTCTTTTGGATTTTCAATAATGTCCATAACTTCGTTGCTAATTAATGAATTTTCATTTGAAAATTCAGAAGTTAGGCCAGATACTAAATTGTCCAAAGTGGTTTTAACGTTTGTTAAAAAAATAGATATAGTTTCCATAATGTAGATGATTTTGTAAACGTCATTCAAAGTTAGTTCCAAAAAACTGATTCACAACCTTTTTAACAAATTATTTTATTACCCAAACAATTCGCTTGCGATGTCTTCAATTTTGGCTACCAGCCGAATTTTTATTCCCGTATTTTTCAAGGCAATTTTATTGTATTTCGAAACAAAAATGGTCGAAAATCCTAATTTTTCGGCTTCTTGAATGCGTTGGTCCACGCGGTTTACAGGGCGAATTTCACCAGAAAGTCCGACTTCGCCGGCAAAGCAAAAATCTTTGTTTACCGGAATATCTTCATTCGAGGATAAAATGGCTGCCACCACGGCTAAATCTATTGCAGGATCATCTACCGAAATTCCTCCGGTCACGTTGAGAAAAACGTCTTTGGCGCCAAGCCTAAAACCAGCTCTTTTCTCTAAAACTGCCAATATCATATTCAGCCTTTTGGCGTTGTAACCGGTTGTGCTGCGTTGCGGTGTACCGTAAACTGCAGTGCTTACCAAAGATTGAATTTCAATCATCAAAGGGCGCATCCCTTCCAATGTAGAGGCGATTGCCGTTCCGGATAATTCCTCGTCCTTGTGCGAAATTAATATCTCCGAAGGATTCGAAACTTCACGCAAACCGTTGCCCAGCATTTCATAAATTCCAATTTCAGCGGTAGAGCCAAAACGGTTTTTTAGCGAACGCAAAATGCGATATACATGATTTCTGTCGCCTTCAAATTGTAAAACGGTGTCCACCATGTGTTCCAATATTTTTGGTCCGGCAATATTTCCGTCTTTGGTGATGTGACCAATAAGAATTACGGGAATATTGGTTTCTTTGGCAAATTTTATCAGTTCGGCGGTGGTTTCCCGTATTTGAGAAATACTTCCGGGCGTTGATTCGATATAATCGGTATGAAGCGTTTGAATGGAATCGATAATCACGATTTCAGGCTGTATGGCTTCAATTTGCTTGAAGATATTTTGGGTTTTGGTTTCGGTAAGAATATAACAATTGTCACCGCTTGGCGTGATTCTTTCGGCACGCATTTTTATTTGTTTTTGACTTTCTTCGCCCGAAACATACAAGGTTTTGTAAGGTAATTTTAAGGATATTTGAAGTAAAAGGGTGCTTTTTCCAATGCCGGGTTCGCCACCTAAAAGGATCAGAGAACCGGGAACTATTCCACCACCAAGTACCCGATTGAGTTCGCCGTCAGTAGTATCCATGCGGATTTCCTGGGTGGAATCAATTTCGTTTATTCGTAATGGTTTTGGTGCTTTATTGCTGGAAGTTGGTTCGCTTTTCCAAGCTACTTTTTCTTGTTTTTGAATGATTTCTTCCGCTATAGTATTCCATTCTTTGCAGGAATTGCATTGTCCTTGCCATTTGGCATATTGAGCTCCGCAGTTCTGACAAAAAAAAGTAGTTTTTACTTTTGACATTATTTTTTTGGTGTTAGACTTTTCATATCATCGTATTTTTGATACATCATGTCTTTGGTTAAATTACCGATTTCCTCTAATTGGGAAGCTGTTTGATATGATTTTGCCGCTTTTTTTGCGTCACCCGTTTTTTCATACATAAGCCCCAATTCATAATCGGCAAGCATGGATTTCGGATAGTTTTTCTTGGCAATATCAGAGAGTTTGTCTAATTCCGGATAGGCTTTGTTTTTCAGAATTGCTGCTTCAATTGCTTTGAAATCATTGATTCGAATGGGAATTTTTAAGCCTAAATTTTTTGAAATAACGTCGTATTTATTCGTCAAATAATCTACATAACCAGCGGGAAGCACAGCAATTTTATCGGTGTATTCCGTTGATGAGATGGGTTTGTAAGAGTCGAAAAACTGATACAAAGCATTTGGTATCGAATACAGTACGAGTGAATAATGTGACGCTCCTTTGAAATTATCAAATTTATAATTGACTAACGGGTTAGCAACCAGCTTCATGTTTTGGTCGAGGCTTTTTATAGGCTCCTGAAGTTGTCTTACATCGCCATCTCCAGTGGATTGATAGTAAAAAATGGGTTGTTTTATGTTTGAAAGTTTTTTTGGAATATGGTTTTCCATGCCAGGGGCAAGTTCTGGACTTAAAGAAATATAGGCGTTAAATAATGGTGCGTCTTTGTACAAAAAAAAGTTTAAAAAACCTGCTGTGGTATCATGTCCCGCAATAATTCGGAAGGGTGCGGTACGGTATTTTTTCTCCAGATACGGGAGTAATTCCCCTCCGATAAATTCGAAAAAATCAGCTCCTTTTCCTGATGGCAAACCAACTGTAGCATCATAATTACTGTCTTCTGTACGTTCGTCTTTTTTATTTTGAGTGATGCCAACAATTATGGTTTCCGGTAAATCATCCCAATAAGCGCCGTAGTTCAAAGCGCCGTAAAAGGGATCAAAGAGGTAATCTCCATCCAGTAAAATCAGGATTGGATATCTTTTGTTTGTGTTTTTTTCATAGGATGGCGGTAATCCAATTGTGATTTCCCGGCTTCCTAATTTGTTTGAATCGAATGGCAGTGTTGTTTTTTGGGAAAATGCTGAAATAGAAAAGAGTAGTAAGAGTAATGTCTGTTTCATGATTTTGGAGTGTTTTAGAAATTAAATTTATTCTAAATGGAGTAGCAATATACTACTTTTATTAAAATAGAAATAGCAAAAAACACGGCACTTCAAAAAAGCGAAATAATTTGATCTTATTCTAAAAATCTACGTCAATGAATTGTCATTCTCATTTGGAAAAATAATCCAAGGCTTGAAGGTTTTAGCCTCTTCGAATTCTAAAGTGGCATAGGATATAATGATAATAATGTCATCTTTTTGTACTTTTCGAGCTGCTGGACCATTTAATGTAATGATGCCTGAATTTTTTTCGCCCTTGATAGCATACGTATCAAAGCGCTCCCCATTGTTGATGTTTACGATGGAGACTTTTTCACCTTCAATGATGTTAGAAGCATCTAGTAAAGCTTCGTCAATAGTAATGCTTCCGATATAATTTAAATCGGCTCCAGTTACTTTTACGCGGTGTATTTTTGATTTTACGACTTGAATTTGCATGTTACAAAAGTAAATTAATTTAATGAAATGGTATCAATCAAACGAATATTGTTGACAAAAACGGCTATAAAAGCGCGGTATTTCTTATTTGGTTCTTTTATTACGCTGGGCAATAGTGTTTGCTCATCAGCAATTACAAAATATTCTAATGTGAAAAGAGCATTGTTTTCGAAAGCTTTTTTAACCCATTCCGTTACTGATTCGGGACTTTCTGTTTGAAATTTTTCTTTGGCAATAGTTAGTGTTTTGTAGATTATTGCGGCTTCTTCTCTTTCATGTGGGGATAAACGTTCGTTTCGGGAACTCATGGCAAGATGGTTGGATTCCCTGTAAATGGGACAACCAATTACATTTACTTTCAAGTTGGCTTTAGCAGACATTTTTTTGACAATTTGTAACTGTTGAAAATCTTTCTCGCCAAAATAGGCGTTTGTAGGTTCTACAATTTCAAAAAGCCGTTTTACAATAGTGCCAACACCATTAAAATGACCAGGTCTGAATTCTCCTTCCATTTGGTTTTCTAACCCATCAAAATCAAAAGATTGAGACAGGGGCTGTCCGTCATAAATATCTTCGACAGTTGGGGCGTACAAGATGATTTTTGGACTTAATGCAGTAAGTTTTTTCACATCTTCTTCTAAAGTCCTTGGGTATTTTGCTAAATCTTCCGGATTGTTAAATTGGGTAGGATTTACAAAAATACTCACTACAGTATTTCCATTTTCCAATAGCGATTTTTGCATTAAAGCCAAATGACCTTCATGTAAAGCGCCCATAGTTGGGACAAATCCAATGGTGGAATCTGAAGTTTTGATAGATTTCAAATAGTCTCTCAAAGCTGCTTTTCCATAGAAAATATGCATGGTGGTATTATTAAAATTAAATGCAAACATAATATTTTAGTTAATAACTGCATAAATTTTTGTAATTTTGCATGGTTTTTATTACCAATAAATTAAGTAAATTACAATATGAAAGATAAGAGGATATTATATGTATCATCTGAAGTGGTGCCTTATCTCGCTGAAAATGAGGTTTCTTTAATGTCTTATGACGTTCCGAAAATGATTAATGATCAGGGAGGACAAATAAGAATTTTCATGCCTAGATATGGAAATATAAATGAAAGAAGACACCAATTACACGAAGTAATTAGACTTTCGGGGATGAATTTGGTAGTAAATGACTTAGATATGCCATTGATTATAAAAGTGGCTTCAATTCCTAAAGAGAGGATACAAGTTTACTTTATTGATAATGATGAATATTTCAAAAGGAAAGCCACATTTGCAGATGAAGAAGGGGTTATGTATCCTGATAATGATGAACGGGCTATTTTCTTTGCAAAAGGAGTTGTAGAAACCGTAAAAAAATTGAATTGGGTTCCGGACATTATTCATGTTCACGGATGGATGGCGGCGATGTTGCCTATTTATCTGAAACATTTTTATAAAAATGAAGCTTTATTCTCAGAAACAAAGATTGTTACTTCGGTTTATAGTCAGTCTTTTGAAGGAACTTTAGACGTAGAAATGATTAATAAGGTGAAATTTGACGGTATTCCTGATGAAGCAATTGCGGACTTAGAAATTCCGGATTATGAGAGCATTATAAAAGTAACTGTTATGCATTCAGATGCTGTAATTATTGCTTCAGAAAACCTATCTTCAAGTTTAACAAAATTTATAGAATCTTCGGGTAAACCTTTTTTACCTTTCGTGCCGAAAGACAAATTCGCGGAAGCGTATACTAATTTCTATAAAAACGAAGTTCTTTAAATTAAACTTTTATTATTAAATATGTACAATAATTCTTTTTTCAAGAAAATGCTGGTTTTTGCTAGCATTATTCTTTTGTATTCATGTGATAAAGATTATAATGTAATTGGTGGAGATTTAATTGGTGACAACCACTTTGATCTTAGCAAGTATACATCAAGTGTAGTAGCTTACAATCAAAAAATTGGACCTATTCAGTCTAATGATCTTCCCGTGAATCCATTAGGGATTTACAATAACCCTAATTTTGGTGAAACTACTGCTAATTTTAATACACAATTGGTTTTGTCAACTCCTCTAACTTCCCTTAGTACCAGACCTCATGTAGTAAGTGTGGTTTTGACTATTCCTTATTATTATGACGCCAATAAAACAGTTACAAATACTGATGGTAGCCATGTTTACACATTAGATTCCATTTATGGAGCGGATAAAGCACCAATGAAACTAAGTGTGTATGAGTCTGGATATTATATGAGAGATACAGATCCTGTAGGTGGATTTCAACAAACTCAAAAGTATTTTACAAATCAAAATGCTGATTTTGAAAATGTAAAAGTTGGAAGCCGTTTAAATACGGATTCGAATCTGGCTCAGAATGACAATTTCTTCTTTGACCCAATAGAGCATGTTGTAACTACAACAGACTCTATTACAAAAGTTGTTACCACTACAAGAACACCTCCTGGGATGCAATTGGATTTGAATAAAAGCTATTTTAAAACTAGAATTATTGACGCTGTCGCAGCAGGTAAATTGGCTACAAATGATGTTTTTAAAGAGTATTTTAGAGGGCTTTACTTTAAAATGGAAAAATCAGGAAGTAGCGCCGGAAATTTAGCGATGTTAAATTTTAAAGCTGGAAAAATTACTATTAATTATAATGAAGATTTGGCTTCAGCAACTGCTGGTGGTGAACCAACAAGAGTTAAGAAAAGTATAGTTCTTAACATGACCGGGAACTCTGTGAGTTTGTTGAATAATAATTTTGGAAGTAGTGGGCTTGCTTATAATGCGTTGCCAAATACGGGAAATACTTCTGCAGGGGATGAAAAATTATATCTAAAAGGCGGAGAAGGTTCTCTTGCTGTTCTAGATCTTTTTAGTACTGCCGGTGAGCTTGAAAACATTAGAAGTAAAGGATGGTTGGTTAATGAAGCAAATCTTGTTTTCCACATTGATGCAAGCACAATGGCAAATAGCTATGAGCCTAGAAGAATTTATTTGTATGATTTTACAAATCATAGACCTGTTGTAGATTATTATAATGATGTGACTACAAGTACAGATGTTAAAAAATCAAAATTAGTTTTTGATGGTAATATAAATACAGATGCAACAACCAAAAGGGGATTAACATATAAGATCAGAATTACAAATCAAATCCGTAATCTTATTAAAAATGCCGATTCAACAAATGTTAAGTTAGGTATTGTTGTTACAGAAGATATTAGTACTATTACTTCTTATAAAATGAAAACTCCAAATGCATTTATCTCTCAAACTCCAAAAGCTAGTGTAATGAATCCATTAGGGACAATCATTTATGGGGGAAAATCAACAGTTGCTGAGGACAAAAGATTAAAACTTGAAATTTTTTATACAAAACCTAATTAAGTAAAAATTATGTGTGGAATTGTTGGATATATCGGATATAGAGAAGCTTATCCTATTGTTATAAAAGGGCTAAAAAGACTGGAATATAGAGGTTATGACAGTGCTGGTGTTATGTTATATGACGGCGAGAACTTGAAAATTTCTAAAACTAAAGGTAAAGTTGTAGATTTAGAAGAGAGGGCTACTAAAGAAATCTCAATAAATGGAACTATAGGAATGGGACATACGCGTTGGGCAACACATGGAGTTCCAAACGATGTTAATTCACATCCACATCTTTCTAATTCAGGTGATTTGGCTATAATTCACAATGGAATTATTGAAAATTATGCTCCATTGAAAAAGGAGTTAATGAAAAGAGGATATGTCTTTCATTCTGACACTGACACTGAAGTTCTTGTAAATCTTATAGAAGAAGTTCAGAAAAAAGAAAGTTTTAAAATTGGTAAAGCAGTTCAGGTGGCGCTGAATCAAGTGGTTGGTGCTTATGCAATCGCTGTTTTTGATAAAAAAAATCCAGATGAAATTGTTGCGGCACGTTTAGGAAGTCCGCTAGCAATTGGTGTGGGAGAAGGGGAATATTTTATAGCTTCTGATGCTTCTCCATTTATTGAATATACTTCTAATGCTATTTATTTAGAAGATGGTGAGATGGCAAATATCAGGTTGCATAAACCAATGAAAGTTAGAAAAATTAAAGATGATTCTTTAGTCGATCCGTATATTCAAGAACTTCAATTGAACTTGGAGCAAATTGAAAAAGGCGGTTACGATCATTTTATGTTGAAAGAGATTTACGAGCAGCCAGATGTTATAAAAGATACCTACCGTGGAAGACTTCATGCAAATGAAGGGATTATCCAAATGTCTGGTGTTGAGGATAATTTAGAAAAATTTCTAAATGCTGACAGAATAATAATAGTAGCATGTGGTACTTCTTGGCATGCAGGTTTAGTAGCAGAATATATATTTGAAGAGTTTGCCCGAATTCCGGTGGAGGTAGAATATGCTTCTGAATTTAGATATAGAAATCCGATCATAAACAGTCGCGATGTAGTAATAGCAATATCACAATCAGGTGAAACGGCTGATACAATGGCGGCCATTAAATTAGCCAAAGAACACGGAGCTTTTGTGTTTGGGGTTTGTAATGTTGTTGGTTCTTCTATTTCGAGAGAAACTAATGCAGGTGCTTACACGCATGCGGGACCAGAAATAGGTGTTGCATCGACAAAAGCATTTACTACACAAATCACTGTATTGACAATGATAGCACTGCGTTTGGCGAAAGCCAAAGGAACAATGTCTAATACGGATTTTCATAGGTATTTACAAGAATTAGAAATCATTCCTGAAAAAGTTAAAGAGGCTTTAGAAACAAATGACAGGGCAAAAGAAATTGCTGCTATGTTTAAGGATGCTCCTAACTGTTTATATTTAGGAAGAGGGTACAACTTTCCGGTAGCTCTTGAAGGCGCCTTGAAACTTAAGGAGATTTCCTACATTCACGCTGAAGGTTATCCTGCTGCTGAAATGAAACATGGCCCGATTGCATTAATTGATGAACATATGCCTGTTGTGGTTATTGCACCAAAGCAAGGTCATTATGATAAAATTGTAAGTAACATTCAGGAAATTAAATCCAGAAGCGGGAAGATTATTGCGGTAGTAACCAAAGGAGATACACAAGTTCGTGAATTAGCAGATTATATAATTGAAATTCCGGAAACATCTGATGCATTGTCTCCGTTAATCACTACAATACCTTTGCAGCTTTTATCCTATCATATCGCCGTGATGCGAGAATGTAATGTGGATCAGCCTCGTAATTTAGCAAAATCAGTTACTGTAGAATAGTAAAATATCATTTACTTAAGATATAAACCTCGGAAAATTTTTCTTTCGAGGTTTTTTTATGAGCTAATTTGAAAAAAATATCTTAAAAAATGATTTTTTTTTCCTGTCTATTCACTTTTATTAAATAGCTAATAATTAATAAAATTATTAAGATTAATGTATTTATTATATGCGTGCATAATGTTATTTTTATTTTTTTACTTAATTTTTAACAAAAAACAAAAAACAAAAAATGTTGAATAAGTTTAAATGATTCAAAATCATTGATAATTATGAAATTTTAAAGGCTGTTTTTTATTAATATCAAAAATATTTGTACTTTGGCGTCATAAACCAACAAATTATAACCCAATGAGAGTGTATTTACTTTTTTTGTCATTGTTTTTTTGTAGCCTAACATTTGCTCAAAACTCAATTTCAGGTATTGTTACAGACAGTAATAATCAACCTATTCCTGGAGCCAACGTCAAAATTGTTGGAGAAACCGCTGGTAGCATTACCGACTTCGATGGAACATTTACTTTAAAATCATCCGCAAAGCTACCCTTTGTGCTTAATGTTACAAGTATAGGTTATAGTTCTCAAAAAGTAACGGTTTCTTCAAATAATCAAAAAGTAACGTTTAAGCTAGTTGATGAGGAGACAAAGTTGAATGAGATTGTAGTTTCAGCTTCAAGAACCCCAGAAAGAGTATTAGAATCTCCGGTTACAATTGAAAGAATGAGCATTGCGGATATTAAAAAAACTGCATCTGCCACTTTTTATGATGGTTTAGAAAACTTGAAGGAAGTGCAAATGAACACCAGTAGTTTGTCTTTTAAATCAATAAATACACGAGGTTTTGCTACTGTAGCCAATACCCGTTTTATGCAATTGGTTGACGGTATGGATAACTCTTCACCATTATTAAATTTCGTATTAGGAAATATGATTGGTGTTTCTGAAATCGATGTTCAAAGTGTGGAATTGTTACCAGGAGCTTCATCTGCATTATATGGTGCAAATGCTTTCAATGGTATTTTATTTATGAATAGTAAAAGTCCATTTGCAAGTCAGGGAATTACTGCTTACGCAAAGTTTGGACAGACAGTTCAAGATGCCGCTGGGTCAAATGATTTCGTTGATTATGGAGTTAGAATGGCGCATGCGTTTAGTTCAAAATTAGCTGGAAAAGTGAACTTCACTTATATGCACGGTACAGATTGGCATGCTACAAATTATGATGACAAGTCTGTTGTGGGAAGAGATAGAAGTAACGTAAATTATGATGGTATTAATGTTTATGGTGATGAAGTTACTACTAATATAAAAGGAGTTGGACAATCTTTAGCCTCTTTGGGTTTAATACCGGCGGGAGCGGTTAATTTACTTCCAAATTATAATGTGAGTAGAACAGGGTACAATGAAGTGGATTTAACAGACAATAAAGCAAGTAATACTAAAATTGATTTTTCACTTCACTATAGACCTTTAGGTAATGAAAATTTAGAAGTTATTTGGCAAAGTAAATTTGGTTTTGGAAACGCAGTTTATCAAGGCGCTAACAGATATTATCTGAATGATTTTTTCATGCAACAGCATAAATTAGAAATAAAAGGGAAAAACTTCTTTGTAAGAGGGTATACTACTAACGAAGATGGAGGGAAATCGTATGATATGCTTTTTACAGGAATCAACATAAATAGAAAATGGAAAGATGATAAAACATGGTTTGGGCAATATGCAGGAGCTTATATTCAATCTACATTAGCGGGAATGACACCTGAAAATGCGCATATAATAGCAAGAAATACGGCTGATACCGGAAGATTTCTTCCTGGTACTCCTGAATTTAAAGCTGCTTTTAATAATGTGATTAGTGAGCCAAGTGTACTTACGGGTTCAAAATTGGTTGATAATTCCAAAATATACCATTCGGATGCTAATTATAATTTTAAAGACATTATAAAATTTGCTGAAATTCAAGTTGGAGGATCTTTTAGACTTTACGAATTAAATTCTCATGGTAGAATTTATACAGACGCAAATGGTCCTATTAATTATAATGAATACGGCGCTTATACGCAATTAACAAAAAGATTTATAGATGACAGATTGAAATTTACAGGGTCTGTTCGTTATGATAAATCAAAAAATTTCGATGGTAGTGTTTCTCCTAGAGTATCTCTAGTATATTCAGGCGGTGAAAGTAAAAAACATAATTTTAGAACTTCTTTTCAAACAGGGTTCAGAAATCCATCAACACAAGATCAATATATTGGCTTTAATGTAGGAAGTGCCATATTACTTGGTTCAGCTCCAGACAATTTAACGAGATATAGCGAAACTTTGCCAGTTTCTACTGCAGTTGGACAAGTTTTTGCTGGCGGAACCTCAGTTGTTATGACTGGTTTGAATGCGTATAATAATTCATATACAGCTTCATCCGTAAATGCATTTAGTGCTATAGCGGGCAGTAATCCTATCGCTGGATCAGCTTTGTTGAGAAAAACTAATGTCGATTATGTAAAACCTGAGCAGGTTAAGGCGTTTGAAATTGGATACCGTTCTTTTATAGAAGATGTATCTATTGATATTAACGGGTATTATAATATCTATAATGATTTTATTGGTAATTTAAATGTTGTAGCTCCCTTTTACGGTACAGCAGCAGATTCTCCAAATCCTTTAGCTGGGCCTACAGACCCGGGTGTTCAATCTTTACATGCGCTTCAAAATGGTAATTACAGAGCGTATCAATTGTATACTAATACCGATATAGAAATCAAATCGCTTGGTTTTGGTCTTGGACTTTCTAAAAAAGTATATAGAAATTTTGAAGTTGGGGTGAATTATAATTATGCAGAATTTAAATTCGATCAAGAAAAAGATCCGAGTTTTGAAGCTGGTTTTAATACGCCAAAACATAGAGTAAAAGCATCATTTGGTAACGAAAAGTTGTTTGATAATTTTGGTTTTAACATAAGCGGAAGATGGAATAGTGAGTATTTATGGCAATCTACAATGGTAGATGGCATGATCGATGCAGCTACTGTTATTGATGCTCAAATTAATTACAATATACCAAAGCTAAAATCAACTTTTAAATTAGGAGCGTCAAACATTGGTGGAAAAGAATATACTCAAGTATTAGGTGCGGGATTAATTGGGCAGCAGTTTTTTGCTTCTTGGACAATCAACCCGTAATAGAGTCAATAATTTAAAAAATATAACCATGATAAAAAATTTCAAATGGCTACTATTGGTTTCTTTAAGCTTTGTAGCATGTAATAATGACGATGATAATACCACTGTTGTTGAAGAGCCAGTTACTTCGGGGACAGCTAACTTTGCGAAATACGTGGCGTTAGGAGATTCTTTTGCTGCGGGATATAGTGATGGCGCACTTTTCAAAAAGGGGCAAGAAGGTTCCTATGTTACTATACTATCGCAACAATTTACTACAGCTGGCGGCGGTGAGTTTAAAACGCCTTTTACATCTGATAATGTAGGAGGATTGTTGTTAGGAGGAAACGTAATAGCAGGGGTTCGTTTGTATTTCAATGGTACGGCGCCTGTACCTGTTAGTGGGGCTCCTACGACTGAGGTGACTGCTAAAATTACGGGGCCTTTTAATAATTTAGGAGTTCCTGGGGCAAAAAGTTTTCATCTTGTAGCGCCAGGGTATGGAAATGTTGCTGGTGTTGCTTCTGGTGCTGCAAATCCTTATTTCGCGCGATTTGCTACTGCTTCTGGAACAACGATTTTAGCGGATGCTTTGGTTCAAGCGCCTACTTTCTTTTCTTTATGGATTGGTGTGAATGATGTTTTGAGTTATGCAACATCTGGTGGTGTTGGTGTAAACCAAACTGGGAATTTAAATCCAGCCACTTATGGCAGTAATGATATAACAGATCCTACTGTTTTTGCAAGTGTTTATTCTAGTTTGGTTACTAATTTAACAGCCAACGGCGCAAAAGGAGTAGTTGCAAATCTTCCTTATGTAAATATACTTCCTTATTTTACGACGGTTCCTTATAATCCATTGACTGCTAAAGTTCTTGGTGGTGGTAGTGAAGCTCTAGGTCAAGCTACGATTTCTGCTTTGAATGCTCAGTTGTATGGTCCGTTAAAACAAGCATTAACTGCATTTGGAGCGGGAGATAGAATTAGTCTTCTTTCTACAACGGTTGCTAACCCAATGTTGATTAAAGATGAGTCTTTGGTAAATTTGTCTGCTCAATTAACAGCAGCTTTTACTCCAAGCTTGGGTGCGGGTACTGCTGCTTTTTACGGAAGCGTTTTTGGACAAGCCCGTCAAGCTACTGCGGCGGATTTGGTTGTTTTGCCAACACAATCTGCAATTGGAGTAGCTCCTACTGCCAGTGATTCTGGTATTGGAATGGCGCCTCCATCTCCTTTAAATAAATTCGGAATTACCTATCCATTACAAGACAAACATGTTTTAGTGCCAACGGAAGTTGCGGAAGTAAAGGTGGCTACGGATGCTTATAATGTCTCTATAAAAACAATTGCTGATGCTAAAGGATTGGCTTTTGTTGATACAAAAGTGATTATGACTCAATTGTCAAGTGGGGGAATTGTAAGTAATAGTTTTACATTAACGTCTGCTTATGTAACTGGTGGAGCATTCTCACTAGATGGTGTTCATCCAAGTCCTAGAGGTTATGCTTTAATTGCGAATGCATTTACGGTTGCAATTAACGCTAAATATTCTTCAACATTAAAACAAGTTGATTTAAGTCTTTATCCAATAGTATACCCAGCCATAATAAAATAATCATATTTTAACCAAACCTTAAAAACCACCCGTTTTATGACGTGGTGGTTTTTTTTATCCAAATAATAGGTTTTTATACGTTTTAAAACACGATTAAAAACAAAGCAGTAAAATTATGCTGATTTTTATAAAAAAAAATATTGATTTTATATTTTAAAAAATTATCTTTGCGCACTGAAAAAAGTGTCTAATCGATAAGTTTCGGTTGGTATTATTTCATAAACCTAAATAGCTATTTAATAAATACATAAGTAATGTCAAAAGTAATAGGAAAAGTTGCCCAAATCATTGGCCCAGTAGTTGACGTAGTTTTCAACGGTAAGGATGTTGAACTTCCAAAAATTTATGATTCATTAGAAATCACAAAAAAAGATGGTACTTTATTAGTACTTGAAGTACAATCTCACATTGGTGAAAATACAGTACGTACCATTTCGATGGACTCAACAGATGGTTTGAGTAGAGGTTATGAAGTAGTTGGAACAGGAAATCCTATCCAAATGCCGATTGGTGCCGATGTTTACGGTCGTTTGTTCAACGTAATTGGAGATGCCATTGATGGTTTAGGAAACTTGCCAAAAACAGGTGAAAACGGAATGTCTATTCACAGACAAGCACCAAAATTCGAAGATTTATCTACTTCTTCTGAAGTTTTATTCACAGGTATTAAAGTAATTGATTTAATTGAGCCTTACTCAAAAGGGGGGAAAATTGGATTGTTCGGTGGTGCTGGTGTTGGTAAAACAGTATTGATTCAGGAGTTGATTAACAATATCGCAAAAGGTCACGGTGGACTTTCAGTATTCGCAGGAGTTGGAGAAAGAACACGTGAAGGGAATGACTTACTTCGTGAGATGTTAGAGTCAGGGATTATAAAATACGGGGATGAATTCATGCACTCTATGGAAAATGGAGGGTGGGATTTATCTAAAGTTGATATGCCAGGAATGAGAGAGTCTAAAGCTACTTTCGTTTTCGGACAAATGAATGAGCCTCCAGGAGCTCGTGCTCGTGTAGCACTTTCTGGATTATCTATCGCTGAATATTTCCGTGATGGTGCAGGAACTGATCAAGGTAAAGATGTATTGTTCTTCGTGGATAATATCTTCCGTTTTACACAAGCAGGTTCTGAGGTTTCGGCACTTTTAGGTCGTATGCCATCTGCGGTAGGCTATCAGCCGACTCTTGCTACTGAAATGGGTGCGATGCAAGAGCGTATTACATCTACAAACAAAGGCTCTATTACGTCTGTACAAGCGGTTTACGTACCTGCGGATGATTTAACGGATCCGGCTCCGGCTACAACTTTTGCTCACTTAGATGCAACAACAGTATTATCTCGTAAAATTGCTGAGTTAGGTATTTATCCTGCAGTAGATCCATTGGATTCAACTTCAAGAATTCTTACTCCTCAAATTTTAGGTGATGAGCACTATGACTGTGCACAAAGAGTAAAAGAAATTTTACAAAAATACAAACAATTACAAGATATCATCGCGATCCTTGGTATGGAAGAATTATCAGAAGAAGATAAATTAGCCGTTTCAAGAGCACGTCGTGTACAACGTTTCTTATCTCAACCTTTCCATGTTGCTGAGCAATTTACAGGATTAAAAGGAGTTTTAGTTGATATCAAAGATACTATCAAAGGATTTAATATGATTATTGACGGTGAATTAGATCACTTGCCAGAATCAGCTTTCAACCTTAAAGGTACTATTGAAGAAGCTATCGAAGCTGGAGAAAAAATGTTGGCGGAAGCATAAATTAAGATTCAGTGTTCAGTCGCAGTATTCCGTACCGTGACTGTAAACTGAGACTGCAAACTAAAAACTATGATTTTAGAAATAGTATCACCAGAAGCAAAATTATTTTCAGCAGAAGTGACTTCGGTTACATTGCCAGGAGTTGATGGAAGCTTTCAAATTTTGAATAACCACGCACCAATCGTTTCTATTTTAGGAAAAGGTATTGTGAAAATTACAGCTTCTAATTTTGCTTTCGCAAAAGAAGTAGCCAGTAAATTCATAAAGCTAGATGATCAAAATTATACGCTAGCAATCACTTCAGGAACAATTGAAATGAAAGATAATAAAGTTATTATTTTAGCGGACTAAAGTAATTTCGATTATAAAAAAGTAAAAGCCTAACGCAACCGTTAGGCTTTTTTTATGCCCAATCCCAAAGGATGATATTCCAAACAATCCCATCTTCTTTATAATTATCAATTATTTTGAAACCAGCGACTTCGTGAGCTTGCATGGAACGAAGGTTTATAGCGGCAACTTCAGTGATTAAGTAATCAAATTGATGTTGCAGTTCCTCTCTGTAACAATGATAAAGTCCTCGAAATATTCCTTGTTTTCTATATCGTAATAGGTTTTGCATTGGTAATGCTCTCCAGTTTTAGATACGAAATTAAGGCTAGTAAAGCAGCAGTGTGTTGTACGGTAACAAATCCTTCTTGAAGTTTTTCTTCAGCACTTATGTTTTGAGAACTGTTTATTAACTGTAGTGTTCTAATTTGTTCCAGTTCGTCCAGTGTTGATGCTCTTTTATAATTTATAGGTTTCGTCCAATTCTATTGATTACTACTTGTTTTAGCTGTAATTATAAAAATAGCTAATCTTTTAATTATGTAAAATGGATTTGAATTTTTATTTTATAATTAGTTTCGAATTCATTTCGGCATAATACTTTTCATTATATTTTGCTGCAATTACAAGAGCTCCAGAAATTATGATGAGATTTTTAATTATGTATTGGCCAACTAGAGTAGGACAGTATGGAAAAGCGTCAAAACATATTGTTTTTAGTATAAAAATGGGAAAAAATGTAACTGCCATATGCATCAATAACAATACAATTGTATATGGAATGAATCGTTTTATGAGTAAACCAAGACCTATAATTACTTCGCAAATGCCAAGGATTGGAATAAATATTTCGGGTTTAAACCAATAAACAGTTTGTTCTACAAGATCACCGGCAGGACTCATACCGAAAATTTTCAAAGCACCAAACCAAATGTAAACTATGGCAAGCGCTATCCGCATCAAATTAATGCTGTGTTTTTCCATTTTTTTACTAAATCTAAAATAAAGGAGGTTGAATGTTGGATTCATAATGAAATTGTTGTTTGTATGCATTTTCTGTTTTTTGAAATCAGAAAAGATTGTTGTTGTGTTTTGAAGTTCAATAGTTAAAGAATAAAAAGCCCAACAGATTTCCAACGTCTGTTAGGCTGTAGCTGATAAAATGAAATAGTAAAACAAACCATTAAGACAAAGTATCAACTCATTTATTTAAATTATTCAGCACCGTCTATGGCTGCTCTGGCAACAGCAAATTCCCCTACTTTTTCCCCTAATTCAAGTCCTTTTTCACAATCGCTTCTGTAATGGATGCATCCAAACATTCTAGAATCAGATGCTTCTTTTGCCATATTTATAAAACTTTGCGATTTTGCAGGAATGAAATGTGATAAAACGACACAGGCCGCTCCGCTAAAGGTAGAGTGTCCTGATACATAAGCAGGGAAATTGGGAACTCCAGTCAATGTTTTTATTGATGCATCCATCTGACATGGTCTTGGATTGAAGTAAAAATATTTTGCATCCCAACAGCTAATGGCAGCATCCATCATAGCAATATTCAATAATGCCATATTTCTTGCCCAGCGTACTTCACTATAATTTTGTTCTACAAATGACTCTGATGCAATAGCATTCCAGTGACCAGGTGGTGTGTAAGTTCCTACGCCATCAGCCCAAAAAGTAACAATTTCCATGTTTTTTCTAGATGGATTAGTCCCATAATTTTTTATTTCGGCTAATTCTTTTGCAAATTGTTCTGATTTTGTTGACGGTGGTGGAACAGGTCGGTTAGCAACAACCATTTCAGGAGTCATAAGGAAGGATTTTACTTTGCCAAACAAGGGTAACATTGGAGGTCTTGCAGGTAAATCTAATGACAACCAAGGCGTTTCTCCAGTAGCTGTAGTTTGTGTCTCTAATTGTGTCCAAAGTGCTTGATTTCCAATTGCAGCTCCAGCTCCATCTGTACTGGCACGTGCAATAAATTTTGCAGCAATTTTTCTACCTAAAATAATACCAGCTTCTACATCACTACGGACATTAGCACCGCTTATAATACGATAGAGTTTTTGTTCTTCCGCTTTTTCGATAATGTATGCAATTTCAGTTGGGAATAATAATTTTAATAATTCAACCGTGACACCAGATAACACGCCATCTTCTGAAGGATAGGACGGCATAGCGCTTTTTGGAATTAAAACTTGTAAAGTTGCTTCGACAGTGAATGGAGCTGCTCTATTGTATAGCTTTTTATAATACCATGTGGCAACCATTGCATCATACTGTGCTGCACTTACATAGGCATAAGCTCTTGCTGCATAAGGTGGGTTTGAAAAAGGAAATTGAGGATTCGCAAACGGATTTGCTGCCGATGGTGCAGGATAAGTCCCGTCTTCATTTTGATAAGGAGGACGGTTGTGTCTTGCTACTAAAGTTCGCATGATTTCATTCCAACGTAAAACGCCGCCGGCACTCCAATATTTTATTATTCTTTTTTGGTCTTCCGATATGTTGACTTGGTAGCTTTTTATTTCGTTAATTTCTCTTGTGAATGCTGGCGTATTTGTGGCAACAGGTGCATCAAGTGGGAATTCGTTTGGAGTTGTTAATAAAAAAGTTTTCCAAGTACCAGCTAAATCGTCTGTATTGGTAGGGTTTAAAGCATGAAATTGCTCGTTTTTTTCAGTAATATCATCACTACACGAATAGGTACATGCAAGAAATAACGCTAGTAGAGTAGTATAGGCTGTTTTTTGTATATTATTTTTCATCTTGTTTGCTCGTTTTTTTAAAATTAATCACATAAAATAGACCTCCATAAAAGGTGTCTGATTTCCCAACGTTTCTACCTTGTACTACATAGTTATAACCACCTACAAGAGATAATTCAGGTATTTTTTTAAATGTATATTTTGAATTAATGCCATATTTTAGGGCATTCATGGTATTACTAGGAAAAGGCATATTGTTTTTTGTAATGTCAAATCCTCCAGATTGAGTTACCCAATTGTCTATAATAAATTCGGCTATTAATCTATTAGAACGATAACCAGCTCTAAAATTCACTGATATGGCATCAGGCATATTGACTTCGTTCGTATAATGAATTTCGTCAGTGAGATAGGCATTTCTATCAATTGTTATTTTCGCTCTTTTTACATAAGCACCAGATAATGTAGCAAAGAAGTTTCCTCGCTGATAATCTCCCATTAATCGCAATGAGACTGTTCTGCTTTGTAAACCAAGGCTTAACGGTAAATAATCAGCAGGATAGTCGGATAAAGGAGTTGTGAAACTTCCCAAGGCATAAATAGAATAGGTTGATTGGCCAACTGTTTTTTCCAGAGGCATGTATTTTAGCGTAAGCGAAAGATCTTGTATTCCTTTTTGACCTTTCATCGTTCCTGCAGATGCATTAGTTTCTATATATGGCACACTAAAAATTGCATTCAACTGATCAGAGATGCCATAGTTTCCCATAAGTCCAATGGATTTTGTTGATACGGTACCAAGATTTAGATTTTCTCTTTTAAAAGATCCTTCCCAGTATTCATCCCAGCTACTATATTGATATATTGCTCCAACACAAAAATTATTTTTGCTCATCATGATGCCGTCAATATCTGTTTGAGCATTTATGAAAATAGGTGTTAATAATAAGCAACTTAAGTAAAATTTTTTCATTTTAATAAAATGGTTTAATTATGAAATGATATAAGTAATCTTTTGTTTTATGATTTATTCTAAAAAAATAACTGAAGAGAATTATTTCTCTTCAGTCATTAATCTAAAATTAATGAGGCATCGATACTTTCATTTTTTTATTTAAATTGAAACGATACGAATAACCAACATTGATAGAATAATCAGCAAAAGCGGCATCTCCTTGAACATGTACGTATTTGCTTGGATCAGTTATTACTGAATTCTTCAAATTTTGATCAGCAATATCAGCAGCGCTTTGAATGCGATTTTTCACAACATTGTAAGGGATGTAAAGACTGAAACCATGTTTCCCTATGCGATATGAAAAGCCATATTCAACTGCGATAACATATCCAGGGCGACGATACGCGACTTGTCCGCCAAAAGCATCGTAAGCTGGAATTCCTTCAAATCTTCCTGCCAATGATACAGTGAAATTTTCTTTTTTGTCAACAGCGGCCATAAATCCTGCACGTCCAAAATATTGATCAGGTGATGCATAAATATTGTATCCTTCCAGTCCTGGTTTTGGAGCTGATTTGAAAGTGCCATTGGATTCTCTGGGATTAAACAAATAATACCCATTTGCAAAACCATAAAGGCGTCCTGTCAATTGACGGAATGCTTGAAGTTCTACTGAAAAACCTACGCCACCGTCCCCCGGCTGAATAGCTTGGTCCATTACAACACTTTTTGTCGTTCCATCAGTTTGTGGAGCATCGTCTCTGCGGTCATGACTACCGGTGTTTAATTTCACACCTAATCCTACCATAATATTTCCTTTTTCTGCTTTTTTGGGATCAACAACCCAGTAGTTAACGCTCAAACGAGCATCAGCAATTCCATCAGCATAAACACTGTAACGGTAGGTGTTTTTTACAGGAGTTGTTTGTCTCAATATTTGAGAACGCTCATTGTTTACATAAGGTAATGTTGCGTTCAACTGAATACGGTCGGTTAGTCCATAAGAAACATTTAAATCTACTGCGTGAGAATAGATGTTTACTGCATTACCGCGTTCTTTTCCATTTGCATCAAATCCACCGCCGGTTAATTGACGTTGTAGTTGTTCTTCTTTACCAACAAAGTGTCTCCAAGAATGAAAATAACGATAATTTACGCCTACTTGAAATTCACCACTATCTAGATTGTAAGAATTTGAAGAATTTAAATTTTGTCCCCCCATTTGGCGAACAGCCACACAACCTTGTGCAGTCATGTGTTGGGTGTTAAAAGCAATAGTAAGAAATAAGATAAAAATGCAAGCGGATTGTAAAGCGGATAAATTTTTCAAGGTTTGGTTTTTTGAATGGTTAATGATATAAAATATGCCAACAACAACCTCTTTCTGTAAAGAGGGGTTGGGTGTTAAAAAAATAAGTTAGTTGATCGTATTCTTGTTGTAAAACAAGATTCAATTTTGACTTTCGTCCAAAAAGTTTCGTTTGATTTTACACGGTAAAACAGATAGAGTAGGTATTTATTTGAAATAAATAGCACCTTTAGAAATCCATTTTAAATTTGTAAAAAATGAATTTAAGTCATGATTCTGAACGCTAGTTGTACAAATAGACAGAATTTAATTGTAAAGTAGGCCTGTGAACTCTTTTAAAAAGTGAATTCATAAAATACAAAAGACTGTTTTGTATTTGTAAGGTTTGGCTTAATTTTCAATAAAATTGTAATAATTGTACATCTTAGCTAAAACAATCATGAATTATCTTGACTTAACAAATGCCGGATAACAGTGAGTGATTTCACTAAAGTAGTAGAAAGAATTATGCGATGTCTGGTGGGGAATACGATAAGGAAATGTATCCAGAATCTAATGCCTGTTGTGGCGTAATAATAGGTTTAATTGATCCTATAGCTGTTTTTGGAGAAAAATCAACGGCAACAGTATTGTTTGGGATGTAATCTTGCAGAAAAGATTTCATCAGTTTTTTTACAGGAGTATCTTTGGAAGAAGATTCGTTAAATAATTGATTGTCAACAATGTCTTTTAAGTCTTTGCCTATTGCATCTTGATGTGAATTATGAAGATAGTAAAGGCTTAGGATATTATTTTGAATTCTTTTTTTGAAAATATGGTAACTTTTATTGTTAATAACAACATCCTCATTTACATATTCAAAATCAGTGTCTTCAATGAAAGAATATAAAGTGGCATTCAATTTAATTACGTGCATCTCTGAACTAGGTGCTTTTTCCATACTAGTCACCCATGCTTGCTCTTGTTGATAGGCAAACATCAGATAGTATCCCAGTACATTGTAAAACAATGTTACTAATAAGAAAAGTGATGCAATTCGTTTCATAATGGCCGAAAGTAGAAAACTATTTTATAATGAAATATCTTTGAAGTTAATTTTAAGATAATTTTAACATAATTTTAACAATGTGTTGAATCGAAACCGTTTTCGTAAATTTTTATCAATTTTATTTCGACTATTATTTTTCAGTTGTTAATTTTTAAAGAATTTAATTTTTATGAATAATGTAATGCAATCTGAAAGCCGAAGCAATATCTTAAAAACAGCTTAATTTTAAAATGGCATTAAACTAAAATGGTACAAAATACATAAATCGAAAAAGATGCTTATTTTTGTGACGTATGAGAAAATTTCCAGAAAATCTATCTGTTAAACTTGAAGCCCGAAAGCAAAATAATGCTTTGCGACAATTGCATTTATCCAGCATAGGAATTGATTTTGCTTCCAATGATTATCTTGGATTGTCTAAATCAGAAACTATTTTCCACGAGACACATCAGTATTTAATTGAAAACAATGGGATTCAAAATGGAGCTACGGGTTCCAGATTATTATCTGGAAACCATAAACTATATCCGGAAACCGAAAACTTCATCGCGCAGTTTCATAAATCAGAATCGGCGTTAATTTTTAATTCGGGTTATGATGCTAATGTTGGATTTTTTAGTTCGCTTCCGCAAAAAGGGGACTTAATTTTATACGACGAATTGTGTCACGCTTCCATTAGGGATGGAATTCAATTATCGAATGCCAAAGCCTATAAATTTAATCACAATGATTTTGAGGATTTGGAACGATTAATTCTTCGAAATCAAAACACGGTAATTTATATTGTTACCGAATCTGTTTTTTCAATGGACGGAGACACGCCCAATCTTGAAGAATTAGTAGAAGTATCCGAAAAACACAATTGTTATTTAGTTGTCGATGAAGCGCATGCTTTGGGTGTTTTTGGAGAGAAGGGGGAAGGGTTGGTTCAGGATTTAAATCTGCAAGATCAGGTTTTTGCTCGAATTATGACTTTCGGAAAAGGATTGGGATGTCATGGTGCCGCGATTTTAGGCTCTGCAGAATTGAGGGATTATTTAGTGAATTTTTCACGAAGTTTTATTTACACCACAGGACTTTCGCCACATTCCGTTGCCACGATTTTAATGGGGTACCACTATTTAGGCAAAGAAAATAAAAATATAGAACAGCTTCGAGAAAATATCATTCATTTCAATCAGGAAAAGAACTTAGTCGGATTAAAACAATTGTTTGTTAGAAGTAAATCGGCCATACAATCCGCGATTATTCCGGGAAATGAAAATGTTAAATCCATAGCCCAAAAACTACAAGAAAAAGGATTTGATGTAAAAGCCATACTTTCGCCAACGGTTCCCGAAGGGCAGGAACGACTGCGATTTTGTTTGCATAGCTTTAATTCAAAAGAAGAAATCTCCAAAGTAATGCGATTGTTAAGTACTTTTGTTTTTTAGTTCAAAACACCCTGTCATGGTTCAAAACCCTGACAGGGTAAAATTATAATAAATGAAACTATTCATCACAGGAATATCTACCGATGTCGGCAAGACTATTGCATCAGCCATTATAACGGAATCACTGGAAGCCGATTATTGGAAACCCATTCAAGCAGGTGATTTAGAAAATTCGGACAGTCATAAAATTAAATCGTTTTTGTCTAATAAAAAGACGGTAATTTATCCTAACAGTTATGCTTTGAATACGCCGGCAAGTCCGCATCTCGCAGCAGAATTAGATGGAACTGTTATTGATTTAAAGAAAATAACCGAACCTAAGACAGCTAATCATTTAGTGATTGAAGGGGCTGGAGGCGTTTTTGTACCATTAAATGCGAATGATTTGGTTATTGATTTGATTCAACCCGATTATAAAGTGATTGTTGTTTCCAGACATTATTTGGGAAGTATCAATCATACTTTGCTCACGATTGAAGCCTTACAAAACCGAAAAATAAATAGTGTCGGAATTATATTTTCTGGTGAAGAAAACAAAGCTACGGAAACAATAATTTTGAATAAAACTGGTCTAAAATGCATTGGAAGAATTGAGCAAGAACCGTATTTTGACCAAAATGTTATAAAAGAATATGCTGATTTGTTTCGAGAGAATTTGCTAAAACTTCAATGACAATTTCAATGGCAAAATCTGAAATCAAAAATCGTTAATCATCAATCTAAAATCAAATGACTTTAACCGAAAGAGACAGCCAATATCTTTGGCATCCTTATACACAACATAAAACTGCAGCATTGCCTATTGCCATCAAAAAAGGTGAAGGTGCTTTGCTCTGGGATGAGAATGATAAAGAATATATTGATGCAATCGCTTCTTGGTGGGTAAATCCTTATGGTCATTCTAATAAATTCATTGCGGATGCGATTTACAAACAACTCACAACATTAGAGCATGTTCTCTTTGGTGGATTTACCCATGAGCCAGCAGTTTTGGTTGCCGAGAAGTTGATGGAAATTTTACCAAAAAACCAACAAAAAATATTCTTTTCGGATAATGGTTCTACGTCGGTTGAAGTAGCGATTAAGGTCGCTTTACAATATTTTTTCAATAAAGGGGAAAAGAGAACTACAATAATAGCTTTCGAAAATGCTTTTCATGGTGACACCTTTGCGGCAATGGCGGCAAGCGGAATTTCATTTTATACGCAGGCCTTTCAAGGTATGTTCATTGATGTGGTTCGGATTCCAGTTCCGGTAAAAGGGAAAGAAAAGGAAAGTTATGATGCTTTAGAATCAGTTATAAAAAACAATAACTGTGCGGGTTTTATTTACGAGCCATTGGTTCAAGGAGCGGCAGGAATGGTGATGTATGAGCCGGAAGCATTAGATCAATTAATCCGGATTTGTCAGGAAAATAAGGTACTCACCATTGCTGATGAAGTGATGACGGGTTTTGGAAAAACAGGAAAAACTTTTGCCACGGATTATCAGGTTGAAAAACCAGATATGATGTGTTTGTCAAAAGCGTTGACCGGAGGTACTATTCCTATGGCAATTACCACTTTTACCCAAGACATTTTCGAAGCGTTTTATGATGAGGATATTAATAAAGCGTTGTTTCACGGACATACATTTACGGCAAATCCTACAGGTTGTGCGGCGGCTTTGGCAAGTTTTGAATTGTTGCAAACCAATGAAATGCAAGCTAATATTGTTCGCGTAAATAAAAGGCATTTGGATTTTCAAGAACATATAAAAAATCATCCAAAAGTGACCACAACTCGTGTGCTGGGAGTCATTTTTGCTTTAGAAATAAAAACCGAGAGTGCTGCCAGTTATTATGGAACCTTGCGCAACAAACTCTATGATTTCTTTATTGAAAATGGAATAATTCTGCGTCCAGTTGGCAACATAGTTTATATTTTGCCTCCTTATATTATCACCGATGCGCAATTGCAAAAAGTATATCAAGTGGTCGAAAAGGCTTTAGAAAAAGCTTAAATTTATAACAATAAAGCGGCATTTTGAACGTATAAATTTTCAAACCCTCGTGAACTTTGCAAAAAACTTTGCGACCTTTACGCATAAATAACAACACTATTTTGTCTCAAACAATCTCCATAACTGCCATTGCTTCCATTTCATCTTTAGGAAATACACCAGAAGTGATTTGGGAAAATTATCTTAATGAAAATCATTGTTTTACGGAACATGATTTAGACAATAAAAAAACCTTTGTAGCAGCTTTAGACAATGATTCAGAACAAGTTATTGCTGAATTACGAGAATCAGATACTAAATACAAATCGTTAGATAAATCCGTTTTGTATGCGATGGCCGCTTCAAGGAAAGCAATGCAAAATGCTGGTTGGACTCCAAATGATATTTTTGGGATCAATATTGGTTCTTCTCGTGGTGCCACTGATTTATTCGAAAAACACTATCAGGAATATTTAGAAACCGGAAAAGCGCATACGCTTGCTTCTCCTACAACAACTTTGGGGAATATTTCCTCGTGGGTGAGCCATGATCTGCAAAGTTCAGGCCCGGAAATTTCACACTCCATTACGTGTTCTACTGCTTTACACGCTGTGCTGAACGGTGTGGCTTGGCTGCGATCCGGAATGGCTGATAAATTTCTGGTTGGTGGTAGCGAGGCTCCTTTAACCGATTTTACTATTGCGCAAATGCGGGCGCTGAAAATTTATTCGAATAGTGAAGAGACGTATCCCAATCGCGCTCTTGATTTAGAAAAAAAACAAAGCACGATGATTCTTGGCGAAGGTGCGGGTGTCTGTTGTCTCGAAATAGGTAAAAAAGAAAAGGCACTGGCTTTTATCGAAGGAATTGGTTATGCAACAGAAATTTTAGAACATAATATTTCCATTTCAACAGAAGCGACTTGTTTCCAGAAATCAATGAAAATGGCGTTGAAAAATACGAATTTATCCGAAGTTGATGTGATTGTCATGCATGCGCCAGGAACGATAAAAGGCGATTTGACAGAATACAAAGCGATTGAGAAAGTCTTTGGAGCAAAGCTTCCTTTATTGACTACCAATAAATGGAAAATTGGACACACTTTTGGCGCTTCAGGAATACTCAGTATGGAATTGGCCATTATGATGATGCAACACAATAGGTTCATCGGAGTCCCTTTTGCGCAAGCACAATTACAGACAAAACCGATTAGAAAAGTATTAATTAATGCTGTAGGTTTTGGTGGAAATGCGGTAAGCGTACTTTTGAGTTTGTAGTTAGGATTAAACTTGTTTTTTATTCTTCTTTTGAATGCTCCAGCTCTTTGACTTTTTCAAAAACTAAATTACTTTCAAATCCTCTGCGTAACATATAATCACAGAATTTTTTACGTTTTTTTATCAAATTAGTTTCTCGTATGAATTCCCAATGTCTTTCGGCTAACGTGTGAAAAGTTGTTGCATATTCTTCAGGAGCGATTTCCTTTAGTGCAATATTAATAAGAGTTTGCGTTATTTTTTTTGACTTTAATTCGTTTACGATTCTAATTTTTCCCCAATGTTTAATGCGGTGTTTTCCTCTTGCAAAACTGCAGGCAAAGCGTTCTTCATTGAGAAAATTATCACTGATAAGATGAACCATAATGGCATCAATTTCTTCAGAATCCATCTTCATGCTTCTCAGTTTTTGTACTACTTCTTCATGACAACGTTCTTGATAGGCGCAAAAATGTTCTATCTTTTGGATGGCTTCTTTTATAGAAAAAACGTCATTCATTGGTTTGGTTCTCTTAATTTATTGACTTTATGAAATAATGATTGCTGTCAAATGAAAAAACAGCACTATTAATTCGTACAAAAATAAGACTTTAATTATAGACAATTGGAAACATGAAAAAACATTTAACCTTCTCATAATTCCTAAATGATACTTTTATTAGTTGCATCTAAAAGGATTAGATCTAAAGGATAAAATTCCAAAACGGCATTGAAACAAAAAACCGTTGCAAGAATATTTTTGCAACGGTTTAATTAATTTTATCTGATAAAATGGTTTCACTTTTTAGGGCGAGGACATTTAGTATTACACGGTGTGTTTTGGATTAAAACCATCTTCACTCAATTCTGTATGGACATAATCGGCCACCATTTCAGCTTCGTAATCTGTTTTTTCTCCTTTACTAAATTTAGAAATTAATTTCTCCATAATTTCGTATATCACCGGAACAACAATCAGGGTTAAAAACAATGATGAAATCAATCCTCCAATAATTACCCAAGCCAAACCATTTTTCCATTCAGCTCCGGCTCCCGATGCTAATGCAATTGGGAACATACCAAATACCATTGCAATAGTCGTCATCAAAATTGGACGAAGTCTCGCATGATTGGCCTGAATTAATGCCGTTCTTATCGATTCTCCTGCAGCTCTTCGCTGATTGGTGTAATCGACTAGCATAATCGCATTTTTACACACTAGACCAATAAGCATAATTACTCCTAGAATGGTGAAAATATTCAAAGTATTATTAGTTAACGCCAAGGCTAACATTGCTCCGATGAACGAAAGCGGAATGGCAAACAATACCACAAATGGATGTACAAAACTGTCATATAAAGAAACCATTACAAGATAAACTAAGATAATTGCCGCTAATAATGCAATTCCTAATGTTCCAAAACCTTCACTTTGGTTTTCTTGATCGCCACCCCAAATGTAATTTACACCAGTTGGTTTTTCTAACTTATCCAGCTTTTCTTGCCATTGATTTACAATTGTTCCAGAAGGTACACCTACATTTTGGCCTTGTACCGTTACCGAAGCTGTTTTGTCTCTACGTTCTAACTGACTTGGTCCAGAACCTTCTTTAATTGTGGCAAATTGGGATAATTTAATTTGCTGACCCGAAGAGTTGATGAAAATTAGATTACTAACATCCTCAATACTTTTTCTGTCAAAACTGTTGTATTTTATATTGATGTCATATTCGTATTCTCCTGCTCTAAATTTTCCATCTGTATTTCCGGAATAAGCCGTTTGCATGGTTAAACCAACAGTTTGCAAAGAAAGTCCAAGAAGGGCCATTTTATCTCTGTCAACTTGCACATTAATTTCAGGATTTCCATCTTCAACAGTTAATTTAATCTCTGTAGTTCCAGGAATTGTTCTTAATTCAGCTTCTGCTAATTTGGCAAATTTCATGGCACTTTCCACGTTTGGTCCAGTTACAATTAAACCTAAAGTGGCATTTTCAGCTGTTCCTAAAATACCAACCGGAACCGTTTTTACTTTAGCACCAATCAATACTTTTTCTAATTTTCGTTTGATTTTTGCTGCGTAAACGGATGCTCCATCAGTACGATCTTTTTGTTCAATCATTTTTACATCAATCTCGGCTTTGTAAGCCGTTGCTTGGGAGCCTCCTAAGCCTTCGCTGGTTTGACCAACCGTTGTAATTTGACTGTGAACATATTCTTGCGTTTTCAAAAATGCTTCTGCTTTTTGTGTCATAAAGTTGGTTTGTTCTAATGACGCATCTTTTGGCATTTCTATTTGAACTAAAAATTCACCACTATCTGACGCTGCAAAGAATTCACCACCGATAAAACCTCCACCAACCAATCCTATGGTTGATCCGAAAAATAGAACAATAACAATCGCTAAGGTAGTTTTGTAGTGGTCTAAACTCCAAGTCAATAAACTTGAAATCCAGTTGATGAAACGGGTTAAATAGCTTTCAAATCCAAGGATGATTCTTCCAAAAAGATTTTTACCTTCAATATGTTCTAATTTTCCATAACGAGAAGACAACCAAGGAATAATGGTGAACGAAGCTACCAATGACAATAATGTTGAGATAATAACGGTTACACAGAACTGTGTAATAATGTTAGAAACTAAACCTGAACTCATGGCGATTGGTAAAAACACAACCACAATAACTAAAGTGATTGATACTACTGTTCCGCCAATTTCAGCTGTTCCGTCGTAGGAAGCACGAACACGGTTTTTACCCATTTCCATGTGCCTGTAAATATTTTCGAGTACCACAATCGCATCATCGACCAGAATACCAACTACCAGAGATAGTCCAAGTAAACTCATTAAGTTTAAAGTATATCCCATTAAATAAATCCCGATAAATGTAGCAATTAATGATGCTGGAATAGAAACCATTACAATAAGCGAGTTTCTAATGCTGTGTAGGAAAAACAACATTACAAAGGCAACTAAAAGTACTGCAATAAGTAAATCATGGACAACAGAATCAGCTGCTTCGAGTGTGAAAATGGTACTGTCCTTAGCTATCTGAAGTTCTAATCCATTCTTTTTATAATCGGCTGTAAGTTTATTAATGGTTTTAACCAATTCCTCACTTACGGCAACCGCATTCGCATCAGATTGTTTAATGATTTGTAAAACAATAGCACTTTTTTGATCGACACGCGATATTTTTTCAGCAATTTTTTGAGTATCCTGAACATCTGCAATGTCACCAAGTCGAACTTGAACTCCGTTTTGAGACGACACTACTAATTGTCGCAATTCTTCAACATTTTTATATTTACCCGCTAAACGAATTAATATTTTTTGATCACGAGTTTGAATATTCCCTGTTGGAAAATCTAAATTTGAACTCAAAATAGTTTGTTGTACTTGCGGAACTGAAAGTCCGTACCCTTGCAGTTTTACTGCATCAAGATTTACTTGAATTTCACGTTCTTGTCCTCCAATAATGTTTACTTGCGCAACACCTGCAACTCTAGAAAGAACTGGAGCCACTTTTTTGTCTATTAAGTCATAAAAAGCTACTTCGTCCATTTTTCCGTTGGCACCAATAGTCATGATTGGTAAATCACTCAAAGAGAATTTGGATAACGAAGGTGTCTTGGCATCATCGGGTAAATCACTGATGATCGCATTTATTTTTCGTTGTGCATCATTCATCGAAATGTCAACTTTGGCTGTTGAAGTCAAAGAAATCGATACGATAGATAAACTTTCGTAGGACTTAGAATCAATTTTTTTGATGTTTTCTAAAGAAGCAATAGCATCTTCAATTTTTTTGGTTACCGTATTTTCAACTTCACTTGGAGAAGCTCCAGGATATATTGTGGCAATGGTAATTACATTTTGTTCGAATTTTGGAATTAATTCATAGCCCAGTTGGCTGTAGCTGAACAGTCCGCCTAAAATTAGCATTGTAAACAATACAATTACTAAGGAGGGACGCTTTATAGATATTTCTGCTAATTTCATATGTTTTATTGTTGATTATTAAGTATTAATGGTCATATAATTTTTAAGGTCAATTGTTTTTAACGAACCATTATTGCCATTAATAATTATTTAATAATATCTACTTTATATCCGTCTTGTAGGTTTATCTGTCCTGTAACAATTACGGTATCACCATCAGAAAGACCATTTAAAATTTCTACTTTATCACCAAGTATTCTTCCGGCAGTAACCGTTTTTAGTTTAGCAATTCCGTTTTCTGTTACAAACACTTGATTGCTGCTTACACTTCCCACAAATGCATTTCTAGGAACAATCATCAAAGATTGTTTTTGTTGGCTTGAAGCAAATTCAGCTGTTCCATACATACCAGCTTTTAAATCATTAGAGGAATTATTAGCAATTTCTATTTCTACAGGAAAGTTTAAACGGGAATCCGCTTTTGGGGCTATGAAAGTAATCTTACCTGAAAAAGTAGCATCAGGATAAACACTTGCTTTAACATTCACATTGTTTCCTAATTTTAAACCGGCAACCTGATTTTCATTTACGGTAACTTTTAATTTCAATCGAGTAACATTTACAATGTCAAACATTTGAGTTGCAGCACCAAGAACTGATCCTGGCTCAATGTATTTTTTGTTTATAATCCCGTTAATGGTAGATTTGATATTAGTGTCGCCAATATTAACTTTAGCTTGTTGTAATCTTGATTTTGCAGTTACTAACCCTAGTTTTGCCTGATCCAACTGTTGTTTTGTAACTCCTCCTGTTTTGAATGCATTTTCAAAACGATTGTAATCACTTAATGTATTTTGATAAGAAGCCTGTGCTGTTTCTAAGTCCGATGAAATTTGTTCGCTTCTTACAATTGCCAAGGTTTGACCTATATGTACTGTTGATCCTTCATCTACTAAAACACGTACCACTCTTCCTGGTTTTTCTGCTGAAAAACTCAATTCTTGAAGGGGTTCAAAATTTCCATTTGCCGAAAAATCAAGTGAAACTTCTTCTGTTTTTACCGTTTCAACTTTAACGGAAACACTTGCGTTTTTTTCAGCAACAATAGCTGTTTTTGCTTCGTTTTCTTTTTTGTTGTTCGTTAAAACTACGGCAATGATTACGATTGCGCCTAAAATGATTATTCCGGTTATTATATTTTTTTTCATGTTGTTAGTTATTTAATAAAGTTTTTAATTCTCCTTTTGATTTGATTAATTGAATTTCTGCCAGTTTGTAATCTAATATTGCAGAAGTGTAATTGTTTTGTGCCTCTGTCAATGAATTTTCAGCGTCCAATAAATCAGTTAAAGAAGCTAATCCTTGTATGTAATTATTTCTGGTGTTACTTAAAACGTCTTGGGCTAATTGCGCATTTTCCTTTTGGTTGCTTATAGTAATGATGCTGTTGTTAATTTGAATGTTTGCGTTTTCATACGCTAAATCAAGACTTAATTTGGTGTCCTTTATGTCTTCCTTCAAGGATCTTAAATTAACATCTGCTTGTCTTACTTTTGCTCTAGTTGAAAAGCCTTTAAAAATTGGTACTTTTAAGTTCAAACCAATAGAAGAGTAATCAGACCAGTAAACACCGTCAGCTGGTTTTGCTCCCCAAGGCATTTTTGGGCCTTGACCAATATAATTGTAACCTGCCGAAAGGGATAGCGTTGGGTAATATGCAGCTTCATCTGCTTTCTTTTGGAACATTAATAGTTGTTCTTGTTTTTTCAAAAGCAAATATTCTGTTCTGCTTTCTGTATTTGGTACTTCAGATAATGCCTGAGGTGTAACTTGAAATTCAGATTGTGGAATACTGATTTTAGTCTCAATTGGCATCCCGATGTAAAACTTCAAAGCGTTTTCTTGCAGCTGAACCGCATTTAAAACTTGTTGACGTTGTGTATTGATGTTTGAAATTTTTACTAAAATTCTATCCAAGTCAATTTTTTTGGCCAAACCATTATCAAATTGTCCTTTAATTATGGTTTTCACTTTATTAGTGTTGACATAATTACTGTCCAGTACATTTAATCTTTGGCGTTGAACATATACTTGGTAGTAATTGTTGGCTACTCTTTCGATTACTTGCTCTTCTGTCAGTTGATCGTTTATCTGATAGAATTCTCTGGTTGATCTTGCTGCCTTCAAACCTGTAAAAACGGATTGGTCAAAAAGAGTTTGTGTTAAAGAAAGACCCGCAGTTGAATTCCATTTTTGGCCAAAATTAAGTTTAACCGTAGATCCTGGTTCACCACCAAAAGACCCTCCGTCAAGGAAAGTAGTTTGTAGAATAGGATTATAAGTCAATCCTCCGTTTGCAGAAATTTCAGGTAAAGCTCTAGAACGAACTTCTTGAATTTGGTATTCGCTGTTTTCTACTTTAAGTTTGGCTTTTTTAGCATCGGCTTTATTTTCTAAAGCATAGCTAATCGCATCTTTTAGTGTTAACGATTTGATTTCTTGTGATTTTGCAGCGATTGCAAAAATCAAGAAAGTGGTTAAAATTATATTCTTCATTATATATTAGGTTTTAGTATGTGTTTTTCAAGTTCAGTAATTCCATTTGGCGTTGCCAAAGCTCTTGTGTGGTATTCTAAAATTTCAAGTTCTAATTTTTGAGCTTCTTTTTCAGAACGAGTGGTTTCTTTAATGCTAAAAACCAAGAGATAATAAAATCGGATATAGCTTTCAATATTTACATTTTCGCGATACAATCCTTGTCTAATCCCTTTCTCAATATTTTGTTTGAAAATAGTGTTGCATTCGTTAATTTCTCTGGACATTACCTTTTCGTATATTTCTGGGTAATGCTTTTTTAATTGATATACCGGAGAAGTGTCCGATGATTTAAACATTTCTTTAAATAATTTTCTTATCTCGAAATTTTCCTGAATTGCATTGTAATTTTTTAAAATAACATCGTCAATAATCTGGTGTATTTCTTTATGAATTGTTGCAGTACTTTCCTCAATGAGTATTTCCTTATTACAAAAATACTTGTAAATCGTTTTTTTAGAAATGCACATTTCTCCGGCAATATCATCCATGGTGATACTCTTAAAACCTAGCTTTAAGAACATCTCACTTGCTTTTGATATAATTTTCTCTTTCATTTTGTTTATTCTTAACCTGTTACGGTTCGTTTAATTTATAGAAATAGGTTGAATTTCGAGTGCAAATGTAACAAGGAAACTCTGAACACCAAAATAGTTTCCAGTTATTTTGTAATTATTTAACATTTACATAAAACGACTTAAACTGTAAATTCTAAATTTGCAATAAGTTTGATGTCTTGCCCAGTAGTTATTCCACCAGTTTGAGTAAATGCATTTGATGTTAATCCAAAATCTTTGCGATTAATGTCTCCCGTTATCTCAAATGCAGCTTTTTGATCGCCATTATAAGCGTTGATCCCAATAAATTCTGCGTCAAGCTCAACAACTTTTGTTATGTTTTTGATAGTTAAATTTCCTTTCAAAAAATTAATATTCTTGTTCACTTTTTGAAAAGAGGTAGATTTAAAACTTATAATTGGATATTCATTGATGTCAAGAAAATCATTCAATTTTAGATGCGAATCAATTTGTTCCAGTTTTGTATCCTTGTTGTTTACATCTAAAGAAAATTCGATCGAAGCATCTTCAATTTCATTATCCAGAATGTCTATATGTCCTTTAAATTTGTTAATAGTTCCAGCTAAATAGGCGATTATAGAATGTCTTATTTTAATCAAAACATCAGATTGTGTTGAATCAATTGTCCAGGTTGTTGTCATAATATTTTGGATTTATTTAGGTTTGATTTTCATTTCACAATGGGTTGAAATGACTGTAATTGAAATGTTAAATTTCGATGCAAATGTAGACAGGAAACTTTGAATACCAAAATAGTTTCCAATGTATTTTAGATTATTTAACATTTCATTAAGAAACGTAGTTTGGAATAAAGAGTGAATACTGTAAATTAGCCAAAAATTAATTTATGCATACCATTTATCAGTATCAGGAGTTTATTTCGGAATATTTGCAATCGCAATATGAAGCCAAAGAGCCCAAAAATTTGTATGAACCCATACATTATATTTTAGATCTTGGAGGAAAAAGAATGCGTCCGGTACTTACACTTATGAGCGCTGAAGTTTTTGACGGAGATTATAAAAAAGCGTTGCCAGCTGCTTTGGCTGTTGAGGTTTTTCATAATTTTTCGTTGGTCCATGATGATATTATGGACGATGCTCCTTTGCGAAGAGGGAAGCAAACCGTGCATGAGAAATGGAATATAAATACCGGAATTTTATCAGGTGATGCGATGTTGATTTTGGCATATCAATATTTTGAGAAATACCAGCCTAAAATATTTCGTAAACTGGCTAAATTGTTCAGCAAAACAGCTCTCGAAGTTTGCGAAGGGCAACAATGGGATGTAGATTTTGAAGTAAGAGATGATGTTACTATTCCGGAATATCTTAAAATGATCGAATATAAAACAGCCGTTTTAGTTGCTGCAGCAATGAAAATGGGTGCTATTATTGCTAAAGCCTCAAAGGAAAATGCAAATCTTATTTATGATTTTGGACTTAATTTAGGTTTAGCTTTTCAATTGCAGGATGATTATCTGGATGCTTTTGGAGATCCGGAAACTTTTGGAAAACAAGTCGGTGGTGATATTATTGAAAACAAAAAAACGTATTTATATCTAAAAGCCGTTGCTTTTTCAGAAAAAGAGCAGCAACAACAATTGATGGATTTGTTTTCTGTTCAACCAGAAGATAATTTAGATAAAATCAAGGCGGCGAAAGAGATTTTTAATAGCTCCGGTGCCTCAAAAGCAACACAAGATGCCATTCAGGATTTTACATTTAAAGCTTTCCAAACATTAGATAAAATGAATATCAGTGCTGATAAAAAAGCAATGCTAAGAACTTTTGGTGAAAATTTAATGGGAAGAAAAGTTTAGATTTTTGATTGCAGATTAACGATTTTTGATCGCAGAAGTTTTACTTCGGATAAATAATGGTTTATTTCAAAAATCAGTATAATTCAAAAAAATGAAATATTTAGAGCAGTTTCTTAAAATCAAAAATCGTTAATCAACAATCTGAAATCAAATGTTTATAGCTCCAAAAAATACCGATTTACTACTTACCGAAGCGGAAGGAGAAAATTTATATTTGAAATTAATTGAACAGATCAACAAGGATTTCAATCTTGCGA
The DNA here is from genome assembly GCF_048284325.1 of Flavobacterium esculini. Lineage (NCBI taxonomy): Bacteria > Pseudomonadati > Bacteroidota > Flavobacteriia > Flavobacteriales > Flavobacteriaceae > Flavobacterium > Flavobacterium esculini. The sequence continues at coordinate 90,832 of NZ_JBLVPI010000001.1, read as the reverse complement.
ACGAAGGAATTGATTTTCCGTTGAGTATCTCTCCCAATGAATTGAAGATACAATTACATGAAAAAATCTACAGACTAATTCAATATAAATTTGCCGAATACCTTAATCTACTTTATATTATTGATGTTTCTGAAGAGCAAATAAAAAAGCTGGATGGTTCAGATTTAGTAATTTTGGCTGAACAAGTCGCTTTTTTAATCCTAAAAAGAGAATGGCAAAAAGTATGGTTTAGGAATAAGTATTAGTTACTGTAATTCTTTTTTTAAGATTATTTTATTCCATAATTCATTTCCATTTACATCAAATAAAGTAAGTTTCATTTGTCGGTTTTCTTTCGGACCTAAAAAAGAGATTGTCCCAAAATTATTCTGTACAAATGCGCTCCCAATAACTTTATATTTATTGTTTTCATCTAACACTTTTTTAGAGACAATTCCAGCTGTCAATGGCGAAACGGTCCAGTCATAAATGGGATAAGTGTTTTCACGAGGAAGCATTGACATTTCGGCAAAATGCCTGTCGCCAGTTAGAAAAAAGACTCCTTTTATTTTATTGTCTATAATCTCCCTTAGCAGTTTTTCTTTTTCTTCGGGAAAGCGGCCATAATTCTCGGTGTTTGGAACAGCGTTAATTACCTGACCGCCAATTACTATTATTTTAAAACTGGCATCTGATGAACTTAAAGCATCAATAAGCCATTCGAATTGTGTAGTTCCTATCATAGTTTTATCGCCAGTAATTCTATTGTCCGGGGATCTGAAAAAGCGATCGTCAATTAGAAAAAACTGCGCATCACCCCAATTAAAAGTAGAAAAAACACCTTCATTTTGATTCGGACTTATTCCATAACTTTTATTAGCCCAGAAATCTTTAAATGCTTTTTGAGTGATGTGTTTGTTATAAAAACTACGGTCACTATCATCCGGACCAAAATCATGATCATCCCAGATTGCAAAATTTTGAGTTTTTGCCAACAAGGGCTGAATCTCCTTGATAGATCTCGAATGTGTGTTTCTATGGTAAATCCCTGTTTTGCTATCCCAATCAGCTTCTCTTAGATAGGAGTTGTCTCCGCCCCAAATCATGATGTCTGGATTTTTTTTAGCAATACTTTCAAAAATAGAATATCCGCTTCCATACGGTTTTCCGGGTCTGTCAAATTCAGTTTCATTGATATACATGCAGCTGCCAAATGCTACTGTGAAATCAGGCGCATCTTCTCGCCATTGCCATAATTTTTTTGACGAAAACGAAGTTTTATAAGGCAATTCAATTTTTTTATTGTTTATAAAAATGTTGTAATTGTATTTTTTGCCAGGTTGTAACTGGTCTAAAATAATATGATAGGTATACCCGACATCTTTTGAAGAAGTGTAATTCTCGGAATATAATATTTTGGACGGATTATCAGTTGAGAAATAGGCAACTTTGACTGTAGCGTCTTTATTGGTTTGTAACCAAATAACAGCCTCTTTCATTTCGCAATAACCTACCATAGGGCCAGATTGTAAAATACTGTTTTGGGCAAAACCAGAACTTATAAATAAAATGAAGAATAATTCTAGTGTCTTTTTCATGATGCTAATTTAAAAATAAACCCTTACAAAAGGCATGAAGGCGTTACCATAATCATTGTTGCTGTCATTTAATACATTGTAGCGAGCGCCAATAGTTACATTCCCAGTTCTATAACCGGCACCAAGAAACAAACCGGTGTTCCAGTAATCTTGGGAATTGCTATTGGAACCATCTAAATCTACATTGACTCTTAATTCCTCTAACTCTGCCGAAAGTTGAATCTCGTTAATAGGATTAAAGAGTGCTATAATACTCCCGCCGTATAAATGGGAGGCGTAATAATTTTTTTGTTTTGCGTAAGTATATTGGGCGCCAATGCCTAAAGCTACATATTCATTGAAGTTGTAAATAGCACTAGGAGCCAATGAAATATTAGTATATTCAGAGCCAAAACCCAATCCGATACCTCCTCCAAATTGAACTTTCTTCCAAAAATCACTTTGCGATTGGGGATCAATCGTTTGTTGTTGTGCTAATAAAAAATGGGAAGAGAATAAGGTTATCGAAATCAAAAAAGTTCTTAAAATGGCTAATTGATGAGTTTTTTTCATGTTTTAAGGGTTTTTTTAACAAATTTTTACGTAAAAGTACGTAAAAAATCGATTTAGATAGAATTGATTATCGTACTTTTGTCAAACTATTTAACAAAAAGTATATTCACTAGCATTATGGATAGGTTTTCATTTTTAAACGCAGCACACACCGAATTTTTCGCACAATTATACGATCAATATTTAGTAAATCCAGATAGCGTAGAGCCAAGTTGGAGAAGTTTCTTTCAAGGTTTTGACTTTGGAATGACTACTTATAATGATGAGAATCCAGAAACTCCAGTAACCTACATCGCAAATGTTGCTGCTGGGAATATTGAGAGTTCAAATGTATCGGAAAAACTTCAAAAAGAATTTAACGTACTAAAATTGATTGACGGGTACCGTTCTCGTGGACATTTGTTTACAAAAACAAATCCCGTAAGAGAAAGAAGAGCTACTTTGCCTACACTGGACATCGTGAATTTTTCGCTTTCGGCAGCAGATTTAAATACTGTTTTTGATGCGGCAAAGGTTATCGGTATTCAGCCTTGTACACTTCAGGAAATTATAATGCACCTTGAGGCAATCTATTGTCAGCACATTGGGGTCGAGTATATGTATATTCGTAAACCGGAAGTGGTGGACTGGATTCAGAATAAATTGGGGATAAATGATAATCAGCCTAATTTTTCTGCTGAGGAGAAGAAATCCATTCTTGATAAATTAAATGAAGCAGTTTCTTTCGAGAATTTTCTACATACAAAATATGTCGGTCAAAAACGATTTTCACTTGAAGGAGGAGAATCTGTAATTCCAGCTTTGGATGCTTTGATTGAAAAAGCAGCCGAAAAAGGAGTGGAACAATTTGTAATGGGAATGGCTCATAGAGGTCGTTTGAATGTTTTGGCCAATATTTTTGGTAAATCTACCCAAGACATTTTTGGAGAATTTGACGGAAAGGATTACGATCAGGAATATTTTGATGGGGACGTAAAATACCATTTAGGTCTTACAGCTGATAAAGTTACCCGTACAGGAAAAAAGATAAATATTAATTTAGCTCCAAATCCTTCTCACCTTGAAACAGTGGGTGCAGTAATTGAAGGAATTACAAGAGCAAAACAAGATAAATATTTCCCTAATGATTTCTCTAAAGTATTGCCAATCGCCGTTCACGGGGATGCCGCAATTGCTGGTCAGGGAATTCTTTATGAAATAGTGCAAATGGCACAATTGGACGGATATAAAACGGGAGGTACCATTCACATTGTAATCAACAATCAGGTAGGTTTTACAACTAATTATCTGGATGCCCGTTCCTCAACCTATTGCACAGATGTTGCCAAAGTAACCCTTTCGCCAGTATTGCACGTAAATGCAGATGATGCAGAAGCGGTAGTACATGCGATGTCTTTTGCTTTGGATTTCAGAATGGAATTTGGTCGTGATGTATTCATCGATTTATTAGGATATAGAAAATACGGACACAATGAAGGTGACGAACCTCGTTTCACGCAGCCGGTTTTATATAAAATTATTGCAAAACATCAAAATCCTAGAGATATTTATGCTGAAAAGCTATTATCCGAAGGAGTTATTGATGCTACTTATGTAAATGGATTAGAAAAAGAATACAAATCTAATCTTGAAGTAAATCTTGAGGCATCCCGTAAAAAAGACTTGACAATTATTACTCCATTTATGAAAAATGAATGGAAAGGATTTGAACAAGTGACAGATACTCAAATGCTTGAAAACGTAGATACTTCTTATTCTAAAGATGAATTAGATTCTATCATAAAAACAATCTCAAGCTTACCGTCAGATAAGAAGTTCATCAATAAAATAAGTAAAATTGTTACTGATAGAAAAACGGGTTACGACAATAACACTATAGATTGGGGAACTGCAGAGGCATTAGCTTATGGTTCGCTTTTGACAGAAGGTTTTGATATTCGTATTTCAGGTCAAGACGTGGAGCGTGGTACATTCTCTCACCGCCACGCTGTGGTTAAAGTAGAAGATTCTGAGGAAGAAGTAATCTTATTGAATGCTATCGAAAATAAAAAAGGGAAATTCAATATTTTTAATTCTCTTTTATCTGAATATGGTGTTTTAGGTTTTGATTATGGCTACGCTCTTGCAAACCCAAATACACTTACAATATGGGAAGCACAGTTTGGAGATTTCAGTAATGGAGCTCAAATTATGATTGACCAATACATTTCTTGTGGGGAAGATAAATGGAACAATCAAAACGGTATTGTTTTATTATTGCCTCACGGATATGAAGGACAGGGAGCGGAACATTCCTCAGCTAGAATGGAACGTTATTTACAACTTTGCGCCAGACAAAACATGTATGTTGCTGATTGTACAACGCCAGCCAACTTCTTCCACTTGTTGAGAAGACAAATGAAAACCACTTTCCGTAAACCACTTATTGTGTTTACACCAAAAAGTCTATTGCGTGATCCAAGAGTAGTTTCTTCTGTTGAAGACTTTGCAAATGGTAGTTTTCAAGAAACATTTGATGATGTAACAGTAAATAAAGCGGAGGTGAAAACATTAGTTTTCTGTACGGGTAAATTCTATTATGACATTACTGCCGAAAGAGAAAATAACGGTCGTAACGATGTTGCAGTGGTTAGAATCGAACAATTATTCCCATTACCGGTAGAACAATTAAAAGCCATTATCGCTAAATATCCAAACGCCGATGATTATGTTTGGGCACAAGAAGAGCCTAAAAACATGGGAGCTTACAGTTACATGTTGATGAATTTCGATTTAGTAAAATGGAGATTGGCTTCGTTAAAAGCTTATGCAGCACCGGCAGCAGGAAGTTATACAAGAGCGAAACGCCGTCAGGCCGATGCAATACGAATGGTATTCGATAAAAATTTATTTAGATAGTTAATTATGAAAAAAATTATAGTACTATTATTTTTTAATCTGATTTTTGCTTTTTCATATTCCCAAGAATTAAGAAAGCCAAGTGAAGGAAAGTCAATAGTATATTTCACCAGAATATCATCAACAGGATTTTTAATTAATTTTAAATATTTTGATGGAGATAAATATTTAGGAAAGTTTAATCATGGAAAGTTTTTAGCTTACGAATGTGAACCAGGAAAACATTTGTTTTGGTCTAAATCTGAAAATATAGATTATCTTGAAGCTGAACTAGAAGCAGGGAAAGTCTATATAATTGATTCAGAGCCTCAAATGGGTGCTTTTAAGGCTGGAGTGAAATTAGTTCCTTTTGATAATAATCAGAATAATTATAAAAATATTAAAAAGTACGAAAGGAAAAAAGCAAATATTTTAGAAGCTATTTCAGGTGCAAAAGAATACAGTATTAGTGATGATGATTTGGCTGAAGCCAAAAAAGATCAAGAGGATTTAGTGAAACGTTCGATGGAAAAATATACCAAGCGAAAAGCAGATGGAGAAGTTTATACTATATTGCCAGTTAATAATAGTTATATTTCGACCCCATAAACAAAAAAATAATCCAATTATTTTGTTAGTAATAAAGTAATTGTTGTAAAAATTAAAATTCATAATTTAAAATAATAGAACATGATTTTAGAAATGAAAGTCCCATCACCAGGGGAATCTATAAAAGAAGTTGAAATTGCAACTTGGTTGGTAAAAGACGGAGACTATGTAGAGAAAGACCAAGCAATTGCTGAGGTTGATTCTGATAAAGCAACATTAGAATTGCCTGCAGAAGCAAGCGGAATCATTACATTAAAAGCAGAAGAAGGCGATGCTGTAGCAGTAGGAGCAGTAGTTTGTTTAATCGACACTAGTGCTGCAAAACCATCTGGTGCTGCACCAGCGGCAGAAGTTGCAAAAGCAGTTGAAGCGCCAAAAGCTGAAGTTAAAGCAGAAGCGCCAAAAGCGGCTCCGGTAGCGGCAGCTCCAGCAGCAACTTATGCTTCAGGAACTCCATCTCCGGCAGCAAGAAAAATATTAGACGAAAAAAATATAGCACCAGCTTCAGTAACAGGAACTGGAAAAGACGGAAGAATAACTAAAGATGATGCAGTAAATGCAGTTCCATCTATGGGAACACCTACAGGTGGATCTCGTGGAACAGAGCGTACTAAATTATCTATGTTGCGTAGAAAAGTAGCGGAGAGATTAGTTGCCGCTAAAAATGAAACAGCGATGTTGACTACGTTCAACGAGGTAAACATGACGCCTATCAACTTGATCCGTAATGAATACAAAGATGCGTTCAAAGCAAAACATGGTGGAATTGGTTTAGGATATATGTCTTTCTTTACAAAAGCAGTAACCAGAGCATTAAAATTATTCCCAGATGTAAATTCAATGATGGATGGTGATCATAAGATTGCTTTCGATTTTTGCGACATTTCAATTGCGGTTTCAGGACCAAAAGGATTAATGGTTCCTGTAGTTCGTAATGCTGAAAACTTGACATTCCGTGGAGTTGAAGCGGACATTAAAAGATTAGCATTAAAAGCTCGTGACGGGCAAATCACAGTTGATGATATGACTGGGGGAACGTTCACGATTACTAACGGTGGTGTTTTTGGAAGTATGTTGAGTACACCAATTATCAATCCTCCACAATCTGGAATCCTTGGAATGCACAACATTATCGAGCGTCCAATTGCTGTAAACGGTAAAGTGGAAATTCACCCAATGATGTACGTAGCTTTATCGTATGATCACAGAATTATTGATGGACGTGAGTCTGTTGGTTTCTTAGTAGCAGTAAAAGAAGCTTTGGAAAACCCATTAGAATTATTGTTGGATAACAATCCTAAAAAAGCATTAGAATTGTAATACCTATTTTGTCATTCTGACAAGAAGAATCTCTATCCCGTTTAGTTTTACTAAACGGGATTTTTTTATGAATTTTTTTAAATTCCTTTAAACTCCACCACATCAAAAAGAGTATAATTTTGACTTTGCGGAATGTGTTCGCCTATAAATTGTAAGTTCTCGACACTGCAATAGATCTTAAATTTGGTGGTTTTTCCATAACTAAGTTGAACAGTTGCCATAATTGCATCATTGATTTTCCAACTTACGGTATAACGCCCGTTTGAGGTTAGTGTTAATTGTAACGTAAGATTATACCATTGTTCTCTTTTGATCTTCTTTTGAACAGATTGGAATGGATAGCCCTGTGAGGTCATATATACGATAAGATCGTCTGGTTCTGCCGCTAATTGATCTCGGACGGCTTGCTTTCCGTAACCAATCTCAAAATCAAGTTCGTGTGTGTCGTTATTGTATAAAAAAGCTCCAATGCTTGCCATGTCGCCAACACCCATTTCAGGGACAAAAACAGTCCAACGGTATGTTCCTGCGGCAAAACTTGAAATCGTTTTTACTTTTGATCGTTCCCAAGTATTTGGATTGGTAAAAATGCGCAAATTTCCATTTTCAATCCAGTAATTTGGATTGCCAACTTGAGTAGCATCTTCCCATTCCGTTAAATTATTGAAGTTCCAAATTTTTGAAGCGGTAGTATTTGAAATTTTTGAAGCGCTGGTTTTCAAAATACTGGAATTGTTGGAATCTGAATTGGTTATTGTTTCATTTTCGTTTGTTAAGTTATCGGGAGAACAAGAAAATAAAAGTAGTGCCATCAATATCAATAGTTTTTTGAAAATATTTTTCATGTTTCTTTGAGGTTTAAATGACGGTTATTATTGTAAATATAAGCAATAATTAAAATAGTCCACGATCGCTTTTCCTTTCATTAAAACATCGGCACCTATGATTCCATGTACAGGTTTTGATTTGTGTTGGATCAGCGCTTCATTCACATGGGATAAATCGAAAATTACGAGATCAAACGCTACATCTTTCCAGTTGCCCAGTTGAAGAATGTTAGTTGTGGCAATTTGTGTATGCATTCCGGTTGCGCCAGCTCCCGAAGCTTTGGTTTTAGATTTTTTGGCTTCCAATGAAAACAAATCAATACTCTCAAATCCTACACAACTATTTGAAGCTCCTGTGTCAAGAATAAAGTTGCCAAGTACGCCGTTAATCTTTGCTTTTATTAATAAATGCTGTGTTTTGGTAATCTTAAATTTTACTTTTTTGTACTTTTCTTTTTTAAGAATATCGTGGAGGTTTTTCATTTATGCTGAATTTATTTCAGTATCTGGTTTTATGTTAGAGGAAAGGGTCTTTACAAAGATACACGAAGGATTCGTTGTTTAAGGAACTTTGCTAATCTTCTTTTTTACTTTGGAAAATAATTTTTTCAACAGGAAAAATAATCCGAAGCAACCCAAAAACAGCAACAAATAGATTAAGAGACTATTGTTTTTTGGAGTTTCAATTCCGCCGTAAAAAACAAAAGCGCTCCAGTAATAAGGAGATTTTTTGGCGTTTGAAATCGATTTATCTTGTAAGAAACCCAGTTTGGCATTGGCATTGGCTTCAAAATAGGATTCGTCATTTTTTATATTTTTATAAAAATAATCCATAAAAACGGAGGTGCTATAATCATTTACTTTCCATAACGAGAACAACAAATTTTGTGCTCCAGCAAATTGAAAACCTCTGGCAATACTCATGGCCCCTTCGGACTTATAAAGTTTTCCTATCCCCGTTTCACAGGCGCTCAGCACGACCAAATCAGGACTGATTTTTAAGTTGTACAATTCTGAATATAGGATTTCCTGATCGTAAAATTTGATGCTGGCCGGCGTTTCAGTATCACCTGCACTTGCATGTGTGGATAAATGTAAAATGGAATAATTAGGGGCATTCGTTTTGAAATTATTGAATGTTGCGGTTGCGTTTTCAAAAAACTGCCCTCCAAAATCCTTTTTTATGGATTGCATTTCGGCTTTCGAAAAAGCTAATAGATAATCGGTATTTTCAAAAATAGGAAATATCCCTAGAACAGTTTGCTGTCCAGTCGAATGTGGTTTTGCATTCAAATAAAATGTAGCTGAATTGCTATAGGCAATCTTGAAATCATTCAATAAATAATGCATTTTGGCAAAATTACTCGTTGCCGTTTCTTTTGTGATTAAAGCTTCAAACGGAAGAAAATTCAATATGCCATCAGGAACAATAATGAGATTTTTGTTGGTTGTGTTTTTGGGTAGTTTCAGCAAATCAAAAGCAATTTTACCATGAAGGTTGTACCCTTTTACATCATTTATAATGGCATTGGCATCACTAAAATAGTCTAAGAATTGCCATATTTTAACAATGGAATTTGCATTATTACTAAAAGAGTTTAATTTGATTCGTCGGTTTTCCAAAGTAAAATAATACATTTTTTCGGAACCGGAGAAATAGCAAATCATTATGGTTTTGTCTTTTTCCAGTTTTGAAAATAGAGCGTTTAGATCTAAATTTTCAGGAACAGAATTAGCATTTTTGATGTGAATATCTTTTAGCGAAAGCATCAATGAATTTTGCTTTTTGATGGCTTCGTTTATTTTTGAAATATCGGCTAAAGCGCCTTTCTGTTGCTCTTTTGTGATTTCATTATTCCAGTTTTGAAGTTGTTCCAAATGCAGTTTTTCTTCCTTTGTGGCCGTTTTGTTTTGGGCAATGTAGCTTTTTAAAACACCTGATTTTGTTCGTTCGGCTAATTGGAAAGCACTTTCTATATAGTTGCTTTTTTTCTCCTTTTGATAAAGTAAATCATAAATGGCGATGCATTTTTCGGTACGGTTTCTAACTCGGGTTTGGTTGATGATTTTCGAGTTTTCATAAACTAAAAGATTGGCAAATAAATCTTCGATATGGAATGAAAGCGCATAGGCTTCCAATGCTTTTTTGGATTGATTTTGTCTGTGGAAAATTTCGGCTTGTAAATCTAACGCGTCCAGCAAAACGGTTTCAGCGTAAAGTGAATTTTGGTTGGGTAAAATGTTTTTTTTATTGGAATAGTTTGGAATTAAAGTTCTCAAAACATTCGAAATGAATCCACTTGCTTCTGTGTATTTTTTCTGTTCAAATAGCAGTAAAGCATTTTCATAATCGAGTTTTGCTATTTTTCTTGTACCGAAACTTCGGGATTTATTGTTGGTTTCTAAAAAAAGCTTTCTTGCCTTTTCAAAATACGAATTGGCACGTCCATAGTCTTGTTGCTGGCTATAAATCGAGACTAAATTTCGGTAAACGTTAGATAGTGTTTCAGATTGATTTTTTTCTTTTTCTAATAATTTTTTAGACATTTCGAATGCGCTTTGAGCTTTTCGATATGCATCAGGATTTATACTTGTTGCGTGACCGCTAATGATATAATTGGCTCCCAAATTATTGAGTAGAATTCCTTTTTGGGCGTTTGAGAGCTGCTTCGTTTTAATCGTTTTTTCTAATAATTCTATAGCCAATACACTCTTGCCGGAACTTTGGTACACGTTTGACAAATTGAGAATGGCCGCTATTTTTTGTCCCGAAGCTTCGGGAGTTTTTTCTTTTTCTGCAATGAAATAATACTGTTTTATGGTATTTTCGGCATTGTCATAATCGCCTAAAATTGTGTATAAATTACCTAACGGTTTCAGACAATATTCGATAATGTCATAATCCTGAAGTTTGTTTTTCTGAAAGATTTGCCACGCTTTTTCGTAGCTTGAAATTGCTTGATTGGTTCTGCCAAATTGGTTTTGATAGAAAGCAATGTTGCAATTTAAAACCACCATGGCTAGCAGTTCATTCTTAGATTTTGGCTTTGAATTCTTCCAAAATTCTTTTTCTGTTGTGGTAAGATTTTGTAAGTTTTCAGCTGATGGATTAGCTACAAAAGCATCAATTGTATGGTATATTTTGTCTTCTTGGGTGGGTGGTTTCTGTCCGAATATAGTCAGAGTTGTAAAGAATAAAAAGAAGAAAATAGGTTTTGCCATTAAAAAGTTTTTAAACACAAAAGTCATAAAAGAAAAGCAAAAGTCGCAAAAGTTTTGCTAGTTAATAAAATACAGATAAAACTGACACAGGCTTTTGTGTCTTTGGTGTTAAATTTTTTCGCCACAAAAGCATCGACGGCATTGTATATTTTATTTTTTTGGGTAAGTGGTTTCTGTCCGAATATAGTCAGAGTTGTAAAGAGTAAAAGGAAGAAAATAGGTTTTGTCATTAAAAAGGGTTTAAAACACAAAAGTCATAAAAGAAAAGTAAAAGTCACAAAAGTTTTACTAGTTAATATTATCTAAGCTTTTGTGTCTTTTGTGTCTTTTGTGTTAAATTTTTTCGTCACAAAAGGCATTTCTTTTAATCGTCTAAAAGGTTGAAGTATTCATTTACGAATGTTTTTTGTCCTTCGTTATATAAGTTGATACAATGAAAATTATAGAGTATTCCTTTTGGTTTTTTTAAGAGCTTCATATATGTTAATATTTGTGCTTGATGAATTGAAGGGAGGTTATCTTGTGCTTTTAATTCTACTACAATACAATCTTCTACTAATAAATCACATCTGTAATCCGTTTCAAGTTCATTTCCTTTGAAGTTTATTCTCACTTTCAATTCTGATTTGAATGAAATTCCTCTTAACGTTAATTCTGTTTTTATGCATTTATGATAAACACTTTCTAACAATCCAGGGCCTAATTCTTTATGGACTTCTATTGCAGCGCCATTTATTTTATATGTTAAATCCTTTAAATACGTTTTCGTTATTTGCATCATTTTTTCTTTTGTGACTTTTGCTTTTCTTTTATGGTTTTTGTGTTTAAACTAAAACTTCCATATCCTATAAATTGGAATTTTTTAATCATTTTTTCTTTTGTGACTTTTGCTTTTCTTTTATGACTTTTGTGTTTAAACTAACTCAAAACTTCCATATCCCATAAAACTGAAAATAATTAAAATTCTCCTTGAAATTTATTACATATCGGGCGCCCAGACTTGGGCCAATTCTAGCTGCACCAATCGTTAAATCAAAAAGCAAACCTGTTTTTAAATTGGTAAAAGAGTTGGAAACCGCATTAGATTCTTTGGTTGTGCTGATTAAAAATTTATCGGTAGGGCCTTCAAAAGTCTCTATTGTACGGCTTTGTTGCTGTTTTTCCGAAATATTGATGTTCGCTTGCAAACCGGCTCCAACCCCAATATAATTATTGATGTTATAACGAATCAATACCGGGATTTCCCAATTGATATTTTGGTTGCTGGTAGCTTTTGTTGTGCGCTGCAGTTGTCGAACACCATTAGTGGTGGTTACGATTGTCTCTTCAACAGCAATTGAACTGTCAAAGGAATGAATACTGTTTAGGAATTCGGCTTGCCAATAATACCGATAGGATTTGAAAGGCGAAATGGTTGCACCAACAAAATAGCTTTTGGAGTTTTCTAAATCGGGATACAAATTATAACCGGCTTTGGCGCCAATGGAGATTCCCGGTAAGAATCGGGTAGTGGCATAATTGGTAATAATAGGCTCGTTTTTGTCAAAAATTATCGCGGTTCTGCTTTTGGTTTTTATCTTATGAAAGTCTTTGTTGAATTTCATGGAGTATTTCACAAAGCCCTTGGTACTGTCAATTTCTTTTACATTTTTTTGGTTGCTTCCGGGTAAATAAATATTTTTGAAGGTGAAGAATATCTGATTTTGTTTGATAATTGTGTCCAGACAACTCGTTGTGGGTACTTCGCCTTTGGGATAAATAGGGCATTTTGGATACATATCATCAATTTGAAATGTTTTCTTGTCAAACATATCCGGAATATCAGTTTCTAGCCGAATCATTCTGGCTGGGCCTTCGCCATTGTTCTGGAAACGGGTTTTGAAGTTAACTCTCTTGAAACGCACCAATCTGTAATTCAGAAAACTTCCATTAGAACCCATTTTGTTAGGATCGTGCGAAGTGACGATTTGCATTTCCAGATTTTTTATTTTATGGTTTTTGAAGCTTCGGTTGGGAACAAATATGCCTCGCATGGTTACGGTTGCGCTGGTATCTTTGATCATTTCGGGAGTAGTTTTGAACGTGTAAAAAACATTTCGGGTTTCAGTTGCATTACTATCGTCAAATTCCAGAATGGAAACGTTTTTGTATGTTTTATTGGCTTCTAAAAGCGTGGCGTCTAAATCCTCTTCGGTGGTGGTGGTTTTGTATTTTTTGGCTGGAAACAAAGTTTCATTGGAGGCCAAATATGAATTAGAATCATCCAAATCATTTATCGATACAATGGTGTTTTCCTTGATTTCGCGTTCGCCGGCATGCGTTCTAAAATCGACCAATTCGAAGTTGTTGTTTTTGAATTGTTTTTCGTTGTAGAAAAGATACAATTTACCACTGCTCACATAGTTTTCCATGTTTTGATAACTTAAAATAACAACCATTTCCTGCTCTGGAATAGGGTCGCAATTTTTTTGGATAGCGAATCCGTTTTGGTCTTCGATAGAAGCAATGTCTTTGTAAACGTCTTCTGAAACTTCGTTTATCGCTACTTTTTTTGGTCTTGTTGCCGGTGGTTTTCCGTTATCGTAATTATTGGTGACGGTAAGTCGCGCGGTATAGGTTCCTTTGGTTTTATAGACATGTTTAGGTTCCGTTTCTTTGCTGTAATGTCCGTCACCCATTTCCCATAAGTAGGAATAACTGGGTTTTGGTGCGCCGGCGATTGGGATAAGTGGCGGTGTTTCGGGCTTGAAAGTGACTAGATTCCCTTTTTGATTGTAACCAATGTTTGCTCTTCGGGTGATGGTATCTTTTACTTTTGTTTGGGAATAAAGTAGAAAAGAGGTTAGAAATAAGAGGAAAAATAAAGTTGGTTTCATAATCGGGGTGGTTTTAGCCCTGATGGAAACGGCATCCTTTCTTGTCCTGAATTTAGTTCAGGCTCCAGAAGCAAGTTCTGGACAAGAAAGATACAGTATACAGCAGGATTAGCTCCTGAAAAAGCATCAGGATAAATTCAAAAATATTTTTAAATGTAAAAAAAAGTGATGAGCAAATCACCACTTTTTTATTAAATTTATTTTGTAAGCTACTGAATAGCATTGATTGCGGCTACTAATTGGGCTTCGGTACCTAGTGTAGTTTCAGCAAGAGTGAACGTGTACACATCGTTTGCCTGAACGGTAACGGCTTTGATGGCGTATCTCCATTGTCCGTTGTCTTCGGTTGCAAAAATCACGTGACATGCTAATCCTATTGGAATTTGACCGTAATGTTCGCTGAATAATCCGGCTGCAGTGTAGGTGTCTAATTTTGCCAATGCATTTTGTCCTTCGCCATCGTATGATAAATAAATCGCGCTATTAGTGTTGTTATAACCGTCAGGTGCATCAGCAAGAATGGTAGTTCTAGGCCTTGGGTCGCTGTAAAATTTATCTACATTGGTCCATCCAAAGTTTCCAAAAGAAACATAATAGTTGTTTCCTTCTGCTTGTACGCCGCCTTTACCTCCGTTTGTTCCAGCTGCATCTCTGGCATCTTTCCAGGCCAAGTCTCCATTAGCATCTATAATTCCAGTCCAAAATGTCATGGCAGTATCTATACCGTCTGTTAAACTTGCGGGAACCATTAGATTAATGTTACAGGTGGTTGCAAGTTCGACTCCTCCTTGTGTTGCCTTGATAAAGAATTCTCCGCCGGAAATCAGTAAGTTTCTATTTCCATTTCCCATTATTCCCATGGTAGGTTTGTTAGTTACTAACATATTTCCTTTGTCGAATAGTTCTACAAATTGTATGTCAACGGTTCCTGTTACTGGGTTTCCTGCTTTGGTCAAACAATCGCCGTTTATTTTTATTTTTACTCCTTTGGCTGAGGTTAACGTGATTACTCCAGTTCCTGCGGTCATGGTGAAATCTTGTGTTTGTCCCTCTAAAGCCGCTGCTCTGACAGCTGTAAATTCTGCTGCCGATGCCGGTGAAATAGTGGTGTCGTCGCCATCATTACAGCTTACTAATGAAATTGTTGCTAAGAATAATAATCCGATGTTTTTAAAATTTGTTTTCATGATTTCTAATTTTTTAAATTGTTTTTTCTAATTGTTTTTTTAGTAGATACTTTTTGTTTTGTAATTGTTACCCCTCTTTAATCTAAATTTATTTCAGATTCTTTTGGCTTCATTCTTATATCAACTCTCTTGTTATTTTGTTACCCCTTAAATTTTAATTTTTTTCAGAGGTTAGATAATTTCAAGTTGTTTAAAGAACGTTTACATCTTTATATCAACTCTCTTGTTATTTTGTTACCCCTTAATTTTAATTTTTTTTAGAAGTTGGATAATTTCAAGTTGTTTAAAGAACGTTTACATAGCTATATCAAGTTGGTTTTATAATTGTTACCCCTTTAATTTGAATTTATTTCAGATTCTTTTTTACATTAGCCTTAAAATGTTTTTTATGGCTAACAATAATGCGATTCATGCAGACCAAATGTATATAGACGGACTTACCAATAATAATTCGGCAATCATTCAATCTATTTATAAGAAGTTTGTTCCCAAAGTGGTTTCCTATATAAGGAATAATTCCGGTGATGAAGATCAGGCTCTAGATGTGGTACAGGAAATTATGATTTTGCTTTTTAATCAGGCTAAAGCCAATAAATTGCAACTCACCTGCCCGTTTGATGCGTACTTTTTTTTATTGTGTAAAAGGAAATGGTTGAATGAATTGAAAAAAGCATCAAATAAAGAGGTAACAATTGATGAAGATTTTACATCTAATAATGAACCCACAGCCGAGATGGTTACAGAAACCGAAGCATTCGAGGAAAAACAACAGCTTTTTGATGCTATGTTTCAAAAACTGGGCGACAAATGCAAAGAGTTATTAAAATTGAGTTTTACTATTAAGTCAATGGAAGAAGTGGCGGAGAAACTCAATGTGACTTACGGGTATGTCCGCAAGAAAAAATCGTTGTGTACGGGGCAATTGACCCAGTGGATTCAGGAAACGAGTCGTTTTAAATCTTTAAAAATCACCTAGCCATGAACGAGAAACATTATATACTATTCGACCAATATCTTCAGGACGAATTGTCTGCCGAGGATAAAGTAAAGTTCGAGAACCAATTGGCTGAAGATCCGGAATTGGCTTCAGCATTTGACACTTTCAAGGAATTGAATCTTCACCTGGGAAATAAATTTGGGAATGCCGATGCGTTTGGTGCTTTCAAAGAAAATTTACAATCGATTTCTAATAATCATTTTAAAGATTCTAAGCCGAAAGCAAAAGTCATTGCATTCAAGCCTTGGATTTATTTGGTTGCCGCATCAGTTGCTGTTTTGTTTGGGTTGTTTCTTTTTAATCCAAATCCAAATTTTGAAGATTTCAACCAACAGGAGAATGCTTATTTCACTGAAAGAGGCACTGTTGATGCCAATTTGAAACAAGCAGAAACGACTTTCAATGCCAAAAATTATGCAGCCGCTATTCCGTTTTTTGAAGCGGTTCTAAAAGAGAAAAAAACTCCCGAAATTCAATATTTTTATGGAATTTCATTATTGGAATCGAATAAAATTCAAGAAGCCGAATCTGTTTTTAATGAACTGAAAGCGGGAACTTCCATCTATAAAAATAAAGCGATTTGGAGTCTTGCCTTGTCTAAATTAAAACAGAAAGACTATAAATCATGTAAGGAAATCTTGTTGACGATTCCTTCAGATTACGAAGGTTATGATCAAGTTCAGGAATTGCTGAAGGAGTTGGATTAGGTTTTTTGAGTGTAAAAGTCACAAAAGAAGCATTTTTATGAGCACAACAAAAAGATACAAAAGAATTTTCTGGAGTATCTTTTTTTCTTTTGTGACTTTTGTGGGTAAATTTTAAAAAACTTCGCAACTTTGTAACCTTAAACTTTACACTTGGAAACAAAAACAACAATCACCGATACACATACGCATTTATATTCGGAGGAATTCGATCAAGACCGTGGCGAAATGATTCAAAGAGCCATTGATGCCGGAGTTTCCCGGTTTTTTATTCCTGCAATCGATTCTACTTGTACAGAATCGATGTATGATTTAGAGCATAAATATCCAAATAATGTATACTTGATGATGGGTTTGCATCCCACTTATGTAAAAGAGAATTATCTGGAAGAGTTGCAACATGTGGAAGAAGAGTTGGCTAAAAGAAAATTCTATGCTATTGGCGAAATAGGAATTGATCTGTATTGGGATAAAACGCATTTGCCACAGCAACAAATTGCTTTCAGAAGACAGATTCAACTGGCAAAACACTATAAATTACCAATCGTGATTCATTGTCGCGAAGCTTTTGAGGAGATATTCGAAATTCTGGAAGAAGAAAAATCTGAGGATTTGTTTGGGATTTTTCATTGTTTTTCGGGGACTTATGAGCAAGCATTACAAGCGATTTCGTATAATATGAAACTTGGAATTGGCGGAGTGGTTACTTTCAAGAACGGGAAAATCGATCAATTTCTGAATCAAATAGATTTGAAACACATCGTTTTAGAGACGGATTCCCCTTATTTAGCGCCTATCCCTTATAGAGGAAAAAGGAACGAAAGCAGCTATCTTGTTAATGTTGTAAATAAGTTGTCTGAAATTTATGGTCTGACGCCAAATGAAATTGCGACAATAACAACAGATAATTCTAAAGCAATTTTTGGGATTTAAAACAAATTTACTTTATTTTAACTTTTTTTTTGTTCTTTTGCCCAGACAAACATAGAAAACTAACAATGCAGAAATTTGACGCGATTCGGCCATTTTATGACTCCGAAATAAACGAGGCTCTACAAGATGTGATTCATCATCCGATGATGAAGGCATTAATGAATTTTTCTTTTCCAGATGTTGCTGACGAAGTTTGGAAAGAACAGCTCAGAAAAACGCATTCTATTCGTGATTTTCAATGTAATTTTATTTACCACTCCGTTCAGAAAGTATTAGAAAAAAGTTCGGAAGGGTTAACCACTTCAGGGTTCGAAAATTTAGAACCCAATACCTCTTACTTGTTTATTTCGAATCATCGTGATATTCTTTTAGATACCACATTATTAAATTCTGCTTTATTTGAGCATGGATTAGTGATGACAGCTTCTGCAATAGGAGATAATTTAGTAAAGAAATCTTTTCTAAAGACATTAGCAAAATTGAATCGTAATTTTCTGGTACAACGTGGCTTAACGCCAAGAGAAATGTTACAGAGTTCAAAACTGTTGTCAGAATATATAGGTCATCTGTTACTTCATGAAAACCGTTCCGTTTGGATAGCACAGCGCGAAGGAAGAACAAAAGATGGCAATGATGCCACTAATCCGGGTGTTTTGAAAATGTTGGGAATGGCTTCTGATGAAAAGAATTTGATGGATTATTTCAAAAAAATCAAAATCGTACCGGTTTCGATTTCCTATGAATATGATCCAACGGATGCGTTGAAAATGCCTCAATTAATGGCCGAAGCCAATAATGAAGTTTACATTAAAGAAAAAAACGAAGATTTCATGACAATTCTTAGTGGCGCTTTGGGACAAAAGAAAAGGATCCATATTCACATAGGGAAAGTTTTAGACACTGAAATAGACGTACTTGCTACTGAGAATGACAATTGCAATAAACAAATAGTAGCACTGGCACAAGTTATTGATGATGCGGTATTGAGCAACTATAAATTGTGGCCAACGAATTTCATCGCATATGATATTGTAAATAAAACCAATACTTATTCGCATTTATATACTGAAAACGAGAAATCACTTTTTGAGCGTAGATTAGAAATGCGTATTGATCATGATAATCCCATTGCCTTGGAAGGATTCTTAGCGATGTATGCTAATCCGGTTGTGAATAAATTAAAATATCATAATGTTATCTAAAGCCAAAATACTTCTAATTTATACTGGTGGAACCATTGGTATGAGGAAAGATTTTGAAACAGGTGCGCTCAAGGCCTTCAATTTTAGTAAATTATTACAGAGAATCCCGGAATTGAGACAATTGGATTGTGAGATTGAAACGGTTTCTTTCGAAAGCCCCATAGATTCCTCCAATATGAATCCTCAAGAGTGGGCTAAAATTGCTTCAATCATCGAAGAAAATTATGCTGAATTTGATGGATTTGTGGTGCTCCATGGTTCGGACACCATGTCGTATTCGGCATCTGCATTGAGTTTTATGCTCGAAAATTTATCTAAACCAGTCATTTTTACCGGATCACAATTACCTATTGGAGATCTGCGTACGGATGCCAAAGAAAATTTGATTACGGCTATCCAAATCGCTTCTTTACGTGAAAATGGAAAATCGGTTATAAGAGAAGTTTGTCTTTATTTTGAATACAAATTATACCGTGGCAATAGAACGACAAAAATAAATGCAGAACATTTTAAAGCATTTACATCCCCAAATTACCCTTCTTTGGTAGAATCTGGCGTACATTTAAATAGAAATCCCGAATTATTTTTACCGATACCAAGGGTCAGAAAATTAAAGGTTCATAAAACTTTAGATGATAATGTGGTTATCGTAAAAATGTTTCCTGGAATAAACGAAACCGTTCTGTCAGCTATTTTTAATATTCAAAATCTTAAGGGGATTGTCTTAGAAACCTACGGAGCCGGAAATGCTCCTACCGAAGAATGGTTTATAGCACTTTTAAGAAAAGCAATTGAAAAAGGATTGTACATCATCAATGTTACCCAATGTTCTGGAGGAAGTGTTAGCATGGGGCATTATGAAACTAGTACAGGAATGAAAAAAATAGGAGTGATCTCAGGTAAAGACATCACTACCGAAGCGGCAATAACAAAATTAATGTATTTATTAAGCCAAAAAATAGCTCCAAAAGACTTCAAAACTATCTTTGAAACGGCTTTACGGGGAGAAATGGTATAATATTCAGATTTTACTTTTCTAAGTCAGTTTTTTTTGTGTTCTTTGCAAACCAAAATAGAGAGGTGTCCGAGTGGTTGAAGGAGCTAGCCTGGAAAGCTAGTATGTGGGTAACTGCATCGTGGGTTCGAATCCCATCCTCTCTGCAATAAAATTAATGCTTCCTGAAAGGGAAGCATTTTTTGTTTTATAGCGTGACAAATTTTTTGTTGGTCTAAGCCATAAAACAAAAAAGAATCAGGCATGAAATGCTAAGCATTGATTTCTTTGTGAGACGCCTTCAAGGATCAACGAAGTTAATTCCAAGTTACAGCTTAAATATACTTAAATCCATTTAACTAAATATCTTTCAACAAAGGATAAACTCGTTTGAATTTCTCAAAACCCTGTTCGTAGATTTCTTTGTTATCCTTATTGGGTAAAAAGATTTTGCCAATTCTGGAATGATTTGAAATAGTAATGCCAGTAGCTTTGAACCCAATTAAAACAGCTCCCCAAGCAGAAGCTTCGATTGTTTCGGCGACGATTACTTTCATTTGAAAAATATCAGCGACTATTTGCAGCCAAAGGTCACTTTTTCCAAAACCTCCGCTGGCCATGATAGTAGTTGCATGTCTTTCTTCCGGATTAGGAAGTAAGATTTCAGTAATGCTTAATAAACCAAATAAAATGCCTTCCAATGTCGCTCGAATCAGGTGGGCTTTAGTATGAATAATTCGTATACCTAAAAGTGTTCCCTGAGCAGAAGCATCCCAAATAGGAGCTCTTTCGCCTAATAAATAAGGAACAAAAAGCAATCCTTCGGATCCGGCAGGAATTATTTTAGCTTGTTCCAACAATTCTTCAAAAGATTCGTCTGTTTTTAAGATGGATTCTTTCAGCCATTGCAAAACAATTGCACCATTGTTAACCGCTCCTAATTTTAAGTATTGATTGTCCATCAAATGGTAACATTGGGTTCGCATTTGGGAATCAATATAAGGTTTGTCAATTGGCAAACGCACCGCACCGCTGGTTCCAATGGATAACGCCATATGTCCAGTTTTCATTGCTCCGGCTCCTAAATTCGCCAGCACTCCGTCACCGCCACCTAGAATATAATCAAAACCATCGGAAAGCCCTTTGCTTTGATGCGTTGGACTAACAATAATGGAAAGTTGGGATGCTGCTATTTTTAAATAATCCAAAATATCCGATTCCCATTGCAGTGTGTGAATATTCATTAGGCCCGTTCCCGATGCCATGGAGGAATCGATTGCATATTCACCAGTAAGATGATGCCAAATGTATTCTTTGATGCTAATAAATTTATGCGCTTTAAAAAAAGTTGTAGCATCATTTTCTTTCAACCAAGCAATTTTAGTCATGGGAGAAAAAGTATGAATAGGAATGCCTGTTTTTTGATAAAAACGGAGTCCTTGTTCTGATTTTTTTATTGTTTCGGCAAGTGAATGTGCTCTATTGTCTGCCCATAGAATGGCATCAGTGAGCGGTTTCCCAATATCATCTATTGCTATTATACTTTGCATAGCCGAACTAAAACTGATGAATTGAGGTTGAATCCCTTTTGTGATTTCTTGGATGCATCCAAAAACTGCCGCAAGAATTTCATCGGGTTTTTGAATACTCCAATCCGCTTCAGGATGATACATGGGATAGGATTGGCTGCATTCCCGAATCACTTTTCCAGTTATGTCAAAACACACGGCTTTTGTTGCTGTGGTACCAATGTCTATTCCTATGTAAAATTGCTCCATTTTTTAGTTTAATTTGGGTTATCCCACCAGTAAATTCAGCAATAGGACACCAATCAATCCCATTACTCCAATGATAGTTTCCATGACGGTCCATGTTTTAAATGTATCCGAAATACTGATTCCGAAATACTCTTTAAACATCCAGAAACCCGTGTCGTTCACATGTGAACACATTAAACTTCCTGCTCCAATGGATAGTACCATTAATTCAGAATTTATTCCTGAACTGGCCACTAAAGGCTGTACAATTCCTGCAGCGGTTAATCCTGCTACAGTTGCTGAACCCAGTGCAATGCGAATAATCGTTGCGATTAACCAACCTAAAAGTAAAGGAGAAAGTGTTGATTGTTCGAAAGAAGTAGCTAAATCAGTACCGATGCCACTGTCGATTAATACTTGTTTGAAAGCGCCCCCAGCCGCAATAATCATTATAATCATCGTGGCAGAACTCAATGCCGAGCTGGATTTATCCATAATGTCCTGCATTTTTCTTCCGCGATTGATTCCTAAAAATACAATTGCAAACAGCACCGCAATTAGCATTGAAGTGGTTGGGTTTCCGATGAATCCAAGAATATGACGTAAAGAGGATTCTTCGGGTAAGATTAATTCGCTTGTTGTTGCCAGTGCCATCAAAATGACAGGAATTAGCGCCGTCAGAAAACTGATGCCGAAAGATGGCATTTCGTTTTCGTTGAATGTTTTGCTTTCGAATAATCCTTTGGGTGGATTAGCGATAATTTTCTTAATGAATTCTGGAAAAATAATTCCGGCAATCACTAAAGTAGGAAAGGCAATTATTAATCCGTAGAGTAGTGTTTTTCCAATATCAGCTTTAAAAATCACGGCAATGGCAGTTGGTCCAGGATGAGGTGGCAAAAAACCGTGTGTTACTGAAAGTGCCGAAGCCATGGCAATTCCAAGATAAATAATGGGTTGCTTAGTAGTTTTTGCGACAGCGAAAACCATTGGAATCAAAATCACAAACCCGGCATTGTAAAACATCGAAATTCCTACTGCAAAACCTGTAAGCAACATCGCCCATTTGATGTGTTTTATCCCAAAAGACCGAATCATCACCGAACTTATTCGTTGTGCTGCACCACTATCTGAAAGGATATTCCCCAAGATAACTCCAAGGGCAATAATCAAAATCAAAGAACCCAGTGTGCTTCCTATTCCTTGTTGAAGGGAATTTATGATGTCAGGAAATAGCATGCCTTTGGTAATTCCCACAAAAAAGGAAGCAATAATCAATGAAATCAAAGCATTGAGTTTTACTGCGGATATCAAAACAAGCAATAAAAGGATACTTGCAATTAAGATCAATATGGACATAGATTGGAATTTGATAAATTAGAAATCAGATAATGGGTGTCAAATTGAGCGCAGTCGAGATTGTTTTTAAATGAAATAAAAAAATCTATTACTCATTTTTTTCTACTGCATGACCGCCAAATTCATTGCGAAGTGCTGCTACTACTTTTCCGGAGAAAGTATCCTGCATTTGGGAACGGTAGCGCATCATGATGGAAAGGGCAATAACAGGAGTAGGAACGCCTAAATCCAAGGCTGTTTCGAGTGTCCATTTTCCTTCACCCGAAGAATGCATAATTCCTTTAATACTATCTAATTTAGGGTCTTTCGAAAAAGCATTTTGGGTTAATTCCATTAACCAACTGCGCACCACGGAACCATGATTGAACAGTTTAGCCGTTTTTTCGAAATCAATATCAAATTCAGAATGTTCAAAAACCTCAAAACCTTCAGCTATGGATTGCATCATTCCATATTCGATTCCGTTGTGAACCATTTTAGTAAAATGTCCGCTTCCGGCTGCACCGGTATATAAATGACCATTTTCAACAGAAATATCCTTAAAAACTTGCGCGACATGTTCAAATACTGGAGCGTCTCCACCAATCATCGTACAAGCACCATTCAAGGCTCCTGAAGTTCCTCCTGAAGTTCCACAATCCAAAAAGTCAATGCCAAGTTCTTTCAATTGAGAATAGCGACGTTTCGAATCTTTATAGTTAGAGTTTCCTCCGTCAATGATAATGTCATTTTTTTCTAAAAAAGGAATTAGGGAAGTGATAACTCCGTCTACAATTTCTCCTGCCGGAACCATTAGCCAAATCACTTTTCGGTCGTTCAGTTTTTGGCACAATTCTTTCACGGAATGTGCGGTTGTGATTCCTTCCTGACCAATTTTTGTTACAAAGTCAGTATTGACATCTTGGGCTACTACGTCGTAACCATTTCGTTGTAAGTTAAGGGCAAGGTTGAAGCCCATTTTTCCTAATCCTATAATTCCAATTTGCATCGTTTATATTGTTTTAAGTCTTGATTTGAAGACGTTTTTGAGTAATCGTTAAAAATTTTTAAAGTAAAAATATTGGTTTTAATTTTTTAACAAGCAATTTATTCAAAAAATGTTTAAACTTCTTTAAATCAATAGATTAATTTAAGTCGGTTTAATTTAATGACTTTGCTATAATTATAGCAATCAGGATAGTTCTAAAAAATTAGATTCTTATTATTGTGCTTGATTAATTTTAAAGGAGATAACGATTTTTATTAAAGAAAAAATAGAATAGAAGCCATTGGACAACTGGAAGAAAATAGTTGCGTCCGGGGAGTAAATTTTGTGATAATTAAAAGTAATTTATATGGAAAAAACATGGAGGTGGTTCGGTAAAAAAGACAATATTACCCTTACTATGCTTCGTCAAATAGGCGTAGAAGGAATTGTGACCGCATTGCATGATGTCCCTAATGGGGAAGTATGGACATTGGATACAATCAATGATTTGAAGCATTATATAGAGAGCTTCGGATTACGCTGGTCGGTGGTGGAAAGTTTACCGGTTTCGGAAAGTATTAAATATGGCGGAAAAGAAAGAGAGCAATTACTGGAGAATTATCGAACTAGTCTTGAAAACCTTGGAAAAGCAGGGCTAAAAACAGTTTGTTATAACTTTATGCCCGTGATTGATTGGGTTCGTACTGATTTATATAAAAAACAGGAAGATGGAACCATGACGCTTTATTTTGATAAAGTGCGTTTTGCTTATTTCGATTTGAAAATTCTGAAACGGGAAGGCGCTGAGAAAGAGTATTCAGCTAAGGAATTAGAGGCAGTTCAGGAATTGGATAAAAGCATCACTGAAACAGAAAAAGAGGAGTTGATTCAAACAATCATTGTCAAAACACAGGGGTTTATCAATGGGAACATTAAAGAAGGGGATCAACAACCGGTTGAGCTATTCAAGCGTTTGTTAAAATTATATGACGGAATTGACAGAAATCAATTGAGGGAAAATATGAAATATTTTCTCGAAAGTGTCATTCCGACGGCTGAGGAATATGGTGTAAATCTTTGTGTGCATCCTGACGATCCTCCATTTGCTGTTTTTGGATTGCCCAGAATTGTATGCGGAGCAGATGATATCGAATGGCTTTTGAATGCTGTGGACAGTCCTAATAATGGCTTGACTTTTTGTGCCGGCTCTTTGAGCGCAAGTTTGCGTAATAATGTGCCTGAATTGGCCAGAAAATTTGCAAAACGCACGCATTTTGTACATTTAAGAAGCACTGATGTAGATGAAAACGGGAATTTCGTGGAAGCATCCCATCTGGAAGGACGCGGTCATTTGATTGAGGTTGTCCGAATCTTCGAAAAAGAAAATCCAAATTTGCCCATGCGTATCGATCATGGGAAATTGATGCTGGATGATGTTGATAAAACATATCATCCCGGGTATTCATTTTTAGGACGTATGTTTGCATTAGCTCAAGTTTCAGGAATCATTGCCACAGTAAAAAATGAAATAAACAGTAAATAGTATGGATAATCAGTTTAGTATAAAAGATAAAGTTACAGTCATTACTGGTGCAAGTGGTGTGTTGGGAGGAAGTATTGCACGTAATTTTGTAAGCGCTGGTGCAAAAGTAGTGGCGCTGGGTACAAAACAAGAAAAAGTGGATGCCACGGTTGTTGAACTTCAAGCTACAGGAGCAGAAGTGATTGGATTTGTTTGCAATGTGTTGGACAAAGAGGAATTAGAAACAGTTGCTCAAAAGATAGTGGAAAAATGGGACAGAATAGATATTTTATTGAACATTGCCGGAGGAAATACGCCTGGTGCAACACTAAAGTCGGACCAATGTTTTTTTGATTTGGAGTTGAACGAATGGGATAAAGTAGTGGACTTAAACCTGAACGGAACGGTTTATCCAAGTCAGGCTTTTGGTAAAATAATGGCAAAACAAGGAAAAGGTTCTATTGTAAATGTTTCGTCAATGGCTGCTATAGCTGCTATTACCCGTGTTCCGGGCTATTCTGCCGCTAAAAGTGCGGTAGATAATTTTACGAGATGGTTGGCTTGTGATTTGGCTATGAAATATGGGGATGGTATACGTGTCAACGCTATTGCACCGGGTTTTTTCATCGGAGAGCAAAACCGCAATATTTTGATTAATCCAGACGGATCGTTAACGGACCGCAGCAAGAAAGTGATTGCCCAAACTCCTATGGGACGCTTTGGTGATATCAATGAATTAAATGGGGCAGTACAGTTTCTGTGCTCAGATGCCGCAAGTTTTATAACTGGAATTGTCATGCCTATTGATGGCGGATTTAGTGTCTACAGCGGGGTTTAGTAACGGAATTTCCTGATGTCGAAGAAGAATATTCAGTTGAAGCATTTTTTGTTATTTTAAAAAGATACAATTATATTAATAGAGGGGGATTAAAAGAAAACCAAATATTCTGGTTTTTCTTTTAATCCCCTTTTTAGATTCTTCCGTTAATTTGGGGAGTTAAAAATTTATTTTGTCCCCATTAGATATAATAAAACCATCAAATGGGTATATTTGTAAGGCTGGAAGGAGAAGTGAAAACTAATCTTTGTTTGAAATTATCCGTCAGCAATTTTAAACCCAAGACATATGCGATTATTTCTGAGTTGTTTCCTTTTCTTATCTGTTTTTCATGTTTTTTCTCAAGAAAATGTGATTGCTGAAAATAATCCAAAAGTTAAAATTGATTCGCTATACAGAGAAGATCAGTTTTATTTTGGATTTACATACAATACTTTGACGAAAAAACCGGAAGGTTTATCCCAAAATAAATTGTCAACCGGTTTTTCGGCTGGTTTTCTTAGGGATATGCCTATAAATAAAAATAGAACCGTTGCAATCGCTTCCGGAATTGGTTTTTCGTATAACAATTACAACCAAAATCTTGCCATTTCTAAAACGGATGAAACGCCCACATATTCCATTATTGGTGGCGAAACAACCTTTAGCAAAAATAAATTTTCACAACTATTAATAGAGGTTCCTCTTGAGTTCAGGTGGAGGACGTCAACTTATGAAAGCTATAAGTTTTGGAGGATTTACGGAGGATTTAAATTCAGCTATTTAATTTATGACCGTTCTATTTATAGTGATGATCAAGGGAAAATAGTTGTTTCAGGGAATAAAGATTTCAATAAATTTCTATATGGTGCCTATATTGCATCGGGGTACAATACGATAAATGTATATGCGTATTATGGTTTGAATTCACTTTTCAAATCTGCAAAAATTGATGGCAAACCTATCGATATGACTTCTTTGAATATTGGAATTATTTTCTATATTCTATAACCATAAATACAGCAAAAGCAATTGCGACACACTTCCCAGGAGAAACCCAATAATCAGTTCAGTAGTCGTATGCGCCTTCATTTCTAAACGGGATGAAGCGACTAAACCATTCATGAGAATTAGAAAGGCGATTAGAAAAGTGCTTTGAATTTGATAATGCATACTTATTCCAATAATAAATACCGTTAAGGAACTGATGCCCATCATGTGTAAACTAGCTTTTGTCTTAAAAAAGGACAATATTAAAGCTTGTAAAGTGCTCATTAACGCTCCCAAAAAGAAGAAATGCAATTCGGGATATCGATCTAAAGAGATGCTTTTTCGAACCAATAGAATAAGTAGAAACGAGTGAAGGAGTAAAGGAATTTTACGTTGTGAAACTTCGGCAACCATTATAGAATCAATTTTTCCGGCAGCACGTAATATAAAAAACAGCAGGACAGGGACGATTACCGTTATGATTAAGATTTGGAAAAAAACGAAAATTTTTTCCTGATTTGTAAAATAAGACGCATTGAAAAAAAGGTAAACCAACGTTGCCATTAACGGTATAAATATCGGATGGAAAATATAAGAGAATATCGGCAGGATTTTTTTCAAGATCTTGAGTGTTATTTGGATAAACAAATATAGCGATTCTGATAAAATAGTAGGTAGAGGTTTATGGTGTTTTTAACTTTTACACTATTTTTAAAAGTTGTTTCGGCTGTCTTTAAGAAGAACCAATAGCTGTAAATTGTAGCGTTTCGAAGTCTTCATTTTGAAAAGAAGTGTTATTTTTGAGGAAGTTTTAGAAAGAAACCAACTAATTACTGCGCTTTCGCAAAAGTTACGCTGTTTTCCTTTCGATATAATAATTCTTGTTAATCAGTAAAATCGGCGTCATTCGCGTTTCAAAACAATGAGTCTAAAAATCCAAAGTATAATTCCTCAAATTCAGGCAGAGTTTGTAGGCGACAACAGTGCCGTTTCAATTGATACTATTTCTATCGACAGCCGCTCGTTGCAAAATGGTTCGCAAACCTTGTTTTTTGCTTTGGTTGGAACCAATAATGATGCGCACAGTTACATTAAAGATTTAATTGAAAAAGGAGTTCAGAACTTCGTAGTTGCCTATATTCCTGATGATTGTGAAACCAAAGCTAATTTCCTGGTTGTCAAAAATACATTGGAGGCATTGCAACAATTTGCAGCATATTATCGCGGTCTTTTTCATTTTCCTATTATCGGATTGACGGGAAGTAACGGTAAAACGATAGTGAAGGAATGGCTTAATTTTCTGTTAAGTCCGGATTATAATATTATTCGAAGTCCAAAAAGCTACAACTCACAGGTTGGAGTTCCTTTGTCCGTTTTGGCAATTAATGAACAACACAATCTTGGGATTTTTGAAGCTGGGATTTCCACCGGTTCAGAAATGGAAAAACTGAAACCCATTATCAAACCCACGATTGGGATTTTAACGAATATTGGTTCTGCACACGACGAAGGTTTTACCAGTTTAGAAGAAAAAATAAAAGAAAAAATGCTGCTTTTTGAAGATTCAGAAATAGTCATTTATCAAAAGAATGAAATAGTTGATTCCTTTATTTCTAAAAATGCAAAAGCATTTACCTGGAGTTTTGATGCTAAAGATGCCGATGTTTTTGTCTTCAATGCAGCAATTAAAAACGATAGCACAACCATTCAATACCGATACAAAACCGATTCATTCAAATTGACAATTCCATTTCAGGATAAAGCGTCCATTGAAAATGCGATTTCGTGTTTGATGATTTTGTTGTATTTTAAATATGACGAAAAGACGATTCAAAACCGAATGGAATTGTTGTATCCGGTGGAAATGCGTCTCAAAGTTAAAAACGGAATTAATAATTGCAGTATTATCGATGACAGTTACAGTTCCGATTTTCAATCGCTGAAAATCGCATTGGATTTTCTCGAGAGTCAAAATAAACGTCAAAAAAAGACCCTGATATTATCGGACATTTTTCAAAGTGGTTTGTCCAATGAAGCGTTATATTCGAAAGTTTCCCAATTGGTAGTTTCTAACAAAATTACGAGAGTTATCGGGATTGGAGAAACCATTTCGTCATTCGAAAATAAATTCACCAACTGTGTTACGTTCAAAAATACGGAAGCATTTATTTCAAGTTTCGACGATTTGAATTTCAACAATGAAACGATTTTGATTAAAGGAGCACGCACGTTTCATTTTGAAGAAATTGTGGCTTTATTAGAGGAGAAAACACACGAAACCGTTCTGGAAATTAACTTGAATGCCATCAGTCATAACCTGAATTTCTTTAAATCAAAGCTGAAACCAAAAACCAAAATAATGGTGATGGTAAAAGCTTTTGGCTACGGAAGCGGAGGTCTTGAAATAGCCAAATTGCTGGAACATCATAAAGTGGATTACTTGGGAGTGGCTTTCGCCGATGAAGGGATCTCGTTAAAAAATGGTGGGATTAATTTACCAATTATGGTATTGAATCCGGAAACTACGAGTTTTGCAGCGATCATTCAGCATCAGTTAGAACCTGAAATTTATAGCTTGAAGGGATTACGCGCTTTCCTGAAAATTGCCGAACAAAAAAAATTAAAACATTTTCCTATTCATATAAAGCTCGATACGGGAATGCACCGTTTGGGTTTTGAGAACAATACGATTGATGATTTAATAGCGACTTTAAAGGGAAATCAAACCGTTAAAGTCAAAAGCGTTTTGTCTCACATGGCTACAAGTGACGATTTAGAACACAAGGATTTTGCGTATTCACAAATTGATTTGTTTGAGAAATTATCATCAAAATTGATGACTGAATTAGAAGTAAAACCCATTCGACATATTTTAAATACTTCGGGAATCAGTAATTTTCCCGATTCGCAATACGATATGGTTCGCCTTGGGATTGGCCTTTACGGTGTTTCAAATGACAGTGAAGAACAGAAGTATTTAGAAAACGTAGGAACACTCAAATCAGTAATTTCCCAAATCAGGACCATTCCTGCCGGTGAAAGTGTGGGCTACGGCAGACGATTTATGGCGGAGAAACCAACAAAAATTGCCACAATTCCTATTGGTTACGCGGACGGAATTTCAAGAGGTTGGGGAAATGGATTGGGTTTTGTGGTCATTAAAAATGAAAAAGCGACTATTCTTGGCGTTATTTGTATGGATATGTTGATGGTAGATGTCAGCGAAATTGATTGTAAAGAAGGAGATGCTGTAATTATTTTTGGCGAAAGCCCGACGGTGAATTACATAGCCCAAAAATTAAATACAATACCGTATGAAATTCTTACGAGCATTTCGCAACGGGTAAAACGGGTGTTTTACAGGGAGTAATTAATTGGGGTAAACAGATGTTAATTGTATTAAAATTTTTATTAAATTCGTTTAACAAAAATATGTTTTTAACCTAAAAAAATTAATTATGGGATTTTTCGGTGATTTTAAAGCCTCTTTAATGAAAGGTGATGTGTTGAGTTTAGCCACTGCAGTTGTTATTGGTGCTGCTTTTGGAAAAATTGTTGGTTCTGCTGTAGATGACGTTATTATGCCAATTGTAGGTTTGATAACTGGCGGAATTGATTTTACACAAAAATTCATCACACTGGATGGAAATAGTTATGAAACTTTAGCTGCTGCAAAAGCTGCCGGAGCTGCAGTAATTACCTATGGAAATTTAGTTCAAGCGATTATCAACTTCGTTATTATTGCCTTCTTTATTTTTATAATTTTACGAGCTGCTGAAAAAGCCAGAAAGAAAGAGGAAGTTGCTCCTGCTGCTCCTGCTGGACCCACACAGGAAGAATTGCTTACACAAATTAGAGATTTATTGAAAAAATAATACCGCTATACTTTATATTCTAATTTTCCCTGAATTAATTCAGGACTAAACCGCTTCTTAATTGAAGCGGTTTTTCTTTTTGTTATAATACGAAATCACGATTGTTGCGGATCTACACAATTCATTTGTTATATTTATAACATTTTGTTATTTTTTGTGAACACACTTGTTTTGATTTGAATATTACTTACTTTTGCCTTTCAAATTTAATATTCAATAATAAAAATATACTATGAGAATAGCAGTTGTAGGCGCTACTGGAATGGTGGGCGAAGTAATGTTAAAAGTATTGGCAGAAAGAAATTTCCCTGTAACAGAATTAATCCCGGTTGCTTCTGAAAGATCAGTGGGAAAAGAAATAGAATATAAAGGTAAAAAATATAAAGTGGTTGGTATGCAAACTGCTGTAGACATGAAAGCGGATATTGCTTTGTTTTCTGCAGGAGGAGATACTTCACTAGAATGGGCTCCAAAATTTGCAGCAGCGGGAACAACCGTTATAGATAATTCATCGGCTTGGAGAATGGATCCAACCAAAAAATTAATCGTTCCTGAAATCAATGCATCTGAATTGACTGCAGCCGATAAAATCATTGCAAATCCAAACTGTTCTACGATACAAATGGTGTTGGTTTTGGCTCCATTACACAGAAAATACAACATCAAACGTGTTATTGTTTCTACGTATCAATCCATCACTGGAACGGGCGTAAAAGCAGTGCAACAGTTAGAAAACGAATACGCAGGAGTTCAAGGTGAAATGGCTTACAAATATCCAATTCACAGAAATGCAATTCCACAATGTGATTCATTTGAAGACAATGGGTACACTAAAGAAGAAATGAAATTAGTGCGAGAAACTAAAAAAATCTTAAGTGATAATTCAATTGCAGTTACGGCTACTGCTGTACGTGTGCCAATCGTTGGTGGACACAGTGAAGCGGTAAATGTTGAATTCACTAATGATTTTGATATTAGCGAAGTACAAAATATTTTACATCATACCGATGGCGTTGTGGTTCAAGACAACAATGATACTTATACGTACCCAATGCCAATGTACGCACAAGGAAAAGATGATGTTTTTGTAGGTAGAATTCGTCGTGACGAAAGCCAGGAAAACACCTTGAATATGTGGATTGTTGCTGATAACCTTAGAAAAGGAGCCGCTACAAACACGATACAAATTGCAGAATATTTGATTGCTGCTAAATTGGTGTAATACTTAATTTTTAGTTCAAATTAAAGCCATTTGTTTTGTCAAAATATAATTTGTCAGAACAAATGGTTTTCTTTTTTGCAGTCTTTCATAACCAATAAAAACAGTTCATTTAAGAGGAAGGTTTATTTAGGTTTGTAGAACCTTAGTTTCCTTAAATATCTTATATGTTAAAAAAGAAGCGTGTTACTTTTTCTAAATTGTTTTGTTACCTTTGCGAAGGATGAAAAAGAATAAACTCCTATTAAGTCTTTCTTTGGCGATTGCGGTATTGTTCTCAATATTGTTTCAATCCTTCCATACCTATGAGCATTTAGAGCAGCAACTCTCCGAAAAGAAGTGCCATCATAAATACAATGTTACCAATAAAGAGATAACGCATCAACACCACAATTTTGAGCATTGTTATATCTGTGATTTTACTTTTGGCAGTTCTGTTTCTCCAAAAGATTTCTCCTATCAATTACACTCCAGTCACAAAGAAATTCCTTATTTCTTTGCTGCTAAGGAAACGGTTCTTTCGTTTTCCGGAAGTTTATATTCCCATCGCGGACCACCTGTAAATAATTTAAGCTGAATTTATTTCAGCTTCTGTTGATTTTTTTTTCAGCAGGTATCATTTCTATTTTATTTACTAAATAATTCCGGTCTCGGCTCCCTCTCCTTTGGAGAGTCCCGTCCCGATGCTTCGGGATCGGGAGGGCGAGAGGAACAATACCATCATTTTCAATGAAAAAATTTATTATAGCCCTATTCTTAGGGTTTTCGGCGATGCTTCAAGCGCAAAATACCCTTTCGGGAATCGTAACGGATATAAAAAACCAACCCTTAAAAGGCGTTTCGGTTTACGCATCAGAATTACACAAAGGGACTACAACAGACGAAAACGGAAAATATTCATTTACCAATCTGCCCAATGGAAATCTAAAACTGACTTTTACATTCGTAGGATTTGGGACACAAAATAAAACCATAACCGGTTTGCAAAAAGAAAACACACTGAATGTAATCCTTGAAGAAACGATATTCCAAATGGATGAAGTGATTGTTTCCACCGCTTTCAATAAAATACAATCGCAAAACGTGATGAAAGTGGAACACCAAACCATGAAAGAATTACAACGAAAAGGGACTGCCACGTTAATCGAAGGATTGGCAACGATTCCTGGTGTTTCGCAGGTTTCTACAGGAACTTCCATTGGGAAACCCGTAATTCGAGGATTGAGCGGTAATCGGGTTTTGGTGTATTCGCAAGGTGTTCGTATGGAAAATCAGCAGTTTGGCGACGAACACGGTTTGGGACTAAACGACTCGGGAATAGAAAGTGTTGAGGTGATCAAAGGACCGGCTTCGTTGTTGTATGGTTCAGATGCTTTGGGTGGCGTTTTGTATTTTAATCCTGAAAAATTTGCTGACGCCAATACCTTTAAAACTAATTTCAGTCAAAAAATATTCTCGAATACGCTGGGGAGTAATTCCTCTTTGGGATTGAAAACGTCTACTGATAACTGGAAATTCCTCGCTCGTGGAAGTTACAATACACATTCCGATTATAAAATTGCAGATGGTGATCGAGTAACGAATACCCGTTACAATGAAACCGATTTCAAAACAGGAATTGGCTATAGCAATGCGAAATTTTCAAGCGTGCTGCGTTACAATTATAATAAGCTGGATTTAGGAATCCCGGAAGCTGGCATTACAAAACAAACCACCAGTAAGGAAACCGGATTTCCAAGACAAGGCGTTTTCAATCATTTGTTGAGTTTAAACAATGTTTTCTTTTTCCAAAAATCAAAACTGGATGTTGATTTGGGTTATGTTGCCAATGACCGAAGCGAGTTTGTAGACAGTGATGTAGCGGCTTTACACATGAAGCTGAAGACTTTCAATTACAATGCAAAATACCATTTACCAAAAATGGGGAGAATAGAAACCATTGTCGGAGTGCAAGGAATGCACCAAACTAACACGAATTCCGGAGAAGAATATTTAATTCCGGATGCGACTACCAATGATTTTGGTGTTTTTGGAACTGCTAATTATGAATGGAAAACTAATATTTTTCAAGCCGGATTGCGTTTCGATAACAGACAAATTACTACCATTGAACATGGAATTGCCGGTTCCGAAGGCTATTTTAAAGCCGTCGATAAATCATTCGACAGTTTTAATGCTTCGTTGGGTTACAAGACGAATCTGACCGATGCTTTGACGCTGCGATTGAATCTGGCTTCCGGATTTAGAGCCCCTAACCTAGCGGAATTAACGTCCAATGGTGTTCATGAGGGAACGAACCGCTATGAAGTAGGAAACAGCGATTTGAAAACGGAACAAAACGTACAGACCGATGTGAATTTGGAATACAAAAACAGCCATTTTGAGTTTTTCGTCAATGGATTTTACAACCACATCAACAACTATATCTACACTTCGCCAACAGGAGTGGTGCTTGATAACAATGAGGTTTTCGACTATATTCAGGACAATGCCAAGTTGTATGGAGGCGAAATAGGGCTGCATTTTCACCCGCATCCTTTGGATTGGTTGCATTATGAAACCAGTTTTGAAACCGTAACGGGAAAGAAACAATCCCGAAGCATCGGGAGTGATTTCCTGCCTTTAATTCCTGCAAACAATTGGAATAACACCATTAGAACCGAATTCAATATCAAAAACTGGCTCGAAGATGGTTTTGCCACTATGAACCTTTCCACGACTTTCAATCAAAATAACGTGAGTGGTTTTGAGACCAAATCCAATGGCTATTCCTTGGTGAATCTGGGTTTTGGAGGAAAAGTAAAATTGGGTAAAACGATTTTTGATCTCAACCTGAACGCGAATAATTTACTAGACAAAAGATACATTGCGCACCTTTCCCGCTTAAAAACGGATGAAATTCCTAACATAGGGAGAAACGTGGTTTTGGGCGTGAATTTTAATTTGTAATTCATTTGCTTCAGCAAAAAACAAAAACGCTATTCGAAAGAGTAGCGTTTTTTGGTTTTAACTTAAATGAACTTATATTCCTTATATGGTTTATATTTTTCAGCACATAAGCTGATTTTAATTAACCCGTTGGGTGTAATTCAATTTATATTATTTTTTAACCACACTTCGACTTTGCTCAGTGCAGGCTCGAAACATAGTTTTTCTTGATTTTATCAAGACGTTTCACTTGATTATAGTAAATCATAGGTATGCGAAACCAAGAATTGGTCTATCCCTTTCTTTTTTCTATGTATGTGGTTAAATTTTTCAGGACGTAATTGGATTGATTTTAATTTATGAATAATCCTTTTTTAAGAATTCCTTACATAAGGAACAGGAACTATTTGTCTATTTTTGTAACGCTTTAAATCAGAATTTAATGAAAAAAACTTTTTTAATAATGGCAGTTTCAACTACAATAGTCTCTTTTGGTCAAAACCAAAATCCTATAAAATATCCCATAACCCGTAAAGGAGAAACTGTGGATTTGTATTTCGATACCAAAGTTGCCGATCCGTACCGCTGGCTCGAAGACGACAAATCTGCTGAAACCGGCGCTTGGGTAAAAGCCCAAAACAAAGTGACTTATGAGTACTTATCCAAAATTCCGTTTCGCGATGCGTTAAAAACAAGACTCGAAAAACTGTGGAATTATGAGAAAATAGGCGCGCCTTTTATCGAGGGAAATTATACGTATTACTACAAAAATAACGGCTTGCAAAACCAATCGGTGTTGTATAGAAAAGATTCCAAAGGAACGGAAACTGTTTTTCTTGATCCTAATACTTTTTCTAAAGAGGGAACCACATCGCTTGGCGGACTGGATTTCTCCAAAGACGGTTCCAAAGTCGCGTATGCCATTTCAGAGGGCGGAAGCGATTGGAGAAAAGTCATTATATTGGATGCCATCACTAAAAAAGTATTGGAAGACACGATAGTCGATGTGAAATTCAGCGGCGTATCTTGGAGAGGAAACGAAGGATTCTATTATTCCAGTTATGACAAACCAAAAGGAAGCGAATTATCGGCAAAAACGGACCAACACAAACTGTATTTCCACAAGTTAGGAACGCCACAAAAAGAAGATAAAGTGATTTTTGGCGCAGACCAAAAACGACGTTATGTAGGCGGGCATGTTACAGAGGACGATCATTATTTGGTCATCACGGCATCGACTTCGACTTATGGGAACGAATTGTACATCCAAGACTTGACCAAGGCCACCAGTCCTATTGTTACCATTGTGGATAATTTCAAGAGCGACAACAACATTATCGACAACGAAGGCACGAAGTTATTCATAGAAACCGACTTGAATGCGCCGAACAAACGCATCGTCACCGTGGATTTCGACAACCCGAAACCGAAAAACTGGAAAGATTTCATTCCCGAAACCGAGAATGTTTTGACACCAACAACTGGCGGCGGTTATTTCTTTGCCAATTACATGAAAGATGCCGTTTCGGTGGTGAAACAATACGATTATTCCGGAAAACTGGTTCGGGAAATTCAGTTACCGGGCGTAGGAACTGCCGGTGGTTTTAGCGGAAAGAAAAAAGAAAAAATACTCTATTATTCGTTCACGAACTACATCACTCCGGGCTCTATCTTCTCATTTGAACCAAAATCGGGAACTTCTGCCGTATATCAAAAACCAAAAGTAGATTTCAACAGCGAAGAATATGAGTCCAAACAAGTGTTTTACACTTCCAAAGACGGAACCAAAATCCCGATGCTGATCACCCATAAAAAAGGATTGAAACTGGACGGTAAAAACCCAACGATGCTTTATGGTTATGGTGGATTCAACGTAAGTTTGACGCCAAGTTTCAGTATTGCCAATGCCGTTTGGATGGAAAACGGAGGCATTTTGGCCGTGCCAAATTTACGTGGCGGAGGCGAATACGGGAAAAAATGGCACGATGCGGGAACCAAAATGCAAAAGCAAAATGTCTTTGATGATTTCATCGCCGCTGCCGAATATCTGATTGCCCAGAAATACACATCTTCACCATTTCTTGCCATTCGTGGCGGGTCAAACGGCGGATTGCTTGTGGGTGCCACGATGAACCAACGACCGGACTTGATGAAAGTCGCTTTGCCGGCCGTAGGCGTGATGGACATGTTGCGCTACCACACCTTTACCTCAGGCGCGGGCTGGGCGTATGATTACGGAACCGCGCAGGACAGCAAGGAAATGTTTGACTACATCAAGGGCTATTCTCCCGTACACAACATAAAAAAAGGGATTCAATATCCGGCCACGATGGTCACCACGGGCGATCACGATGATAGAGTAGTGCCGGCGCACAGTTTTAAATTTGCTGCCGAATTACAGCAAAAACAAACTGGAACAAACCCAGCCCTTATCCGAATTGACATCAATGCAGGACACGGCGCAGGAAAATCCGTGGCGGCAACCATTCAGGAAAATGTCGATATTCAGGCATTTACGTTGTACAATATGGGTATCACGGAATTGAAAAAGTAGCGATAATTAGTATTTATCCTGTCCCGAGGCTTCGGGATATTTTCAGGATTCATCCTGAATTCATCCTGGATTTATTTCAGGATTTATTTCAGGATTTATTTCAGGATTTATTCTGAATTTATTTCAGAAGCTATTTCCTGCTATCCGTTATAATCTTTTTCGACGCTGTCAGGGTTCAAAACCCTGACAGCGTTTAGAAAAAGGATTTTCACTGCTATCAGGGCTAGGGCATTAGATTCCCTCAGGCCGATTGTCATTGCGAGGAACGAAGCAATCTCATCACGGATATAAACCAACAACAAGTTCAAAAAACGCTATTCGAAAGAGTAGCGTTTTTTTGTGGAATAAATCGAAAACAGAATTCGATTCAAGAATGTTTTTATCCCGTAGATTATTTGCGAGAGCAAATACCTGTTGGTAGGAAATTGTTTTATCCGCACAATAATATTCCGTAGGGATTATATGTTCCGTCCCTACGGGACTATGATGGGTGGGGGCATTCTTGGTTTCTACCAATATTAAACACCTAACGGCACTTTTTTTGTAATGTAGTTCTAGCTAAATTTCTTCAATTCCCAATGATTTAAAAAAATCAAAAGTGCCGTCATACATGAAATTTGGCCTTGTGATATCTTCATTATTGCCGCACGGAATATAGATAACCATTCCTTGTCTTGCTCTTGTTAGTAAAACTCGGTAAGAGTTAATTAAATAACTAGTGATTTCGGTGCTATTTATATTTTGCCATTTGGTACCTTTGAATTTTCTGTAATTCCATTCGTTGTTGTTGTAAAATAAATCTCCATCCCAAGCAACACAAGTCCAATCTAATTCTAAGCCTTGAATGTCAAATTCTGTAGCAACTTCTTCTAAAAAATAAGAAGAACGAATATCATCTTTGTCATTCAAAAACCAAATTGGCGCATCAATTTTAGCTTTCACATTTAATCCAAAAGGTCTCAAGCGAATTCCGCCTGATGACGCCACAACTCCAGTTCTTTCTGAACCTTTGGCTGATTTTTTTAGCCAATTTCTGGCTTTATCTAAGTCCCGAGTTATTTTAATTGGATAATCTTGTTTGATAAAATCAAGATAAATACTTTTAGCTTTTTCAATATCATTATTAATAATTTCTTGAATGAAATTTGATAATTGGGCGCTTCTAAAAGATCTTAAAGAAACAGATAAATGTAATTCATCTTTTTTTGTAGCCTTTCTATCTTTTAGAATTGTTAAAGCATTTTGGTCTTTAATGTAGTTTACATCTTCAATGATTTTTGAGGAGTAATAAATATCCCAATCATTAAACTTGTCTGAAAAGGGTCTAATCCATTCTTCCAATCCAGCTTCGCCAGTATTGATTTCTTGTCCACCGCCAATTAAACAAACTACAGTACACCAATCTTCGTGTCTGTCCATTACTTCAATAAGGAATTCAGGTTCTGATTTATCAAAATCAGTAATTCCTTTATTTCGTTTCATAAAGTTAGAAGCTTGTTCTTTTGTCCAAGCTCTTTGTGCTTCATCAAAAATAGTTACTTTTTCAATCGGTGCTTTTTCATCTTTTATAGAAGCGTCTCTAAAATGATGGATATTTTGTATAAATGATTTTACTTGAGAAGACGCTAAAGATTTTGTCATCGTTTCATTTTCTTCCTTAGCGGTTTTTACTTTGTCTCTGGCTAATGCTTCACGTAAAACATCTACTAATGGTCCATTTCCAGAAAGAAAAACCGCATGTTCTTCTTCTTTGTAATTTGAACGAAGATTAGCGATGTTTAATCCTGCTAAAGTTTTTCCAGCACCAGGAACTCCTGTAATAAAACAAATCGATTTTCTATTATTATCTTTTGAAAAATCAATGATTTGAGAAATACAATTAGATGTTACAGATAAGTTTTCTGCTCCCGAATCGCTTCTTGAAATTTCATCAACATTATGTTTTTTATACAATGCTGTAGCAGCTTCAATAATAGTTGGAGTTGGTTTGTAAATTGAATTTTCCCAATATTCAATGTCAATTTTATCGGTTTCTTCAAAATGCAATAATGCAGCATTGATTACAGCTGATAAATTATCAGAATTCGCATAAATTGTTTCGTGCAAATTGTCAAAACTGGGATTGTAAATATTTTCTAAAGATGGCGCTTTATCCGCAACCAAAATTGGAATAATTATTTTGTCATGGCTTCCTTCGTGAAAATTATTCAAATCTAAACCATAATCAAAAGCTTGATTGGTTGCATATTTGTCATAGACATTCGACCCAATTTTAAATTCTAAAACAAAAATGCAGTTGTCGATAATTAATATATTATCAACTCGTTTTCCCATTCTAGGAATAGTAAATTCAAAATATATTTTGCCGCTAAAAATTGAGATAGTTTCTTTTAGAATTTCTATTTGACTTTTCCATGCATTAGACTGTTGAATATTTAATTTATTCAAATCGTATTGTCCAGAAATTTTGCCGTAAATAGTTTGGGAATCTTCATTAATAAAATCATTAATGAAATTGGAATAGTAAGCTCTATTCATCAAACAAGTCTTTAATTTTTACATCAAGAGCTTTTGCTAATTTTTCAACAACTTCAATGGAAACGTTTCTTTCTCCTTTTTCGATTGTTGGTAAGTAAGTCCTGTCAATTTCCGCAAGATTTGCAAGTTTTTCTTGCGAAAGACCTTTTGCTTTTCTTAGCTCTTTTATTTTTAGACCGAGTTTTTGCTTAATATTCATGTTAACAAATATTACAAAATGTGGCTTATAAAGCAACGGAGTATAGTCCGGTTTTTTATACCTTTGAAATAAATTGCTAATTATGGAAGCTCCGAAAAGAGATAACTTTTGTTATTGGACTTTTATTGAAAAATATTATCCAAAGTATTATTCCTGTGATAATATTTTGTTGAGTGATATTCTCAATAGAAAACTACAGGGTGAAGAAGTCTGCGAAGAAGACGAGGAAATGATTAAAGATTGGGACGTGAAAGCAGAGTTGGTAGAACTCGATAAAAAGATATTTCTAAAAGCATTAAGCAATTTTTTGAAATAAAAATATTATTTTGTCTTCAAGATTTCTTCTCACATCGAATTTAAAAATATCATAATAATGAAAGATTCAAAATCTAATATAAATTTCAATTATTTATATCGTGATGCTAGCAACTTTAAGCAATTTGGTTCAGTAATTTTTACTAATCCGAATAATCTATCTATTGAAGAAGTGGATAGTATTCTTCGTATTCGATTAATCGACGAAGAATACTTTGACCACACAAAATTCGGTGTTCCATCATTGTTTTTCAAAAATAGAAATGTTGATGATCATAATTGGCATGAATATAAAAATATTGAAATAACAGATGAAAATCCAACAGATAAACGAACTATAGAAGCAT
This sequence comes from Flavobacterium esculini, assembly GCF_048284325.1. Taxonomy (NCBI): domain Bacteria; kingdom Pseudomonadati; phylum Bacteroidota; class Flavobacteriia; order Flavobacteriales; family Flavobacteriaceae; genus Flavobacterium; species Flavobacterium esculini. The sequence continues at coordinate 49,568 of NZ_JBLVPI010000001.1, read as the reverse complement.
TTTTAAAACAATAAAACTATTTTCGGTACACCGGATTTAACGTTCAAAAAACTTAAAATCGCCATTTTTGTTGACAGCGAATTCTTTCACGGGAAAGATTGGGAAACCCAAAAAGACCGTGTAAAAACCAATACGGAGTTTTGGCAAAAGAAAATAGAAAGAAATATGCAACGATACATTGAAGTCAACAACTATCTGGAATCACAAAACTGGAAAGTGCTTCGTTTCTGGAGTGCGGAAATAGAAAAAAATCTGGAGGATTGTATCGCTAAAATCCAGTCAGAAATTATTTCAAGACAAAATCAAAAAAGCCAAATCTAATTACCCAAAAACAGGAAAATTCTGTTTTTACTCCAACCAATATCCTTTTGCCAAAACCTCAAAATCTTTGATTTGTTCCTGTACCCAAGAATTCGGTTTTTCTCTTTCGGTGGCGATGAGTTGTGCGGTTTCGGGAGCCATTTTCAGGGCTGCTCTGGCATCCAGAAATAGAATACGGAGTCTTCGTGCGAGTACATCCTCGACTTTGCGTGCCATTTCATGGCGTACGGCCCAGATGACTTCGGCTTTTATAAAAGGATAATCGGGATGTAGTTTTTCTGCCCATTTTGGATTTTCGAGCGCTAATACCCGAATTCCCTCCGCATCCGATCCATACTGATGCAGCGGATCTTCAAGGTCTTGGTTTAGGGTGTAACCATGTATTTTAAAATCTTTGGTGATGCATTTGCTGGGTTTTAAGTTTCCTTTTGTTATAACACGGTCCAGTGTGTCTTCGGCCATGCGTCTGTAGGTGGTCCATTTGCCGCCTATGATGGAGACTAAGCCGCTTTTGGATACAATTATTTTATGGCCTCTTGAAATTTCTTTGGTTTTTTCATGCTTCTTTTGTGGTCTGGCCAAAGGGCGTAAGCCGCTGAATACGGATAAAACATCGGCTCTGGTCACGGTCTTTACAAGATATTGGTTGAGGGTGCTTAATATAAAATCGACTTCTTTTTTTAGTGCCCTAGGTTCCAGGCTTTCGATGTCTATGACGATATCTGTTGTTCCTACCACTACTTTATTGTACCACGGAATGGCAAACAATACCCTTCCGTCACTGGTTTCAGGAATCATCATGGCATAATCGGTTGGGAGGAAAGATTGGTCTAAAACGAGGTGCGTCCCTTGACTGGCCATTATAATGGGCTTTTTTTTCACGTCATCCATGCCAAGAATGGCATCGGCAAAAACGCCAGTGGCATTGATTACCGCTTTGGTTTTTAGGGAATAAAATTTTCCTGTTTCTAAATCGGTGGCCTGCACTTGATTTAGTTTTCCATTTTCATCTTTTCCTAAACCGGTTACTTGCATGTAATTGAGCAAATGCGCTCCATTTTCGACACTGGTTTGCGCAAGGTTTATCCCCAAACGGGCATCGTCAAATTGTCCGTCGTGGTATAGTGTCCCGTTTTTCAGGTGCTTTGACTTTATTCCGGGTAGATATTCCTGTACCTGCCGCGCATTGATAAAAGTCGAATTGCCCAGACTCCATCTGCCTGCCATTAAATCATAGATTTTCAAGCCTAAAGTATATAAATAGCCTCCAAAACTACTGAAAGAGGGTATTATAAAAGATTGATTTTGGGTGAGATGCGGGGCGTTTTTAAAGAGCAATCCCCGTTCGTGCAATGCTTCCAGCACTAATCGGATATTGCCTTGGGTTAAATACCGCACGCCTCCATGGACCAGTTTTGTGCTCCGGCTTGAAGTCCCTTTGGTGAAATCGGACTGTTCCAGCAATAGCGTTTTGTACCCTCTCAACACGGCGTCTAATGCAATGCCCAATCCCGTGGCGCCACCGCCAATGATAATTACATCCCAGGTTGTGTTGTTGTGGTTGAGAAAATCAATACTCGTGTCTCTGTTCATAAAAGGAATTGAATGGTCGGAGAAATATAGGAAAAAGATTTTAAATGGAAAGATAAATGCAAAAAGGAAGGTACTCGCTTTTAAAACTAACAGTGTTTAATATATAATAACAATAAAATTTTTAATTTAGAATCCGCGTAAATCTGCGTGAAAAATAGGCATGCAGATTTTAGCAGATTCGGCAGATTTTATAGAATTTGAATAATTGAACCATCATTTTGTAAAGGTCAATGAGATTCCTCCTTCGTCGGACACGAGGGCTATGCCCGAATTGGCGAAGCAATGCAAAACGAGTACTGGGGAAGCGATATCAATTACCCAACCAATCCATAACTCAATTACGATTTGATTACTTGTTTTAATTCTAGATGAGTATTTTTTTATCACAATCTTTTACTAATTCACTCGGTTTTTCATATAACAATCGGTAAGTTTGAGAAACAATCATAAATAAATAATGCTATGACAATACAAATCAACACAGACAATAATGTAGAAGGACACGCCCGTTTGAAATCGTATATTTCAGATGAATTGGGAACCGCTTTGGCACGTTTTGAAGAAAAAGTAACCCGTTTAGAAGTGCATCTTGGAGACGAGAACAGTGAGAAATCAGGTGGTGGTAATGACAAACGGTGCCTGATTGAAGCACGTCCTGTAAATATGCAGCCGGTAGCGGTGACGAATCATGCCGATACTATCGAAAAAGCATTTCAAGGAGCGCTGGATAAAATCAAAAAAGTGTTGGAAACTACTTTCGAAAAACAGAAGACCTATTAAATAGTTGCCTTTGGGCAAACATTCATAAAACTAAAAATGACACTATCTTTTAAATAAGAAAGTGTCATTTTTGTTAGTTGTAATTTTTTTAAAAAATTTTGAGTTTTTGAACCATTATTTTGTAAAGGTCAATGAGATTTCTCCTTCGTCGTAATGACAAAATCATCCCAATCATTTGCGCAATCTCATTACTCTAATTTGAAACTAAATTATTTATGATTATTTGAAAACCAATAAAATTTATCTGTTGTATAGCAATCGCGCTAATGTTTCGTCCCTGTCATATACATCTTCATAGAAATGAACCACTCCGTCAGTATCCACCCAAGCGGTAAAATAGCCAATGTAAACCGGAATTTTATTTTTGAGGGTGTACCAATATTCTTCTCCGCTGTTCATAGCAGTTTCTATCTTTTCAAGATTCCATTTTTTGTCGTTTTTCATGATCATGGCTGCAAGTTCTTTCGGCTTGGCCACACGAATACATCCGTGACTGAAAGCGCGGTCTTCTTGACTGAACAAACTTTTTGATGGCGTATCATGCAAATAAATAGCATTCGAATTGGGAAATAAAAATTTCACTAGTCCCAGTGAATTTTCAGGCCCCGGTTTTTGTCTTACGTAATCGTCTTTCCACTCCATATCGTGTTCTTCCAAGTAATTTGGATTCTTCTCGATTGCCGGAAGGATTTCTTTCTTTAAAATACTCGTTGGGACATTCCAGTACGGTCTAAATACAATGTATTTCATTGGAGCGCTGAAAATAACCGTTTTATTCAGGGCTTTTCCCACGACCACTTTAGACTTTAATACTGATTTTCCATCTCTAAGAAATGTTAATTCGTAAGCGGGAATGTTGATTACGATTAATTCTTTGGCTTTGGTAATGTCATTTGAAATCCAACGACATCGTTCCATATTGACCGTGATGGTTTTAATACGTTCGGCTACAGTCACATTCATGTCTTTGATGTGTTCCGGCAAAATAGTTTTGTTGAGCGTATTACCACTTCTTTTTTTGTATTTCAAAATTCCTGTGGCCAATGCGCTATCATATACAGCACTCTTTGAATCGGAAGTAATATCTCCAGTGACGAATAACCGTTGTCTGATTTGAGCAATTGCTGCAGCGCTGTCTCCAGGTTTGTAGGACTTTATGTTTGGGTCAACAGTTATGGCTTTCCAGCCGCCTTTTTTCTCTATTTGGCGGTATTTTTGCAAGACGTCTTTCAGTAAGTAATATTGTCCTAATACCCCTTTTTCATCTTTATTGATTAAAGAAGGATTTATTAACAGTGAATCTAAATAACTGACATAGGATTGTTTTTTTCGAGGCAAATACCATCCAATATCCTTTGTTTTTTGCGCGTCTAAACCATGATATACTTTGTCAGCATAAAAAAAGTACAGTGCAGAATTTAACAGTTCGATATCAATATTTGGTTTTTGATTGTCATCAGAATCATCGTAAATTTCGTCTAATTTTTCTTTGTAAGGAATAACGGTCTGAACGCCTTCTTGTGCTAAATTACTGATTTTGTTGTGTAGCAAATTCCCAAATTCATTGATTCCGTTTTTATCAAACCATACATAATGAAATTGGTGTTTGCGATATAACGATTCCACTTCGGGCTTGTATTTTTCCAGTTTTGGATACTTCGCGAAAAATGTTTCGACTTGAGTACTGTCAAAAGCAATGTCTTCTGGACTGCTTGTGTTTTCCTGATTTCCTGCAGGATTATTTTCGCTTTTCTTTTTACAGGAAATGGTGGTGAAAACTATTGTAAAAACAATAGCTATAATTGGGAATAGTAACTTTTTCATAGGTTGAACTTTAATGCGTAATAATTCATTTCAAGGCATTACAAAAATACGTCAAATCGAGTAGTGTAATACCTATTTTGAAAAGCAGCGTTTTTTAAGGTTTAAATCCTATCGTTACTTTTTGAGGTATAAACCAAAGAAAAAACGTTGTTAAGTATTTGTTTGTCAATATTTTATATATTTAATTTATTTTTTAATTCGAAATTTTCTATCCAATAATTTTCTGAAAATCCAAAAATTATGAAAAAAATAGTATCATTTTCTTTAAGTATTTTACTGCTTTTGGCCTTTACGACAACAGATTAAGACACTGATAAAGAGCAAGAAAGAATCTGAGCCACACCTGATGCTTGGCATAAAGCTGCCGCCGAAGCAAACTACAATGCGTATTTTAATGTAATGACTGAAGATGCTATTTTCATAGGCACGGATGCCACCGAGAATTGGAATAAAACTGCCTTCAAAGTTTAGGCAAAACCTTTTTTTGATAAAGGTAAAGCTTGGAATTTTACCGCATTTGAACGGCACATTTATTTTGATAAAACAGGGAAAACGGCTTGGTTTGATGAGTTGTTGAATACCCAAATGAAAATTTGCCGAGGCTCGGTAGTGCTTGTAAAAATAGGTAAGGAGTGGAAAATAAAAAATTATGTTTTGTCAATGACCGTTCCTAAGGATAATGTTCCTGAGGTTGTCAAAATAAAAGCACCCATAGAAGAGGCACTCCTAAAGAACTTGCAAAATAAGTAGTACTTATATTCCATTTTTAATTTCGCTAAAGAATTCGTTATAATATATTCCTCAATAAATGCCTTAAATTATAGTTGCTAAATTGAATAAATCTAACAAATTGCCTTAAAAATTATTAATTCGGCGATAATTGTTTGGCAGGTGCCTATTTTAAATTGTTTTATGGTCCGAAATTAAATTTTTTTTAACTTTGCCCCCTAATAAAATGGGGTTAAGTAAATAAAATGAAAATAGAGAAACGCTGGATCATATCCTTTGTAATTATAAGTTTAGTTTGCATCACCGGTGTATTGTGGCCAGCAGTAACAACAACTGATGCTGTTCTTTCACAATTTGGAACTATCGATCAAATTATTCCTGCCGATGTTGCGTGGATGCTAACTTCCTGTTGTCTAGTGTTAATAATGACGCCAGGATTGTCTTTCTTTTATGGCGGTATGGTAGGGAAGAAAAATGTGATTTCAACCATGTTGCAAAGTTTTGTTTGTTTGGGTGTAGTCACTTTATTATGGGTTGTAGTTGGTTTTAGTTTAGCTTTTGGAGAACCATTAGGAATTCATATTGGTTCTGGTTTTTATAGTTTTGTGGGGGATCCCACTTCGTTCACCTTTATGGACTATGTAGGCGTGTTGCCACATAAAAAAATAGCGAGCACTGTTCCATTTATGTTGTTTGCTTTGTTTCAAATGAAATTTGCTGTTATTGCGCCAGCGATTATCACCGGATCTTTTGCGGAACGCGTTCGTTTTATATCTTATTTGCTTTTTATCTGTTTGTTTACATTGTTCATATATGCGCCTTTGTGCCATGCCGTTTGGTACCCTACGGGAATTTTGGGCTCTTATTTTGGGGTTAAAGATTTTGCCGGAGGAACTGTAGTACACATGAGTGCCGGGTTTGCCGCTTTGGCGGGCGTTATCGTTTTAGGAAAAAGAAAAAATAGCAGACACGTTCCCACCAATATTCCTTTTGTTTTATTGGGAACCGGAATGCTTTGGTTTGGTTGGATTGGCTTTAATGCGGGTTCTTCTTTGGAAGCCAATGGAGTTGCGGCAATGGCTTTTGCTACGACAACAACTGCATCGGCAGCAGCAATGCTGACTTGGATTTTCTTCGATCGAATAAACGGCAGAAAAGTATCGGCACTAGGAGCTTGTATTGGAGCAGTAGTCGGGCTGGTTTCTATTACACCGGCGGCTGGTTTCGTATCCGTTCCTGAAAGTATGTTCTTTGGTTTTATCGCCGCCCTAGTTTCAAATTGGGTTGTTAATGCTAAATTTTTAAAAGGGATCGATGATACGCTAGATGTTTTTGCCTGTCACGGTGTGGGTGGAATTATGGGAATGATTCTGACGGCAATTTTTGCGCACGGTGAAGATGCCAGCTTGCTTCATGGTGGCTGGAATGTTTTTGGACATCACATGATGGCATTGGTTCTTGTTTCTATTTATACTTTTTTTGGCGCTTTTCTTTTATTCAAAATCACCAATAGGATTATTCCAATGCGTGTTTCTGAAGAAGCTGAAATTATGGGATTAGACCTGTCGCAGCATGACGAAACACTATTTCCTATTGAGTGTTCAGATGTAGCTGAAGAAGAATATGATACTATTTTTGCTTCCCAAAAACATTTAGAAGAACGGACGATTTAGGAATAGGAGTTTTATTTTTTTAGTTTACCAATACTGTTTTAACTTTTCAAAGGAGTATTGAATCTGGTTTTTGTGTTAAATAGTTCCATAAAAGAGTATTTTAGGTTATCTTTATTTTAATCGATAACGAAATACGAATGAATCAATTTTGGGAAAGCACTAAAGCATATTTAAAAACTACAAACTTTAGAAAAACAATCAAAAGAGTTGGTTTTTTCTTTATCGGTAGTATTGCCTTTGTTTTGTTGTGTTCCGGAATTTTAGCGATTTATTTTGATACTAATAAAACGAAAATCGTTGCTCAAATTAATACCAAAATCAACGAAAATATAAAGGGAACAATCCACATTGGCGATATTAAATACAAGTTATTAACGGGTTTCCCCAATGTGACTTTGGCCTTGAGCCAAGTGGAATTAAAAGATAGTTTGTGGGCCATCCATAAACATACGTTGCTCAAAGCTGCCCAAATTGAAATTCGTTTGGGTCTTTGGAGCTTGCTGGCAAACGAGATTGATATAGATAAAATAGAGATTAAGGAAGCAACCCTATACTTGTTTAAGGGTAAAAATGGAATTGTAAATACGGATGTTTTCAGATCCAAACCAAACGACGCTAAATCAAAAAGTTCCACTACATCTTCTATTGATGAAATCGTATTAAATCAAGTCCGTTTGATCTCAGAAAATCAATTAGGTAATAAGTTATTTGATTTTGATATTATTGCTTTAAAAAGTAAAATAAAACACGACAACGACAATTGGCATACGGAGCTATATCTTAAAACGCTTGCCAAAAGTATGGCCTTCAATACAAAAAGAGGTAGTTTTATTAAGGATAAAAAGGTGGAAGGTGTGATAGTGGTTGATTTTTTCAATGAAAAAAATCAAATTAAGGCCACTGCTGAGAATCTTAAAATTGGAAAAGATTGGTTTGATATCAACGCTCATTTTAGTTTGGATAAAAATAAATCACCCTTCGATATTGCTATCAAAACTAACATTTTATGGCAAGATGCTTCCAATTTAATGAGTGAGAATATCAAATCCAGAATCAGTCGATTTGATTTAAAAAAGCCAATACAAGTTGGTTGCACGATTATTGGCGATATGAATGCTGTTGGCGATCCTCAGATTACCGTGAAAACTAAAACTAACGATAATGAACTCCAAATACCGGACGGGCTTATCTCTAATTGTAGTTTTGATGCTAGCTTTACTAACAATTATAAAAAAGGAAACGGCTGCAATGATGTCAATTCCACGATTACACTAAGGAACTTTTCAGGTGCTTATAAAACGATTCCTTTTTCAATTCCAATTGGAATCATTACAAATTTTGAAAAAACGACTGCAGCCGGAAGTTTTAAATCCGATTTTGATATTTCCCGATTGAATGGAATCGTTAATAAAGATTTTATGCGTTTTTCTGGCGGTCAAGCCAAAGTGAATTTGGAGTATGAATTTGATATTGTCAATTTAGAAATACAAAAACCAATGTTTACCGGAAATGTTTCTGTTACAAATACTACCATAAACTATGGGCCTCGGAATGTAACTTTTCAAAAAACGGATGTTCAGCTTGATTTTACCGAGAAAGCGTTGTTGATCAAAAAAATCAAGTTCAAAGACCGCAAGAACACTGTTTTTATGGAAGGAAAAGTAGACAACTTCCTTACTTTATATTACGACAATCCAGAAAAAATGGTTGTTAATTGGGCTGTTTATTGTCCTTTTCTGGATGTTAAACAGTTTTTGGGAGTTGTTACACGTTCCCATCAAAAAGCGGTTAAAAAGAAGAATAAAACGGATGATTTTTCTAATAAACTGTCTTCGGTTATTGATAAATGCCAAGTGGTCCTGAATTTAAAAGCCGATAAAATGGTCTATAGTAAATTGGAAGCAACGAAGGTTAAGGCTACAGTTTTATTGGTCAATAATAAATTAATCGTAAAGAATGGATGGGTACAAAGCTCGGGAGGAACAATTGCTTTTGATGGAGCGTTAATGCCAAAAAACAATCTTTTCTTTTTAGAATCCAACGTAAAAATTGACCGGGTGAATATTACACAATTTTTGACTTCGTTGAATAATTTTGGGATTCAATCGTTTAAACCAAAAAATATTAAAGGATATCTTTCTGCTTCGGCTTCTGTTAAAGGCATGCTGCTTTCTGGAGGTCAATTAAAGACAAATTCTCTTGCGGGCGTGGCCAAATTTGATGTAAATAAAGGGGCTTTAGTCGATTTTGAACCAATAAAAAAAGTAGGGAAGCTTGCTTTCCCTTTCAGAGATGTCAACAATATCGTTTTTAGTGATTTATCCGGAGATTTTATGATAGATGGAGATTTGGTGAATGTCAATACTTTAAAAGTCAGTTCCAGCGTTTTGAATTTGGATATAAACGGAGTGTATTCCTTTAACAGAGGAACAAATTTAGCATTGACGATTCCGCTGAGAAACCCAAAAAGAGATGAAAATATCACGGATAAAATAGAAATAGCCGACCGCCGAAATAAAGGAATCGTACTGTATTTATTAGCTGTTGACGAAAATGGAAAAATAAAAATTAAATGGAATAAAAACCATGAAAAATAATTGCTTATAAAAGATATAAGTTATTTGGAATCATCAGCAATTATTAGTTCAGCTAAGCGATCGTCCCTGATGTAAATGTCATTGTAAAAACTAATTTCCCCGTTATCGTTTACCCAAGTCGTGAAATAACCAATGTGAACCGGAATTTTCTTTTTCAGGATGCATGGGGTCTCCACTTCACCTTTCATGGCCTCGTTGATGCGTTCTATTGGCCAGTCCGGATCATCTTTTAAAATTAGCAGCGCCAATTCTTTGGCTTTGTTTATATTGATGCAACCGTGGCTATACGCTCGGTATTCGTATTGAAATAAATCTTGAGAAGGCGTATCGTGTAAATAGATGTCATTAGTATTAGGAAAGACAAACTTAACCAGTCCCAAGGAGTTTTTTGGTCCGGGTCGTTGTCTGGCATTCCCTTTGTCCCATTCAATATTATGTTTTTCCAGATAATTTTCGTCTCGTGCGATAGCATCGATTAATTCATTTCTGATGATGCTTTTGGGGATGTTCCAATAAGGGCTGAATATTATTTTAGTTATGTTGCTGCTGAAAACTACGGTTTCAGTCATGTTTTTACCGACAAGCACTTTCGACTCCAATTCATTTTTACCATTTTTTTTAAAAATGAGTTTGTAGGAGGGGATATTTATAATGATGTATTCATCGGCTTTTGTCAATTCTGGAGCAATCCATCGGCAGCGTTCCATGTTGACTATAATGCTTTTGATATAATTTTCAATGGGAATGTTCATACGGTTAATATGCTTGGATGTAAGGACATAATCCGTTTTATAGCCATGTCTTTTTTTGTAATTCAATACACTAGCCATTAATTCGGCATCGTACCGATTGCTTTTTGAATCCTGTTTTAAGTCTCCGGTAACAACAAGTCGCTGTCTAATTTGACCAATGGTTTTTGAGCTGTCGTTTGGTTTGTATGCTGCTTCCAAAGAATCCATTGTTATCCTGTTCCATTCGCCGTTTTTTTCTATCTGGCGGTATTTTTTTAAAACCTCACGCAGTTTGTAATATTGTCCAAACAGCTGGTTTTCATTTTTGATTAATAATTTAGGGTCGACTAATAAAGAGTCCAAAAGATTCTCATAAGAGAGATTTTTCCGGGGTAAAAACCATCCCATTTCCTTGATTTTTTCAGTGTCAATTCCCTGAAATACTTTTTTAGCATAAAAAACATACATGGAAGACAGCATTATTTCGGTATCGGTTGATGATAAATCATCGGCAGCATTCTCATTGAAAATACCGTCGATTTTATCTTTATAGGCTACTTTGGACTTTAAACCTTCTTCCTCCAATTGGTTTACTTTAGAATATAACAAATGGGCAAACTCAATGAGGCCTTTGTCATCAAACCAAATGGAATTATAATTTCGTTTTTTGTATAAAGCTTTAACGTCTGATTTGTATTTTTTTAAATTAGAATATTTCTTAAAAAAACTGGAAACCGTTACGCTGTCAATATGAATTTTGGATTTTCCGGCTGAAGATTCTGGAAGAAGTTGGACAAGAGAAGTTGCTGTAACCGTACGATTTTCATTTCTATTACGGTAAACGGAGGCAAGTGAAAAGCCAAATAAAATAATTGCGATTGATAAAACAAAGTTTCTCATGGCATGATTATTTTACACAAAGGTACAAAAAAAACAGCTTTTTTTGTGAAAATCTAAGGGGAATTAGGCTTGGGGTAAGAAGTTTATTGATTTGTAAATCAGGGTGTTACTTGGTTTTGTTCCATGGAATGGAATGGTAATTCAATGATTCTGAATGTTCTTGACATGATTTTTTTGCCAGCAAATCATTCGGTCTTATATATTTCCTTAATTTTGCCGAAATATTCTGAAAAAGTGGGAAGCAAAAATAAATTAAAGAGGTTCAAGGAAAACGAGACATTCATCAACGTTTTTCAACCAACAAGGGAAGATGTAGTAGGCGATTTATTTCCGCTCAAGGGGAAATGGAACTCGGAATTTTTCAAAAATGAAAATCCGTTGGTGCTGGAATTAGGCTGTGGCAAAGGAGAATATTCAGTAGGTCTTGCTGAAAGATACCCAAATAAAAATTTTATAGGAATCGATATCAAAGGAGCGCGTTTCTGGCGTGGTGCCAAAACTGCGGTGGATACGGGACTTCATAATGTAGCTTTTATCAGAACTCAAATCGAATTAATCAATCATATTTTTGCGGAAAACGAAGTGGATGAAATTTGGATTACTTTTCCGGATCCGCAAATAAAATACAAACGCACAAAACACAGAATGACGAATTCGGAGTTTTTGCAGTTGTATAAAAAAATCCTCAAAAAAGACGGTGTTGTAAACTTAAAAACCGACAGTGAATTCATGCACGGGTATACTTTAGGATTGCTGCATGGTGAAGGACATGAAGTTTTGTATGCAAACCATAATGTGTATGTAAACGAAGGAAGTCCAGAGGAAGTTACTGCCTTTCAGACTTTCTATGAAAAACAATATTTGGAAATTAACAAGGCAATTACGTATATTAGATTTAGAATTAAAGACTAACATTGCGTTTACAACTCAAATAGTTTCTCTTTTTTGAATGCAAAAATTTTCCTTATGAATTTAATCACATCGTTGTTTTTGGGTTTTGCTACGGCTTTTATTGGGATTACACCACCAGGTTTACTCAATATGACAGCTGCTAAAGTAAATCTGAAAGAAGGAAAAAGAAGTGCCTTGTGGTTCATTTCTGGTGCTGTATTTATAATATTTTTTCAAGCCTATCTCGCTATATTGTTTTCTAACTATATTGCTGATCGTCCTCATGTTTTAATTTTGCTGCGTGAAGCAGGATTTGGTGTTTTTACATTGTTAACCATTTATTTTCTTTGGATTGCCAAAAAACCAAAGATTAAAAAGGGTAAAATAAAAAAATACAGCAGCACAAAAAGATTTTTTCTTGGAATGTTGCTTTCTGCACTTAATTTTTTTCCTATTCCTTATTATGTTTTTGTAAGTGTCACTTTGTCGTCTTACAGCCTGTTTTCTTATTCCATGATCTATATTTTTGTTTTTGTTACGGGTGTGGTACTGGGCTCCTCTTTGGTTTTTTATTGTTATATCACGTTCTTTCAAAAAATACAAAACAAGACGGATTTTCTCATTAAAAATATGAATACGATTATAGGAACTATAACCGGATTGATTGCATTAGTCAGTTTAATTAATATCATACGATATTATTTGAGGTAGTTTTAAAGTCTAAATTAGGAATGCTGTTTTATTAGATTCACAATCATGTCAAACGATAATTTTTTCGAACGAGTGTACACTATCGCCAGACAAATTCCGTATGGGAAAGTCACTTCTTATGGCGCTATTGCAAAAGCTTTAGGAGCTGCGCGCTCTGCTAGGATGGTAGGTTGGGCGATGAATGCTTCACACAATATGGAAGATGTTCCGGCACATCGAGTGGTGAATAGAAAAGGATTGCTTACCGGAAAACTTCATTTTGACGGAACGAATCTCATGCAACAATTATTGGAAAATGAAGGGATAGAAGTTGTAGATAATCAAATTTTGGATTTCGAAAAACATTTTTGGCAGCCAGAAGTTAGGCAGGAATAGTTTTTACAATTTCGGACGTCACTTTCGCCGTTGTTTATGCTTTATTCATTTTTATTGTTGTTTTTATTGTTTATTTCGGCTATTCGAATTAAATAGGCTTCGATGGTTTCACCCTCTCCAATTGGAATATTGTCCAGTAAACTGTCAAATCCATTAATTAAATTGGTGTATTTCTCAAATGTATCTTCGAGTAATTGGTCGTTTTTTGTTTCCCAATAATTTCCCTCATCGGTAAGGTCAAAATTTTCAAAATATTTTTTGTTTAAATAATCGAAGATGTTGATCAGCTGTTTGTGGATTTCAGGTCCGGAAAATTGGGTTTTTACCGATAAATAATTGTCGTCCAACTCATTTATGGAAACCTTCGAAGGTTCGAAATTATAGAAAGCACACATTTTTCCGTTCGATAGAAAAGTCAAGCAGACAACTTCGCAATTGGGTGGACTAAAACTGATGCCGTAAATGGAATCAGTATAGCAATCATGAGTAAAAGTATGGCTTGGGAATGCTTCTTCAAAAATATGAAATTTCCATTGGTTTGCCTGTGAGATGTCAGCCACCTCTTCAATCATTTTTTTTAAAAGGGTGGGGTTTCTCAGTGCTCCCTTATAATGAAAACTTAATCCCATAATTTTTTCTTATAAATTTAGATTATAAATTTTAGTTTATTGGGTTTAATTATGTTCTTTTTCAATTAAATCAGGAAGATAATAGGATCCTTTCGATGGATTGGTATTGGAAATTATAACTTTAAAAAATCGCCAATAACCGTCCTTAATTTCCACATCAATAAATGCAATGCAAATCCTTTATATTAAGAACTTTTCATAGTATCTTTGTAATCTGAAATCAGTTTAAATAAAGATAATATTCTGGCGCTAAAATGCCAATTGAAAACAATAAACTAAAAATGAAATTAGATAGGAAAGACATTCTTAAAGCTTTAGAAACGATTACTATAGCTGGCGAAGGAAAAAATATGGTTGAAAGTGGCGCAATAGCAAATGTGATTACTTTTGGCGATGAGGTTGTAGTAGATTTAGTATTACACACACCGGCAATGCATATTAAAAAACGTGCTGAAGACGATATCAAAAAAACAATTCTTGAATTAGTTTCTCCGGATGCTAAAATCAAAATCAATAGTAAAGTTGACGTACCGGACAAACCAGAAATTAAAGGGAAATCAATACCTGGAATAAAAAATATTATCGGTGTTGCCTCTGGTAAAGGGGGAGTAGGGAAATCTACTGTTACTGCAAATCTAGCGGTGTCATTGGCTAAAATGGGTTTCTCGGTAGGAATTCTTGACGCTGATATTTACGGGCCGTCTATGCCTATCATGTTTGACGTAGAAAATGAAAAGCCAGTCTCTGTAATGGTGGATGGGAAATCAAAAATGAAACCGGTGGAGAGTTATGAAGTAAAAATTCTTTCGATAGGATTTTTTACAGCGCCAAGTCAAGCGGTAATTTGGAGAGGGCCCATGGCTTCTAAAGCGCTAAACCAAATGATTTTTGATGCAGATTGGGGAGAATTAGATTTCATGTTAGTCGATTTGCCACCAGGAACAGGTGATATTCACCTTTCAATCGTGCAATCATTACCTATCACAGGTGTTGTAATTGTAAGTACGCCACAAGCAGTAGCTTTGGCCGATGCTAAAAAAGGAGTTTCTATGTTTATGTCTGAAGCAATAAATGTTCCTGTATTGGGAATTATTGAAAATATGGCCTATTTTACACCAGAAGAATTGCCTGAAAATAAATATTATATCTTTGGAAAAGAAGGAGCCAGAAATCTTGCAGAAGATTTAGAAGTGCCATTCCTTGGAGAAGTGCCAATTGTGCAATCAATTCGTGAAGCGGGAGATTACGGTCGTCCAGCAGCTATGCAAACCGGTTCAATTATCGAAACTGTTTTTGAAGAAATCACGAGAAATGTGGTACAGGAAGTAGTAAGGAGAAACGAAAGTTTGCCTGCTACCGAAGCGGTAAAAATTACAACTATGGCAGGTTGTTCGGCAGTAAAAAAATAAATTGAAATTTAGTCTGTTTGGAAAAACAACAACAGCCTAAAAATCCAATAATATAATTATGACAACAGAAGAATTAACACTAGAAGTTCAAAAAGCACTCGAAGAAATCAGACCTTTCTTGAACTCTGATGGCGGAGACATCACCCTTATTTCCATTGAGGACGACAAACACGTAAAAGTGCGTCTCGAAGGAGCATGTACCAGTTGCAGTGTAAACCAAATGACATTGAGAGCCGGCGTGGAAACCACCATCAAAAAGTTTGCTCCCCAAATAGAAACTGTTGTAAATATCCTATAAATGATTAGGGCGTGCCCCTTTTAATAAAAAAGGCTACTCGACATAATGGGTGGTAGCCTTTTTTATTAAAATGGTCGGGCTATCCGCGCTACTTCGGTAGCTGGCTTTTATCCCTTACGCAATAAATCCAAAAAGATACAATTGATTAACCAACCAATTCCAAATAGTAAAAATGGATGTATTAATAAAAATTAAAGACAGAGAAGGAGTAGTGCATGAATTACAGGCTCCTACAGATATGGCCATGAACATCATGGAATTATGTAAAGCGTATGAACTTCCTGTAGAAGGAACGTGTGGTGGGATGGCCATGTGTGCTTCTTGTCAATGTTATGTTCTGAATGATGTTGCATTGCCTGAAATGGGAGACGATGAAGAAGCGATGCTCTCTGAAGCATTCTACGTGAAATCTAACAGTCGTTTGGGTTGCCAAATCCCAATCACCGAAAGCCTCGAAGGATTAGAACTGGAATTGGCTCCGGAAAATTAATAAAAAAGCGTTCATCTTGGTGAACGCTTTTTTTTATTTTTGTATGGCTATAGCTGCTTTAGGCAAAATTCGTTCTACAAATAAAGAATAGGCTAATTCCGAAGGATGCAGTCCGTCTTGAGCTACAAGATTGCTATTTGTTAAACCTTGTCTGGTGATATCAGTAATGTTTATAAATTCAATAGTGTTATCGGTGCAATACTTTTTTGCAAAAGCATTATACGCATCAATCTCCATTGAAATCTTCGATTGAATTCCTGATCCTTGTCCATATGGAGTATAGGCATAATCCGGAATAGAAACTACAATTACATTCGCCTTATCCCCTTTTGCAAGAGTAATAGCTTTAGTCACTAATTCAGGAAACTCTTTTTCATATAAAGAAAAAGATCTGTTTTGATATTGGTTATTTACGCCAATTAATAGTGTTACCATATCATAATCGGATGCTGGATTTTGTAAATCAATCACCGAGATTAAGTTAGTGGTGGTCCAGCCAGTTTGAGCAATAAGCTGCAAAGGATAGGTGTTGTTTGGATTTAAACGACTCAGTCTTTTCTTGAGTTGTTCCGGAAATCTACACGTTTCACAAACGCTTTGTCCAATAGTATAACTGTCTCCAAGGGCTAAATAGCTGAAAGTTTGATTTTGTGTTTGTGGTACTGTAACGACAACAGGATTAGTAGTCGTAGGATTGGTAACTATTGGTGTTGCATTGGTTTTGGTGATTGGACTTTCACTGCTGCAACTCACGATAAAAAGTAGTAAAAAGTACGCAACTATTATTTTGAATTGGTTTTTCATTATTTTGAAATTTGGAAAAGGTCATTTCTAAATAATAGTTACGTTTATTTGATGGTATTGGTTTTGAGTTTAAGCTAATTCCACATTCATCATTATAGTTTCTTCGATGGCATCCCAAAGTCCGATGCGTTTTTCTAAAGCTAAAATCGAAATTTCTGCTACATCTGACCATTTTTGTTCATCAGTTCCACAAAGTTCCGTTATCATTTTCATTGCCATAGGACCATGATCATCAGCATCTAATTCAATATGTCTTTCAAAATAATAAATTAGGGTACTCAAATCTTTTTGAGGAAAATTAGCTTGAAAGTTTTTTAAAATTGCTGTAAACATACTCGGAATCAAATCTTCTCTTCCAAAAGTAAAAGCAGCAGCTATTTCATGCGATTTTCCTTCTTCAATAACTCGGAAAGTAAAATCTAAAAAGGCTTTGATATTAGGGTGTAAATTACTTTTTTTAATAGCTACAAATATGTTTTTAAGCGAATTAACCTCTGATATAAATTGTAAAATCCCTGCTGTATTCGCACCACAGGCTATCATCGCTTCAATATACATTTCATAATGACTTTGGCGACGACCGTCAATCGTCAAATCTGATTCTTCAGCAAGGACTATTTCGTTAATGAGATATCTAGTTTCAGGATTTTCAGTGGCGAACCAAGGAGTTGTTGTGCAGGTTAACTTGGATTGTAATGCTTTTAATAAGGACATAAAATCCCAAACTGCATACACATGACTCTCTAGAAAACACTGTAAGTCTTCAATGGTCTTCACCTTTTTGTATAAGGGATGTTGTAACAATAGTTCTTTTTGGGGCTGTATCCTATTGTTGATAGTTTCAATATTCATCGGTGGTATTTTTATGTAAAGATAAAAAAGCTTCTTGTTTCCAAGAAGCTTTTACTATCAATTTTATAAATAGTTTAATAATCGTTTAATACTATTTAAAAGCTGAAATTCCGGTAATATCCATTCCTGTAATTAGTAAATGAATGTCGTGGGTTCCTTCATATGTTATAACGGATTCCAAATTCATCATGTGGCGCATAATAGAATATTCACCGGTAATTCCCATTCCGCCTAGCATTTGTCTGGCTTCGCGAGCAATGTGAATTGCCATATCTACATTATTTCTTTTGGCCATAGAGATTTGAGCTGTTGTTGCGCGGCCTTCATTTCTTAAAATACCTAATCTCCAGGTCAATAGTTGCGCTTTGGTGATTTCAGTAATCATTTCAGCCAATTTCTTTTGCTGCAATTGAGTTCCTGCAATAGGTTTGTCAAACTGGATTCTTTCTTTGGCATAACGCAACGCCGTATCGTAACAGTCCATTGCAGCACCGATCGCTCCCCAAGCAATTCCGTAACGTGCTGAATCAAGACAACCAAGCGGAGCTCCTAATCCAGATTTATTTGGCAATAAATTTTCTTTAGGCACTTTCACATTGTCAAAAATTAGCTCTCCAGTAGAAGAGGCACGAAGGGACCATTTGTTATGTGTTTCCGGAGTGGTAAAACCTTCCATTCCTCTTTCCACAATTAAACCGTGAATTCTGCCTTCTTCATTTTTTGCCCACACAATGGCGATATCTGCAAACGGTGCATTCGAAATCCACATTTTGGCACCATTCAATAGATAATGATCGCCCATATCTTTAAAATTCGTAATCATGCTTCCTGGGTCAGAACCGTAATTAGGTTCTGTCAGTCCAAAACAGCCCATGAATTCCCCGGTGGCCAGTTTTGGTAAGTATTTCATACGCTGTTCTTCGTTTCCGTATTTCCAAATTGGATACATCACTAAAGAAGATTGTACGGATGAAGTAGAACGAACACCAGAATCTCCACGTTCAATTTCTTGCATGATTAAACCATACGATATTTGATCTAGACCTGCACCACCATATTCTTCAGGTATGTAAGGGCCAAAACCACCAATTTCGCCCAAACCTTTTATAATTTGTTTTGGAAATTCAGCTTTTTGAGCATATTCTTCTATAATTGGCGAGACTTCACGTTTTACCCAGGCACGGGCAGAATCACGCACTAATTTGTGTTCTTCTGTTAGTAAATCGTCTAGGTTGTAGTAATCTGGAGCTTGAAATAAGTCTGGTTTCATGGTTTGGTAATTTTTATGCGACAAATTTACACAAAGAAATATAACAAAAGTATTAATAAATGTTATATTTTTTTAATTTTATTAAAAATAACAAAATTGTACAATCAAATTGGGTGTTTAGTAATACGTGATTTTAATGAAAAAATCATGGACTACTAATTTACAATAAAATAGCTAATCCGTTCGAAATTTATTTTAAATAAGGGAGTTGACTTATTTGGATGAAATTCCAAATTACATTTTCAAGTAAAAATCTTTTGTCAATTCGATATATTCTGGAGTGTATTGATGTCTCGAAGTTTCGATAATCAATTCGTCAATAGTAATGATGGCATTTTCATTTCGGCTAAAAGCCAATAAACTGCGCTTGATTTCGGTAGTTGGGGTTCCTTTTACCCGGGTAATTTTCAAAGGATGTAATTCATATTCTTTGGCAAGCGCCAAAAAAAGTGTTTCTTCTTTGAAAGGAATTATGACAGAAAAAATACCGTTTTCAGAAAGTAGCAAAGCCGCCGCTTCAATTAAGTCTTCAAAAGGCATCGCATCAGTAAAACGAGCTAAATCGCGTTGTTCGTTTTCGGATTTGTAATCTTCAGTGTAAAATGGAGGATTGGAAATGATTAAATCGTACTCGTCTTCTGGTTCTTCTACAAATTCATCCAGACCAGCATGAAAACAAAATAAGCGATCATTCCAAGGGGAGTTCTCAAAATTGTCTACGGATTGTTCGTAGGCTTCTTCGTCGATTTCTAAAGCGTCAATTTGTTCTGCGTTGCTTCTTTGCGCAAGCATTAAAGCGATAACACCTGTTCCAGCTCCAATATCTAAAATGCTAAATGGATTGTTTTCAATTGGTGTCCAAGCGCCAAGTAAAACACCGTCGGTCCCAATTTTCATGGCACAACGATCTTGTTGGATTGTGAATTGCTTGAATGAAAACATGATGATTTAAGATTGTTGATTTAAGATTTTTTGTAAATGCGGATTTACCGGATTCAATAAGTGTATAGTAAAATGAAGTCTTTGATTTTATTGATTAACCGAATAAAGAAATAACCGATTAAGCTTTCTAAAGATACATTTCGATCAGTCCGTCAGGTAAATCCATGATGACTTTTTTATTTCCTCTGTCAATTTTTACAAGGAAATGGTCAATCATAGGAATGAGGATTTCTACATCACCATTTAAAACTTCAAAAAGGGGTTGGGCAGTGGTGTCATTAATGGATTGAATTTTTCCAACAACGCCTAAGCGTTTGTCTTCAACTTCGAAACCAATTACTTCATGGAAGTAGAATTTATTGCCGGTAAGTTTTGGCAACATATTTAAGGGTAGATAAATGGCGTTACCTATAATGGCATCGGCATCTTCTTCGGTGTTCATATCTTCAAAACGAATGCGAAGAAAGTCGTTTTTATGCAGTGAACTGCTTTCAATAAAAAAAGGAACCAAGTGTTTGTTGCATTCAACAAACACTGATTCCAAGTTTTCGTATAACTCAGGTTCGTCCGTGTCTAAATAGGCAAGAACTTCCCCTTTGAAACTAAATTTTTTAGCGATTTTACCTAAATAGAAACAATCTTCTTTACGCATGTTCGCCTTCTAAAATTATGCTTCAGTTGTTTCGTTATTTTCTTCTGCAGCTGGAGCTTCTTCAGCTTCAACTTCAGCAATTTCTTCTTCAACAGCAGGGGTTGCAGCAGCAATAGCATCAGCTTCTGCTTGTGCGGCAGCAGCTAAACGTTTTGCGTTTACTTCTTGTTCTGCTTTGAAAGCTTTTGCTTTATCAGCAGCTTGAGCTTTAGTCAAACCTTCTTTTTTAGCATCCACTTTTCCGGCTTTAGCTTCTAACCAAGTAGCTAATTTTGCATCAGCTTGTTCTTGAGTTAAAGCTCCTTTACGAATACCTCCATCAAGGTGGTGTTTCAATAAAGCACCTTTGTAAGAAAGAATTGCTTTAGCAGTATCAGTAGGTTGAGCACCATTGTGCAACCATTTTACTGCGCTATCAAGGTTTAATTCGATAGTTGCTGGGTTAGTGTTTGGATTGTAAGTACCGATTTTCTCTAAGTATTTACCATCTCTTTTTGAGCGAGCATCTGCCGCTACAACCCAGTAAAAAGGTTTTTGTTTTTTACCGTGTCTTTGTAATCTAATTTTTACTGACATAATCTTGTGATTAAATTTTGAGGTTCTCGACCTCTATTAATTAAGGGTGCAAAGATACATTTTTTATTTATAATTGCTAATTCGAATAGTATTTTAATAAATGGTAATGAATTAGAGTTGATTAAAGGCGTATTTTCAGCTCTATTTTATTTTTTTAGCTATTATATTCATACTTTTGTTTGTTTAAAAGATGCTTTTTTATGAAAAAATATTTTTTGTTTTTTGCTGTGATTTTTTCTTTAGTTTCTTGTCAGGAAGATGTTAGCTTTAATAATCCTTCTTTGCAAGGCTTGAAAGATAATGTGTTTTGGAGAGCTGTTCAGTCAAACGCCATAAAATATCCTGACGGATCTTTGCTTATTGAAGCCTATACGAGAAATGAAATTTTATCTTTAAAAGTTAATGCTACTATAGCCCAAACTTATTTGCTAGGAACGAGTGATTCTAAAAAAGTGACTTACGTTGTAACTGATGTCACGGGTGGTTTAATTACTTTTTCAACAGGATTTGGTGTTGGTGATGGTCAAATTGTGATTACGGAATATGACGCTGTCAACAACACAGTTACTGGTACGTTTAAGTTTAATGCGGAAAATACTTACAATAATCCGTTAGCTGGACCAGTTCTAAATTTTCAACAAGGATTTTTTTATAAAGTTCCTGTGAGTTCATTTGTTCAATAAATTATGGCGGGTTGTCTTCTTAAAAGACTTCAATTAGGTGGTTTATACTATTCTTTTTCTTTTTTGATTTAAAATAAAAATTATAAATAAGCTAATCTATAGTAGATTAGAAAAAAAATAACAGTACATTTGTTCTATTATTTAAATAAGTACATATGAATATTTTTGTTGGAAGTCTTCCATTCAGTATTGAGGAAGCAGATTTAAGAGAGTCTTTCGAGGCTTATGGAGCAGTTGATTCAGTTAAAATCATTACTGATAAATTTACTGGAAGAAGTAAAGGTTTCGGTTTTGTTGAAATGACAAATGATGACGAAGCTCAAAAAGCAATTGATGAATTGAACGGAGCTACTGTTCAAGGACGTGCAATTGTAGTAAACAAATCTGAGCCAAAACCAGAAGGTGAAAGAAGAAGTTTTAACAATAACAGTCGTGGTGGAGATTCACGCGGTGGTTATGGTGGTGGAAACAGCCGTGGTGGAGATAACCGTGGTGGTGGAAACAGAGGAGGATATTAATAT
The DNA here is from genome assembly GCF_048284325.1 of Flavobacterium esculini. Classification (NCBI taxonomy): domain Bacteria; kingdom Pseudomonadati; phylum Bacteroidota; class Flavobacteriia; order Flavobacteriales; family Flavobacteriaceae; genus Flavobacterium; species Flavobacterium esculini. The sequence goes on along the minus strand of NZ_JBLVPI010000001.1, from coordinate 27,317 downwards.
TTTTTTCTACAATATAAAAAAAGGTGTCAATTTATTGACACCTTTTTTGTTTGCTAGATATCCTGTAGAAATGCAATACGTTGCATTTCTACAGAATTATATAATTGTTTTACAAATTTGCAACTAACCAGTCACCAACTTCACTAGTTTTATACGCTTTAGCATCTTTTCCGGCTAAATCCTCTGTTACAATTCCTTGTTCCAATGATTTGTTTACTACTGCTCTAATCGCTTCTGCTTCTTCTTTTAATCCAAAAGCATCTTCAAACATCATTGCTGCAGATAATACTGTAGCTAATGGATTGGCAATATTTAATCCTGTCGCTTGTGGATAAGAACCATGAATAGGTTCGTACAATGAAGTATGCTCTCCTACTGATGCAGATGGCATTAATCCCATAGAACCAGAAATTACAGAAGCTTCATCGGTTAATATGTCTCCAAATAAGTTTTCAGTAATCAAGACGTCGTACGAATTTGGCCATTGAACCAAACGCATTGCTACGGCATCTACGAATTCATAACTCACCGTTACTTCAGGATACTCTTTTTCCATAGCTTGTACTGTTTCTCTCCATAAACGGGAAGTTTCCAATACGTTTGCTTTATCAACACAACATAATTTCTTTGAACGGGTCATAGCCAGTTCAAAACCTTTTTTAGCTAAACGTTGTACTTCGACTCTTGTGTACGTACAAGTGTCAAAAGCGGTTTCGCCACCGTCTTTTCTTCCTTTTTCACCAAAATAAATTCCTCCGGTAAGTTCTCTTAAAAAGATCAAATCTGTACCTTCAATACGTTCTCTTTTCAAAGGAGAGTTGTCAATCAAAGATGGGAATGTAAATGTAGGACGTACATTAGCAAATAAGCCTAATTTTTTACGCATCAACAATAAACCTTGTTCTGGTCTTACAGGTGCACTTGGGTCGTTATCGTATTTTGGGTGTCCAATAGCTCCGAATAGAACTGCATCAGCAGCCATACAAATTTCATGCGTTTCATCAGGATAAGGAACGCCAACAGCATCAATGGCACAAGCTCCTGTAAGAGCTGGAGTCCAGTTGATTTCGTGGTTAAATTTCTTTGCAATAGCATCAGAAACTTTTACTGCTTCATTGATTACTTCTGGTCCAATTCCGTCTCCGGCTAAAAGGGCTATGTTAAATTTCATTAGGTAAGTTTTATATTAATATTGTTTTTTGTTTATTGTTATTGGGCAGTAACCACATTCAACATCTTTTGCGTAGCAATGATAGCAGCAACTGTTTGGTCTGAATCTAATCCTCTCGTTTTAAATTCTTTTCCATGATTCGTCCAGGTAATTATGGTTTCGCACAATGCATCAGAGCTACTTCCTGGAGGGATTCGCACAGCATAGTCAATCAATTTAGGTAATTCCATTTTTTTACTTTTATAAATTTTTGCTAGAGCATTCATAAAAGCATCAAATTGTCCATCACCTTGAGCATGCTCTTCGATTACTTCACCATCTATTTTTAAACAGATTGTGGTAGAAGGTCGCATTCCTTTGGCGTGAACCAATACATAGGATTCAACTACAATTTTCTCTTCGTAAGTCTGACTGTCTAAAACATCAGAAATAATATAAGGTAAGTCTTCTTTGGTAACGGTTTCTTTTTTGTCGCCTAATTCAATGATACGTTGCGTAACTAATTTTAGATCTTCGGGGTTTAATTTCAACCCTAATTCCTGAAGGTTTTTTTCAATATTGGCTTTACCAGAAGTTTTTCCTAATGCATATTTTCGTTTTCTTCCAAAGCGTTCCGGAAGTAAATCATTAAAATATAAATTATTTTTGTTGTCTCCATCGGCGTGTATACCTGCTGTTTGGGTGAACACATTATCTCCAACAATAGGTTTGTTAGCAGGGATTCTATATCCTGTGAAAGTTTCTACCAATTTACTCACAGAGTACAATGAAGATTCTTTTACACTGATTTTTATTTCTGGTAAAAAGTCATTGATTACGGCAACGGTGCTTTCAAGCGGTGCATTTCCAGCACGTTCTCCCATTCCGTTTACGGTTACGTGAAGCCCTTGAATACCTGCTTTTACAGCTTCCATTACATTAGCGATACTTAAATCGTAGTCGTTATGTGCATGGAAATCAAAATGGGTATTTGGGTATCGCGCTATAATTTTCGAAATAAATTCAAATGTTTCAGAAGGGATTAAAACGCCCAAAGTATCTGGTAGTAAGACTCTTTTAATCGGTTGTTTGGTCAAAAAATCTAAATATTGAAACACATATTCAGGTGAATTGCGCATTCCGTTACTCCAATCTTCAAGATAGACATTAGTTTCGATATTGTTTTCTTGAGCCAATGCAATGGCTTGAGCAATTTCAGTAAAATGTTGTTCAGGCGTTTTCTTTAGTTGGTGCGTTAAATGGTTGAGAGATCCTTTGGTCAGTAAATTTTGGACTTTGGCTCCAGTCTTTTTCATCCAATCTATCGAAAGTCCACCGTCAACAAATGTTAAAACTTCGATTCGGTTAGCATATTCTTTCTCATTTGCCCAGGTCATTATCCCTTTTACACCTTGAAATTCGCCTTCACTTACGCGTGCTGAAGCAATTTCAATTCTATCAATATTTAATTCTTCCAGCAACAATTGTGCAATGGTTAGTTTTTCTGCAGCAGAAAATGATACTCCCGAGGTTTGTTCGCCATCACGGAGCGTCGTATCCATTATTTCAATTTTTCTTTTTTCCATTATGAATTTGATGCTAAAGCGGTTTCGATTTCAGTAATTTGAAATCTTGTTGTTGTATTTTGTAAAATTGTAAAAAGCAGTTACTAAGCTAACAATAAAGTTGAGCTTACAGTAACTGCATTTTTATTGTTTGTTTTTTAGTAAGGAAGCTTGTTGGCAAACCCAACAATTTCTTCTTTGATATTTTGTAAATAATCAATATCATCAAAACCGTTAACCATATTGTCTTTTTTGTATCCAGAGATATCAAAAGATTCTTTTTGACCAGTTGCTTTTAGCGTAATGGTTTGTTCAGGGAGATTGATTTCCAATTCTGTTTTTGGATCAGCTTCAATAGCATTGAAGATTGTTTCAGCAAATTCCGGACTAACTTGTACTGGCAAAACACCAATGTTTAAGCAGTTTCCTTTGAAGATGTCTGCAAAGAAACTTGAAACAACTGCACGGAATCCATAATCGTAAACTGCCCATGCTGCGTGTTCTCTTGATGAACCCGAACCAAAGTTTTTTCCGCCTACTAATATTTTTCCGCTGTAAGTGGCGTCATTCAATACGAAATCTGCTTTTGGAGTATCATCTCCGTTGTATCTCCAGTCTCTGAAAAGATTGTCTCCAAAAGCTTCACGTTTGGTAGCTTTTAAGAAACGTGCTGGGATAATTTGATCGGTATCCACATTTTCTATTGGTAGTGGCACTGCACTACTCGTAAGGATGTTAAATTTATCGTATGCCATTGTGATTTTTGATTTTTGATTAACGATTGCTGATTTTTAATTTACCGTGAGGAAAATGTAATCGTAATCGTTAATATTATTTTGTGTAATCTAAATTGTACTATTGTAAACGGAATGTTCAGAAATCGTTTACATCAAATCTCTAGGGTCTGTTAGTTTTCCGGTAACTGCAGCTGCAGCGGCCATAATTGGACTTGCCAATAATGTTCTTGAACCTGGACCTTGACGACCTTCGAAGTTTCTGTTTGAAGTACTTACTGCATATTTTCCTGCAGGTACTTTGTCATCATTCATCGCTAAACAAGCAGAACAACCTGGCTGACGCAATACAAAACCAGCTTCAGTAAGAATGTCCAAAAGACCTTCTTCTTTAATCTGAGCTTCTACTACGTGAGAACCTGGAACTAACCAAGCGGTAACATTATCTGCTTTTTTTCTTCCTTTTACAATTTCTGTAAAAGCTCTAAAATCTTCAATTCTACCATTGGTACAACTTCCCAAGAAAACAAAATCAATTGGTTTGCCAATCATTACGTCATTTTCTTCAAAGCCCATGTAGGCTAAAGATTTTTTATATGTTTCCTCACCACCTTCTACTTGGTTGGCGTTTGGAATATTTTTTGAGATACCAATTCCCATTCCAGGATTCGTACCATACGTAATCATTGGTTCAATGTCTGCTGCATTGATGTTTAATTCTGCATCAAAAATTGCATCAGCATCTGTTTTTAACGTTTTCCAATACGCTACCGCTTTATCCCAAGCTTCGCCTTTTGGAGCGTATAACCTTCCTTCTAAGAAATCAAATGTTTTTTGGTCAGGAGCAATCATACCACCACGAGCACCCATTTCGATACTCAAGTTACAAACGGTCATACGACCTTCCATAGACATGTTTTCAAAAACATCTCCTGCATATTCTGCGAAATATCCTGTACCTCCGGAAGTAGTTAATTGTGCAATAATATAAAGTGCAACGTCTTTTGGACCAACACCTTTGCTTAATTCACCATTTACGTTGATACGCATTTTCTTTGGTTTCGGTTGCATGATACATTGTGTAGCCATCACCATTTCAACCTCAGAAGTTCCGATACCAAAAGCAATAGCACCAAAAGCACCATGCGTAGAAGTATGAGAATCTCCACAAACAATAGTTGCGCCCGGTAAAGTAATTCCGTTTTCAGGACCTACTACGTGAACGATTCCATTTTTTTGGTGACCTAATCCCCAGTGAGAAATACCATATTCTGCTGCGTTGTCTTCCAATGCTTTTAATTGATTAGCAGATAATGCGTCTGCAACAGGCAAGTGTTGATTTATTGTTGGTGTATTGTGATCGGCAGTTGCAAAAGTGCGTTCTGGGTATAAAACCGTAATACCTCTTTCTTTTAAACCTAAAAAAGCTACAGGACTAGTAACTTCATGGATGAAATGACGGTCAATAAAAAACACATCTGGTCCATCTTCAATTTTACGCACAACATGCGAATCCCATACTTTGTCAAATAATGTAGTACTCATTTTAAATATTTTTTAAGTGTATTTCTTCTTTTACAACCAAATTGTTTGCATAAAGTTGTAACAATGGGAACAAATTTAAAAAAAGAAATAAGGTTGTCAATTTTAATATTTCATTATATACGATACCCAAACTGTTTTTACAACACCTTACCTCTTCAGTTATAGGTTTGTAGTTTGAATACCATCTTTTTATTTTGATATTAAATTTCTTTTTAAAGCTATTTTTATTTTAAATAGGTCCAATTTGATAATTTGCAAATTTATCGCTATTTTGGTGTAAATGAGGTGTTTTTGATTCAAAAAATGTAACAAAACGAATTGAAATAGTAATAATTAACAAAATTAGCGTCGTGTTTTATTTCCTATAGAATGCCTTTTTCGGGCTTTTTACATAACTAATGCAGTATTTTTTTTGGGCTTTTATTTCAATTTTTTTTGGTGAAATACTACGACATCCAAAAAATGCATGGAGAGTTTATTTGTTCTTTTAATAGGTTGTTTTGGGATGATTTTGCACTAAACCACAGGATAATTAGTAGGGTGATTCTTAACGATTATTATGAATTTTTTTGTTCTGATTTAGGGGTTATTCTATCTAAAAAAATCCTAAATTTGAAATTCATTTTTTGTGATTTTAAAGAATTACAAACACTTCAATTCCAGCTATGTACTTAATATTCGATACCGAAACTACAGGATTACCAAAGCGTTGGGGCGCTCCCATTTCAGATACGGATAACTGGCCGCGGTGTATCCAAATCGCTTGGCAGTTGCACGACGATATGGGAAAACTTCTTGAGCATCAGGATTATTTGGTGAAGCCCGAAGGTTTTAATATTCCGTATGATGCGGAACGAATTCACGGTATTTCTACGGAATTGGCGGAAGCCGATGGAATCTCCTTGGCGGAAGTTTTAGAAAAATTCAATATAGCTTTAGGCAAAGCCAAATTTATTGTTGGTCAGAATTTAGGTTTTGATATCAATATCATGGGTTGCGAGTTTTATAGAATGGGGGTTGAAAGCCAAATGAGTTCGATGCCTATTTTGGATACATGTACTGAAGTTACCGCTTCCTTATTGCGGTTGCCTGGTGGACGAGGAGGAAAATTCAAATTGCCAACTTTAACCGAATTACATAGTTATCTTTTTAATAAGCCCTTCGGTGAAGCGCACAACGCCACTGCCGATGTGGAGGCAACTACGCGTTGTTTCTTGGAATTAATTCGTCGGGATGTTTTCACTAAAGAAGAACTCGATGTTGAAATTGGCTATTTTAAAGATTTCCAAAATAAGAATCCATATGAGATTCAGCTGATTGGTTTAAAACATATTAATCTCAAAGAAGCATCTGATAAAATTCGTCAGCAATTTGGAGAAAAACAAGCGCCGGCAGTTTCCAGAGAAGAGATTTCAGAGAATAAAAAGGTACTTGTTGATACGCCTTTCGTGCATTTGCACAATCATACCCAATTTTCGGTGTTGCAGTCTACCATTAGTATTGCGGCATTGGTAAAAGCGGCGGCACAACAAAAAATGCCTGCGGTTGCCATGACGGATCATGCGAATTTGATGGGTGCTTTTCATTTTGTTCGCGATATTTTATACCATAATAAAGCCGCTGAAGCCAAGAATAAAGCCGCTGTCGCAAATGGTGAAGAACCTACCGAAGTTACGATTAAACCAATTGTAGGTTGCGAGTTCTTTGTTTGTGAAGATCATAAAAACAAGTCGGTAAAAGACAACGGATACCAAATAGTGCTTTTGGCGAAGACCAAAAAAGGCTATCATAATTTGGCTAAAATGTCTTCCATCGCGTATACCGAAGGATTTTATTATGTGCCAAGAATAGACAGGAAAGTCATTCAGGAATTCAAAGAAGATATTATTGTTTTGTCTGGAAATCTCTATGGCGAAATCCCAAACAAGATTTTAAATATTGGTGAAAACCAAGCTGAAGATGCGTTGCTTTGGTGGAAAGACGAGTTCAAGGAAGATTTTTATATTGAGGTGATGCGTCACAATCAAGAAGATGAGAATCGGGTGAATGCATCTTTGATTTCACTAGCGAGAAAGCATGATGTTAAGATTGTTGCAACGAACAATACCTTTTATATAGACAAAGAAAATTCGAATGCACATGATATTTTGCTTTGTGTGCGTGACGGTGAAAAACAAACTACGCCTATAGGCCGTGGGCGAGGCTATCGTTACGGATTGCCCAATCAGGAGTATTATTTCAAGTCGGGGGACGAAATGAAACAGCTTTTTGCAAATCTGCCGGAAGCGATTTCGAATATTTCGGAGATTGTGGATAAAATCGAAATTTTCGATTTGGCTCGTGAAGTTTTATTGCCAAAATTTGAAATTCCGGTTGAATTTAATAATCCAGAAGATGCCGTTGATGGTGGAGTACGAGGTGAAAATGCGTATTTAAGGCATTTGACTTTTGAAGGAGCCAATCGAAGATATCCTGAAATCACAGAAGAAATTCAGGAACGACTGGATTTTGAATTATTGACGATATCCAATTCGGGTTATCCGGGATATTTCCTGATTGTACAGGATTTAATTGCCGAGGCGAGAAGCATGGGCGTTTCAGTAGGTCCTGGTCGGGGATCTGCGGCAGGTTCGGTGGTGGCGTATTGTTTGAAAATCACCAATATCGACCCTTTAATGTACAACCTGCTTTTTGAGCGTTTCCTGAATCCGGATCGTGTGTCACTACCCGATATTGATATCGATTTTGATGACGAAGGACGCAGCAGCGTTATGGATTATGTGATCAGGAAATACGGCTCGAAACAAGTGGCGCAGATTATCACGTATGGTAAAATGGCAACGAAATCGGCGATTAGAGATACCGCTCGTGTTTTGGATTTGCCTTTATTTGAAGCCGATAAAATAGCAAAATTGATTCCGGGGATGATGCCGTCCAAGTGGAATTTAGCGCGATTTTTGAATGAAAAAGAAGATGTCATTAAGAAGGTGGTTCGTCCGGAAGAATTTGATAAAATAAAAGAATTAATAGGTCTTGCCAATGGAAGTGATTTGGGTGGAGAAACCATTCAGCAAGCCAAAGTTTTAGAAGGGAATCTTAGAAATACAGGAATTCACGCTTGTGGAGTAATTATTACGCCAAGCGATATTACGAATTTTGTTCCTGTGGCTACCGCCAAAGATTCCGATTTGTATGTGACGCAATTTGACAACTCGGTCGTGGAAAGCGCCGGTTTGTTGAAGATGGATTTCTTGGGTTTGAAAACCCTGACACTGATAAAAGACACGGTCAAATTAGTAAAATACAGAACCGGAATTGACCTGAATCCCGATGAATTCCCAATTGATGATTTAAAAACCTATGAGCTTTTTCAACGGGGTGAAACGGTAGGGATTTTCCAGTATGAGAGTCCGGGAATGCAGAAATACATGAAGGAATTGAAGCCAACGGTTTTTCCCGATTTGATTGCGATGAATGCGTTGTATCGTCCGGGACCGATTGCTTATATTCCGAGTTTCGTCAAGCGGAAAAACGGCGAGGAAGAAATTGTTTATGACCTTGATGCCTGCGAAGAATTGCTAAAAGATACCTACGGAATTACCGTTTACCAAGAACAAGTAATGCTTTTGTCCCAAAAACTGGCGGATTTCTCTAAAGGTGATGCCGACGTTTTGCGTAAAGCGATGGGGAAAAAGCAAAAAGACGTTTTGGATAAAATGAAACCCAAATTTATCAGTCAGGCTGCCGCCAAAGGGCATGCCGAAGATAAGCTGGAGAAAATCTGGAAAGACTGGGAAGCTTTTGCGGAATATGCCTTCAATAAATCGCACTCGACTTGTTACGCTTGGATTGCGTACCAAACGGCATTTTTAAAAGCCAATTATCCTGCCGAATATATGGCCGCGGTTTTGTCTAATAATATGAGTGATATTAAGCAGGTTTCGTTCTTTATGGAGGAATGCAAGCGCATGGGATTACAGGTTTTGGGACCTGATGTAAATGAGTCATTTTATAAATTTACGGTGAACGATGATTATGCGGTGCGTTTTGGGATGGGTGCCGTAAAAGGTGTGGGATCTGGAGCTGTGGCAACAATTGTGGAGAATAGAAAAGATGGAAGATACAAATCGATTTTTGATTTGACTAAACGTATTGATTTGCGTGCAGCCAATAAAAAAGCATTGGAAAATCTGGTTTTGGCTGGAGGTTTCGATTCGTTTTTAGGAACAACGAGAGCGCAATATTTTCATGATGATGGCGATGGAATTACCTTTTATGAAAAAGCGATTCGGTATGGGTCGAAGTTTCAGGAGAATGAAAATTCGTCGCAAGTGAGTTTGTTTGGCGATACCAGCGAAGTGCAAATTGCAGAACCTGTCGTGCCGCCTTGCGAGGATTGGAGTACGATGGAAAAACTCGCCAAAGAAAAAGAGGTTGTTGGGATTTATATTTCGGGGCATCCGTTGGATGATTTTAAATTTGAAATGAAGCATTTTTGCAATTCGAAATTGGAAATGCTTAAAAATATGGAGCTTTACGTGGGTAAAACCCTTGCTTTTGGAGGTATTGTTTCTAATGTGCAAAGAAGAATCGCCAAAAACGGTAAGGAATGGGCGATTTTTAACTTAGAAGGTTTTGAGGAAAGTTTTGAATTTAAAATATTTAACGAAGAGTATTTGAATTTTCATCGATACTTGCTGCCTAATAATTTTGTTTATTTTAAAATCCTGATTAAAGACGGATGGGTTAATAGGGAAACGGGTAAAAAATCGGAACCAAGAATGCAGTTTACTGATGCGAAACAATTACAGGATGTATTGGATATTTTTGCTAAGAAATTAATCTTGCTTCTGAACATATCAGATTTAGAAAATGATTTTATCCATAAGTTAAGCCACCTTTTTCAAGAGAATAAAGGGGACAACACAGTGTCTTTTGAAATCATGGAATTGGAAAAAACGAAACGACTGGTTGCTGTTGCTCCTGTTGAAATAGAAAATGAAGAGGTTGCTTTTGTCGACGAGAATGAAGATTCTGAAATGGAAGCTCTCGAAATTCCAGAGATAAATATTGTAGCAAAAGTGGAAGAAGTAGAAGAAATTAAGGTTGTAACCAAATTAACGATGCCGAGCAGAAAATTGAAAATCAAAATCTCAAATGAATTGTTGGTGGAGCTGGAGAAAATGCAGATTAACTTTAAGCTGAATTAGAGCACTATGTCCTAGCCCTGATGGAAGCGGCATCCTTTTCTTGCCTTCTTTAGGCAAGGAAAGATACAGCGTACAGCAGGAAATAGCTCCTGACATTTACTGAAAATAACAATTGGCAATACACTTATAACCAAAACTAATTTATGAATGGCGTTTGATTGGTTTTTAATTTCTAAATTTGTACTCAGGTTTTGAAACCTTAAACATTTAAATAAAAAAAATATGGCTTTAGCAATAACAGATGCTACTTTTGAAGAAGTAGTTTTGAAATCAGACAAACCGGTAATGGTGGATTTTTGGGCAGCATGGTGTGGGCCTTGTAGAATGGTTGGGCCAATCATTGACGAAATCAGCGAAGAATACGCCGGAAAAGTAGTAGTAGGAAAGGTTGATGTTGACGCAAACCAAGAATTTGCTGCAAAATACGGAGTGAGAAATATTCCAACTGTGTTGGTTTTTCATAACGGAGAAGTAGTAGGAAAACAAGTAGGGGTTGCTCCGAAACAAACCTACGCAGATAGTTTAGACGCTTTGTTGTAATCGGTAGATTATGATTTACATAGAATCTGTACGGATTCAGATAAAAGGTTTGGCGAAAGTCAGGCCTTTTTTTTATGCGCTGAAATTGTATTTTCAAATCAGCTAAATTTCCAAATTTTCAAATTATCTTTGAGATATGAAGATCGAATCGCAAATAGAGAAAATATCCAGTTTTCAACATCTTGAATTGCTGGCCAATCAGGTTGTGGAGGGTTTTATTTCGGGCATGCATAAAAGTCCGTTTCATGGCTTTTCAGCCGAATTTGCGGAGCATAAAGTCTATAATGTGGGCGAAAGTACCAAACACATCGATTGGAAATTATTTGCCAAAACAGATCGTTTGTACACGAAACGATTTGAGGAAGAAACGAATTTACGCTGCCACATCATCATCGATAATTCCTCTTCGATGCATTATCCTAAATTAAAAGACAGTCAGCAATTCTATGAAAACAAAATTGGCTTCTCGGTTTTGGCTTCGGCGGTTTTAATGAATCTTTTAAAGAAGCAACGCGATGCTGTGGGGCTAAGTGTGTTTTCGGACAAATACGAGTATTACGCGCCTGAAAAAGGCAGTGATCGCCATCACAGAATGATTTTGAATGCACTTGAAGGGCTGCTGGAAAAGCCTACAATCAAAAAAAGCACCGACACGGTTACATTCTTGCATCAAATAGCAGAGAAAATTCACCGTCGTTCCATGATTATCCTATTTACGGATATGTTTCAGTCCGGTTCAGATGCATCTGGAGAAGAAGCGCTGTTTAATGCGCTGCAACATTTGAAACACAACAAGCACAAAGTGGTTTTATTTCATGTTGTGGATAACAAAACCGAGCTGAATTTTGACTTTGATAATGTGCCAAGGAAGTTTATTGATGTGGAATCGGGTGAAGAAGTAGCAGTTTTTGCAGATAATGTAAAAGAAGAATACGAAAAACAGGTAGAACGTTACTTCAAGAAGCTGGCGTTAACCTGCGTACAAAACCGAATAAAGTACATTCCGGTAGGGGTTGATGAAAGTTTCGAAAAAATTTTAATGACATACTTAGTTGAAAAACAAAACTTTGGGTGATACGGCGAATTTTTATCAAATATTTTTTCAAAAAACGCTTGCGTAAATGGAAATCTATTGTATCTTTGCCACCGCAATAAAGCAGCAGGTTTGGTAGTTCAGTTGGTTAGAATACATGCCTGTCACGCATGGGGTCGCGGGTTCGAGTCCCGTCCAGACCGCTAATATTGGGGAAAGCCTTTCATAACTGAAAGGCTTTTTTGCCCCAATAAGGTATCTAAAGCTAGTTGTGTTGTTTGCTGCGAATTTGTAACTCGTAGCGGGTTTAGTAGTTAGACCAATGAAAAGCTTTCCACTTTTGTGGATAGCTTTTTTGATTAAAAATAAAGCAGGTTTGGTAGTTCAGTTGGTTAGAATACATGCCTGTCACGCATGGGGTCGCGGGTTCGAGTCCCGTCCAGACCGCTAGATTTAAGAAAGCCTTTCGTAACTGAAAGGCTTTTTTGATTTCAGGAAGTTTATAAATTAAAACAGCTCTGATTTATACTGCCAGAGAATCGTAAGAAACAATCCTAAATATATCACGCAAACTACAAATTTCATAAAACTGGAAGCCAGTAAGCCAATAAATGACCCTGTGGCTGCTTTCCAAGCCCGTTTGTGATCTTTAGAATCGAAAATAAGTTCTCCAAGGAATGCGCCAACAAAAGGTCCTAAAAGAAACCCAAAAGGAATAGGAGCCAGTATTCCGATAATCAAACCGATATTCGTTCCCCAAATACCATACGTGCTGCCACCAAATTTTTTGGTTCCTCTGGAAGGGATGACATAATCCAAAATAGAAATAACGACAGTAATCAATAAAGCAATTCCAAGAATCCAATAATTAGCTGGAACAGCATTCGTGAAATAAAGCAACAGTAAACCAATCCAGCTGATACTTGGGCCAGGTAAAACCGGCAAAAAGCTCCCAAAAATGCCTGTAATCATGCATGAAAAACCAAGAATTAAAAGTACTATATCCATAGAATTATTTTAGTAATTTTGAAAAATAAAGAAGCAATGTCTATTTCTGAACGAATATGAGAAAAATAATTTTAGTATTTTCCATTGGGCTATTTTTCATGGTTTCTCCGGAGTGCTTACAAGCCCAAGAGAAAACGGTGAATACTGCTGATGCCCTTTTGAAAGAAACGTTATACAATGCCAATAAAGTAAAAGTATCAAATTTTTCGTTGAAACAGTTTGATACCCTTTTTTTTGAATTTTTCGATAAAAAAACTAATCCCAATTTAGTATTATCAAAAGAAGAATTCTATAAATACACCATTCAGATTGCTATTTTTTCAGATCGATTGGCAGCATTATATCCAGACCAAAAAGAAATTGCTGCCGAAAACAAAAAGAAATGGTTTGCTGAAACCTACGAAGATTATTTGCTTTCTAAAGCAACTCAAAAAAAATAATTGTATTTTTATAAAATATTAGTTCAATTGAAAAACAAAATCTTGAAGCACTATTACCTTTTTTTAGTAATTATACTTTTTAATTCCTGCCAGTATTTCGAAAAGCAAGTGCCTTCGGAAAAGGAATTGTTGCAAAAGGAACTGAAATCCATCAACTGGAAAGAAGTCGATGAATACCCGTCGGTTGTAGATTGTGAAAAAATAGAGGATAAAAAACAACGTCAACAATGCTTTTTTGAAGTTTTAACGCAGTTGATTCAGGAAAAATTGAGCATTGATACCCTTTCGGTTCTTTATCCGGAATTGGACACGATTGAAGTAAAAGTAACTATTTTTCCTAACGCCACGATGCAATTTGAGCCACAATTTCCAAAAGATTCCGTGGCATACGACAGAATAAAAATTGACAGCATCCTCAAAGCGCGTCTGGTTGATTTTCCAAAAGTGAATCCAGCCATCAAACGCGGAATTCCTGTAAAAACACAATTTATTCTTCCGGTTATTCTTAAAGTAGAGTAGTTTTTCTAGGAGCTATTTCCAGCTGTTCACTATATGTTTTTCTTTTTAAAGAAAAAAGAAAAAGGATGCCGTTTCCATCTGGGCTAGGGCTTTAGTGTAAAACAAGAAGTATCGTTTCAGAAATCAAAAATCGTTAATCAAAAATCTGCTCCCGAAGAGTCGGGACTAAAACGTTCTTCCTTTCCATTCGTATTTACCAAACAACGAATACAAAGCGACACTCACACTAAAAAACGGATACAACAAACTGCTCAAAATCAAATAGCGTGTTTTACTTTTATTCAAAAATTGATTGGCTTTGTAAATCAAAACAGCATCAACAGTAAATTTAAATACCAATAACAAAAAGATATTTGGAAACGAAACCAAACCGAATGCCCAAAAGCCAAGACCCAAAACAAAACACAAATTCCCCCCGAAAACCAATACTCCTAATCCTTTTCCGAAAGTACTTTGATACGAACTTGTTTTAGATGCCCAACGCACTCTTTGATAGAATAACGCTTTCCAATCGTTCAATGGTTTTGTGATGATAATATTGTTTTCTGATTTCAAATAATGGACTTTTTCGGTCCCGAAGTTTCGGGAGAGCATCGCTTTTTGTAACAGGAAAACATCGTCGCCACTTGCAATCCCCTCGTTTCCATTAAATCCATCCAATTCTTGAAAAAACGATTTGGTATAAGCAAAATTAGCGCCATTACACATAAATCCTTTTTTAATTCCAAAACTTCCTATTGTGGCTCCTTGTAAACTAGCCAAATCCAATTGCTGGAAATGATCCAGAAACGAATCACCACAAGCATACGTCACAGCTCCGGCAATCATCGCGACATCATGGAGCTGAATGTAATTATCCAATGCCAATAACCAGTTTTTATTGACTGTGCAATCCGCATCGGTAGTGATAATCCAAGTCGTATTTACGATTTGCATCGCGGTTAGAATCGCATCTTTTTTGGGTGAATTCGAAACCCGAATATTCTTTATAATGGAGACCTGAAACCGGAAGTCTGAAACCTGAAATTTTTTGTCGGATTCGTCATCGACCAAAATCACTTCAAACAATTCCATCGGGTAATTCAATTTGGATAAACTGTCTAATAAAACAGGCAGATTCTCCGCTTCATTCCGAAAAGGAACTATAATTGAGAATTTTATTTTTGGCTCTAGACCAATATAATCAATAACACTTACTTTGTTGAAACCATAAATTAGGAAGACAATTGCTGAGCAATAGAGGATTATAATGAAGTATAACACAAAAATCATATTGGATTTTTAGTTTTAAAATTCAATACATAGTAACTACCAATAACTACCGGTAAAACCACATTGAGGAACCACATGAGCGTGGTCACAAAAATCACGATCCATTCGTTTACACCAAGAATTCCAAAGAAATACACCGCTACACTTCCTTTTACGGCAAAATCCAAAAATTGGAAAGTAGGCAAGGAGGAAGCTAAAAAATACACACTTGTGATTGTGGCTATAACGGTGAGGTATGGTAAATCAACATCAAAAGCCAGAAATAAAAAATAATATTGGTGTGAAAAAACTATAAAACGACAAAGCGCTAAAAAGATGTTTTTTTGATGAATGGGTTTTGGAATTTCGTTAATCTTATGAATCAATCTTTCGATGGAATAGCCTTTAATCGTGAATTTTTTCAAGAGAAAAGAAACAAGAAATACTAGTATTAGCACTCCAAAAAGTAGCGTAACGGTTTTTGTGGTAATCACATTGTATCGTGCATTAAAATACAATAAGCCAAAAATCCCAAAAATAACGGTCAAAATCATTTGGATTCCGTTGCAAATCAGGTTTAAAAAAAGGACGTTTTTAGTGTGTTTTTTCTCGAAAAATAGTGCTTTTCCGGCATATTCGCCTACACCATTTGGAGTAAACAGTCCGGCCGTCAGTGCGCCAAGAACTTGTTTTGTTGCCTCGCCTAGCGATATTTTATGTATAAATCCGACCAAATTCTGCCATTTCAAAATTTCAAAAAACCGATTCAAAACACTCAATAACAAAATAAAAGCGATTCCACTAACCGACTGATTTTTCTGGAATAAAACAAGGAACTTTTGCCAATCCAGTTTGTCGTTATTCGCCAATTGATTGTAAATAAAATAGAATGCGCCACCCACAATCAAAACTTTGATTATAAGAACGAGGAATTGCTTAGCTTTGTGAGGAATTGTAATCATTACTGCAAAATAACAAATTTAAATTGGCAAACGAGCGCATCATATTGGGAATTGACCCAGGGACTACGATTATGGGTTTTGGATTGATAAAAATTGTCAATAAAAAAATGGTATTCTTGCAATTGAACGAATTGCAATTGTCTAAATACGACAATCATTACCAGAAACTGAAAATCATTTTCGAACGGACCATTGAGTTAATCGATACCCACAATCCAGATGAAATTGCGATTGAAGCGCCTTTCTTTGGTAAAAATGTGCAATCAATGTTGAAGTTAGGACGCGCACAAGGCGTGGCCATGGCAGCAGGACTTTCAAGAGATATTCCCATTACTGAATACGAACCCAAGAAAATAAAAATGGCAATTACTGGAAACGGAAACGCCAGTAAGGAGCAAGTGGCCAAAATGCTCCAGCAACTTTTAGGATTGAAGGAATTGCCTAAAAATCTCGATAGCACCGATGGATTAGCAGCAGCGGTCTGTCATTTTTTTAATTCCGGAAAAGTGGTGGGGGAGAAAAGTTATACCGGTTGGGATGCTTTTGTGAAACAAAATGAAGAACGAGTAAAAAAATAGTTTTCAGTCGCAGTTTTCAGTCTCAGTAACTGGAAACTGCGACTGCGACTGTACACTAAATTAATGAGCGGAATCTACATCCATATCCCTTTTTGCAAGCAAGCGTGTCACTATTGCGACTTCCATTTTTCGACTTCGATGAAGAAGGCAGCAGAGATGGTATTGGCTATTGCCAAAGAATTGCAAATGCGTAAAAAGGAATTCGAGAATCAAATTATTGAAACTATTTATTTAGGTGGAGGAACACCTTCCGTTTTAACCACCGAGGAAATTAATTTCCTGATTGCCGAAGTGTATAAGAATTATAAAGTTTCAGAAAATCCTGAAATCACGCTTGAAGCCAATCCGGATGATTTGTCAAGTGAACGAATTGTCGAATTATCCAAAAGCAAAATCAATAGGTTGAGTATCGGTATTCAGTCGTTTTTTGAAGATGATTTACAGCTGATGAATCGAGCTCATAATTCGGCGGAAGCCAAAAAATGTTTGGCGGAAGCTACCCAGTATTTCGACAATATTTCCGTTGATTTGATTTACGGAATTCCGGGAATGAGCAATGAGAAATGGAAGCAAAACATTGAAATAGCGTTGTCATTTGGGATTCCGCATATTTCCAGTTACGCTTTGACGGTGGAACCAAAGACGGCATTGAACAAGTTGATTCAAACGGGAAAAATTGCCGCGCCTAATGATGAAGTTGCCCAAGAACATTTTGCTATTTTGGTCGAAACGCTCGAAGCCAATGAATTTATTCATTATGAATTGTCGAATTTTGGAAAGGCTAATTACTTTTCCAAGAACAATTCCGCGTATTGGTTGGGGAAAAAATATCTGGGAATTGGTCCTTCGGCGCATAGTTATGACGGAATTTCCCGAAGCTGGAATGTTTCGAATAATTCGAAGTATTTAAAATCCATTCAAGAAAATAAAGTGCCGAATGAAACAGAAATCCTTTCGACAGCTGATCGTTACAATGAATATATTATGACGGGTTTGCGAACGATTTGGGGGGTTTCTTTGGACAGAATCGAAAGCGAATTTGGAGTTGATTATTTAAAATATTTGAATAAACAAGCTCAAAAATTCCTTGAGGATAATTTACTTTCTATAGAAAACAGCATTCTAAAACCGACTCGAAAAGGAAAGTTTTTGACGGACGGAATTGCAAGTGATTTGTTTATCCTGAACTAGTTTCAGGATCTGTTGATTTTTAATTGATTTTTGTATTGAAAAAGGTTTTACATATATTTTGACTAATAAAAATGCTACTGTTTTTATATGTTGGAGCAACCAAAAATCTTAAAAATAGAGTTAATTGTCATAGAAATGGGACTGGCGCAGATTTTACAAAAAAATATAATGCTACTATTTTAATATATTTTGAAGAGTTTGATGATTTGAGTGATGCTTTTAAAAGAGAAAAACAACTTAAAAATTGGCATAAAGACTGGAAATGGAATATCGCAAAACTTTCAAATCCTGAATTAAAAGATTTATATTTGAACTTATAAAGTATCTCCAGATGAGATGCTGAAATAAATTCAGCATAAATGATTGCAACTATTGATAATTTCCAAATCGATCTATCAAAACCTATTGATATTTCGATTCCGTTGACGAATACCGATGAAAATCCTATTGCGTGGTATATAGAGAAACCAGTCATTGAGCCCGTCGTTTTTGGGGAATGGATAGGGAAAGTATCGGAAGGAAAGTCATCTACCAATTTCAATAACATTTTTTTCAATCCACACGGACACGGAACTCACACGGAATGTTTGGGCCATATTACACGGGAATTTTACAGTGTTAATCAGTCGTTGAAACAGTTTTTCTTTTTGGCTGAATTGGTTTCGGTTGTGCCAGAAAGACAAGGAGAAGATTTAGTGATTACTTTGGATAGCATCTCGACTGCGCTCGATGTGACATTGAAGTTAGGTATTCCAAGAGAAGCGATTATCATTCGAACAATTCCCAATTTAGAATCAAAAAAACAGTTAAAATATTCGAATACAAATCCGCCTTATCTTGATGAGGCTGCTGCGCGTTTCATTTGCGAAAGCGGTATTAAGCATTTATTGATTGATTTGCCAAGTGTTGATAAAGAACATGACGAAGGGAAATTATTGGCACACAAAGCGTTTTGGAATGTAACAGATGTGAATAATTTGAATGCAGATGCACGATTGGATTGCACGATTACCGAGATGATTTTTGTTCCAAATGAAGTAAAAGACGGGAGTTATTTGTTGAATTTGCAAATGGCGCCATTCGAAAATGATGCGAGTCCAAGTAAACCGATACTATATAAAATATGATATGCTCCGCCAGTTCGCCTTATGGGCTCGTGTCCGTTTCAACCGATAAAAATAAGTTAGACGTTCCATTTATTCAGCACTTTCTGAAAGATATTTATTGGGCTGCAGGACGAACAATGGCCGAAGTTCAAATTACAATTGATAATTCATTTTGTTTCGGAATTTATTTAAATGACAAACAAATTGGTTTCGCACGAGTTATTACAGACTATGTCGTTTTTGCCTATTTAATGGATGTTTTTATTACGGAAGAGCATCGAGGTAAGGGATATTCCTCTATTTTAATAAAAAAAATGATGACGGAGCCTAAATTAAAAGAGGTTAAAATTTGGAGATTAGCGACATCAGATGCTCATTTTTTATATGAGAAATTTGGTTTTACAGCATTGGAAAATCCCGAGAAAATGATGGAAAAGAAAATAATTTGATTTAGAAATAATTTTAAACCATGAATTTAGAAACATATTATGAATATTGTCTTTCTAAAAAAGCAGTAACGGAACATTTCCCTTTTGATGAAGATACCTTGGTGTTTAAAGTGGGAGGAAAAATATTTGCGTTATCCTCTTTAAGCCAATGGGAAAAAGGACAACCGGCAATGAATTTGAAATGTGATCCAGAACGAGCTCAGGAATTGCGTTCGGAATACGATAGTATCCAACCGGGATTTCACATGAATAAAATGCATTGGAATACCATTGCTGTGAATGAAGGCGTGCCAGATTCACTTATTAAAGAATTGATAGATCATTCCTACGAATTGGTTTTCAAAAGTTTAACAAAGAAAATGCAGAGCGAAATTCAAGAATTAGAAAATTAGGCATTACTTTTGCGAAGAAAATCAGAATAAAAATTATAAATACATACTGAATAAATTCAGCATATAATATGAAAGAACAATTTAAGAAGTTTTTAAACGAAGAACAAGATCCTAAAGCCATCGAAAAAATCGCTTCAAAATTGAGTGATTTATTGATGAAGAATGAAGAAATCGGTTATATTGCTGTTCAAAAAAAACCAGCTATTACTGTTTTACCAGATAGTATTGTGATGACCAATAAAAGAATCATCATTTGTCAGCCAAAAAATCTGGGACTTTCCATGAATTTTATTGATTACACTTGGGACGAGATAGAAGGAACTTTTGTAAAAGAAAATATTCTAGGATCTGAATTTTCTTTTACGACCAGAACCAATATGGAGGTTTCGATTGATTATATTCCTAAAATTCAAGCTCGAAAAATATTTACGTACGCCAAAGAACAATTGGATATTTTAAAAGGTGGCGCTGTTTCAAATACATCAATAGTTGATGAAGTTCCCGTTGCACCAATTGAAGAAGTGGAAATTATCGAAGAAATGGAAACGGAAGAAGTAACCAGTTTTGCTGAAATAATGCCCGTTACGCCACCAGTTTATACTATGGAAAAAGAGCAATTTAATGCTCCAGCTGATACTCCAAAGGAAAATGGACTAAGCGGATTGTCGCAAGATGAACTTTTTGAAAAACTGCAGAATTATAAAAAATTACTGGATAACGGACTGATTTTGCAAGGCGAATATGATGCTTTCAAAAAAGAAATTTTGAGTTATATGTAGTTTAGGAATCAGAATTTAAAACTTAAAAAAAATAGAAAACCCGACCTGTTTAAAGCATGTCGGGTTTGTTTTTATTATAAAGTGCTTTTCTGTTTTTCTACAAAATTATGGGCTTGTAATTCCAGTAATTCTGTCGCTTTCTTGCGTTGTAAGTCGTATAGATTTTTATCTTGGGCTATATCTTCATAGACTTTATCGTGCATGGAAGCACTGTTTTTTACTAGCAAACTTCGTTGGTATTTGTCTTGGTCCAAAGTAGCTTTTAAAGCTGTTTCCAAATCTTCCAGTTTAAAATCATATTCTCCTTTTGGAGATAATAATTTGGCAATAATTGGGGAAGTTTCGATTGCCAGAAATAACAGCATGATAAAAAAGGAAGGCACCCAAGGTAATTTATTCAAGGCATTGATACGCGCCATTAAACCATCAAATCTATCAATTATAGGTTGGGTTTCCGTTACTTTTTTGTCTAAATCTGCTTGAAGTGTTTTGGATTTTTTTTCCATTTCAGCAATTTTGGCTAAGTTGGTTTTTTGTAAAGTATCCAGTTCTTTCTTAACCAAATCATGTTTGGCTATTTTTTCTTTAAAAACGGGGCCTTTGCCTAATTTTTTGGTCCCAGCGGTTCCTTCAGCCTCAGTAATATAAGTTTCGTAGAGTGTGTTTACTTCTTTTTCTTTCTTGCTGATTTCTGATTTTAAACTGGCTATGTCAGCTTTATTTTTGTCTAAATCCGATTTGAAATAATTAGCCACTTCCTTTTTGTTGTTTAAGGCCATAGCGTTTTTCTCTTTCAATAAAACGGTATTAATCTCTTTTTCGAAAATTTTAATTTCCAATGGTTTTGAAATTACTATCGCAATGATTACCGCCAAAATAATTCGGTGTGTTGCTTGTAGAAATTCACTTCCAAATTGGTCTCTTTTTCGAATGGTAGAAACAATAAAACGATCCAAATTGAAAATAAGTAA
The DNA here is from genome assembly GCF_048284325.1 of Flavobacterium esculini. Classification (NCBI taxonomy): domain Bacteria; kingdom Pseudomonadati; phylum Bacteroidota; class Flavobacteriia; order Flavobacteriales; family Flavobacteriaceae; genus Flavobacterium; species Flavobacterium esculini. The sequence continues at coordinate 5,894 of NZ_JBLVPI010000001.1, read as the reverse complement.
ACTCCAAACTAATCCAAAGAGTAAAGCGGGATACACATTATCGAAAACAGTAAAAAGTGCATAAGCGCTGGCGATAAAAGCCATGACAGCGGTAAAGAAAACGGTGGCGCCAATGCCAACATATTTAGTTTGTTCCCCTTCAGAGCAACCTTCAAGAAGGTTTTTGTCAGCCCCTGAACAGAGGATAAAAAATTGTTTTAACATGATTGATTTTTTGATTGATTGATGATTACAAATTTAACGCCAAATTTTAAATAATGGTATAAATAGTTGGTTTGTTTTTGTTTAGCATTTTTTATGCATAAAAAAAGCCGTTCATGACGAACGACTTTTTGGTTTTTGAATTAATAATAACTTATGCTAAAGGAGCTCCTGCCATAATTTCGGCATTTGCAAATTCTTCAAATTTGGAGAAGTTAGCTTTGAATTTCTGTGCTAATTCAACCGCTTTTTTATCGTATAGTTCTGGATCTTCCCATGTATTTCTAGGATTCAATATTTCGCTGGGAACATTAGGGCAAGATTGTGGTTTTGCAATTCCAAATACTGCGTGATTTTCATACGCTACAGTATCTAATTCTCCGTTTAAAGCAGCGGTAATCATAGCACGAGTGTATTTCAGTTTCATTCTGCTTCCTATTCCGTAAGGTCCGCCTGTCCAACCCGTATTGATCAACCAAACTTTTACATTCGAATCTTTCATTTTTTTGCTTAGCATTTCAGCATATTTTGTTGGGTGTAGCGGCATAAAAGGCGCACCAAAACAAGCAGAAAAATTAGGTTGTGGCTCTGTTACACCAGCTTCAGTTCCGGCAACTTTTGCGGTATATCCAGAAATAAAGTGGTACGCAGCCTGACCTGGTGTCAATTTAGAAATTGGAGGTAAAATACCAAAAGAATCGGCAGTTAAGAAGAAGATATTTTTTGGATTTTTTCCAATAGAACCGGGCTGAATGTTATCTATATGATAAATTGGATAACTAACTCTGGTATTTGGAGTTATGGAAACATCTTGAAAATCTACTTCATTAGTGCCGTCTTTGAAAATTACATTTTCTAAAATGGCTCCTTTTTTAATGGCTCTAAAAATATCGGGTTCATTTTCTTCGGAAAGGTTTACTACTTTGGCATAGCAGCCTCCTTCAAAATTGAAAACAGTGTTTTCGTTCGTCCAGCCATGCTCATCATCTCCAATAAGTTTTCTTTTCGGATCGGCTGATAAAGTAGTTTTGCCAGTTCCAGATAAACCAAAGAAAATAGCTGTATCTCCTTCATCACCCACATTAGCGCTGCAATGCATTGGTAACGTGTTTTTGAAAACAGGCATAATGAAGTTCAAAGCGGAAAAAATTCCTTTTTTCATTTCACCTGTATATCCTGTTCCACCTATTAGAACTACTTTTTTGGTAAAGTCTAATATGGCAAAATTGCTTTGACGTGTACTGTCAACTGCTGGAACTGCAAGGAAACTTGGTACACAAAGTAAGGTCCATTCCGGAGAAAAGTGCGCAAGTTCTTCTATTTCGGGTCTCAAAAACATATTGTAGCAAAATAAATTTGCCCAAGCCGTTTCCGTGACAACTCTCACATTTAATCTGTAATTAGGATCTGCACATACATAGGAATCTCTAACGAAAACTTCTTTATGGGATAAATAAGCAGTAACTTTTTTGTATAAAGCGTCAAAAGCATCTGATTCGAAAGGAATGTTTACTTTTCCCCACCAAACTTTGTCTTCAGTTATGCTGTCTTTTACAATAAAACGATCTAGTGGCGACCGTCCGGTAAATTCACCTGTATTAATTGCCAATGCTCCTGTAGAGCTCTCCACTCCTTGACCAGATTTTATTGTAATTTCATGCAATTCATCTGGGGATAATTGGTAGTTAATTTTTGCATTTTCAATTCCTAAGTCTTTTAACGAAATCGATTGCGAGATAAGGATGTTGTTGTCCATAAATTTGATGTTGTGTGTGTTTGTTTTTATAGACTGCAAAAGTAGAAATTATATTTCAGATAGGATTTGATTATCTTAATTTTATGATTTTTTATTAATAATATTCAGTAGTAAAGCTCCCCAGGCCAGTATTAATAGGAGTCCGCCGATAGGTGTCACAAATCCGATGGCCTTAAAATCAAAAGAGGTGAGATTATTTGTTGCCAATAAATAAATGGATCCTGAAAATAAAAGTACCCCAAAAAGAACTAAAAAATAGATTGTTTTTTTTGCTTTTTGAGACAGGTGATTTGATGCTCCAATGAATAATAAAAAGACTGCATGGTACATTTGGTAGCGTACTCCAGTTTCAAAAGTGGAAAGTTGTTCCAGAGACAGTACTTTTTTTAGGGCATGTGCGCCAAAAGCTCCTAAAATTATCGCTATCATCCCAAATATTGCTCCTGTTGAAATTATTTTCTTGTCCATTTTTTTAATTTATTTGCGATACAAAAGTATCTCTTATCGAGACACTGTAAAAGAAATTCTCAAGATTCTTTTTTGAGGTTCGTTTTTTTATAAATGGTAGGTTTTAGCGATTTTTATGGCGCCTTGTAAAAATATTTGAATGTTTTAGTAAAATACTATTTGTTATAAATACAACAATATTGTATATTTGTGTTATATTTATGTAATTATGAGAATAATTTTAATCATTGGAGCAGGAAGATCAGCATCGTCGTTGATACAATATCTATTGAATAAATCAGAGAAAGAGCAACTTCATCTGATTATTGGAGATTTATCATTGGATTTGGCTCAAAAGAAAACGAATAATCACCCTAATGCGACGCCAATAGCCTTAGATATTTTTGATGAAAATCAAAGAAAAGGAGCCATTCAAAAAGCCAATATTGTTATCTCTATGTTGCCCGCGCATTTACATATAGAAGTGGCAAGAGATTGTGTTGTTTATAAAAAACACTTAGTTACCGCCTCTTATATCAGCGATGCCATGCAGGAATTGGATGCTTTAGTAAAAGAAAATAACTTGATTTTCATGAACGAAATTGGTCTTGATCCGGGAATAGATCACATGAGCGCCATGAAAGTAATAGATGAAATTAAGGATAAAGGAGGCAATATGCTTTTGTTTGAATCTTTCTGCGGCGGACTGGTAGCGCCAGAATCCGATACCAATCTTTGGAATTATAAATTCACTTGGGCACCACGGAATGTGGTTTTGGCAGGACAGGGCGGAGCAGCTAAGTTTATTCAAGAAGGAACATATAAATACATTCCGTATTGTAATTTATTTCGTAGAACTGAATTTCTGGAAGTTGAAGGATACGGTCGATTTGAAGCTTATTCCAACAGAGATTCGCTGAAGTATCGCAGTGTTTATGGACTCGATGATGTCCTTACCTTATACAGAGGAACCATTCGTAAAGTAGGATTTTCCAAAGCATGGAACATGTTTGTGCAATTGGGCATGACGGATGACAGTTATAGTATGGAAGATTCGGAAAACATGAGTTATAGAGAATTTGTGAATTCTTTTCTGCCGTATCATCCAACGGATTCTGTCGAAAGCAAAATGCGACTAATCCTTAAAATCGACCAAGATGATATCATGTGGGACAAACTTTTGGAACTGGATTTGTTCAATCGCAATAAAAAAGTAGGTTTAAAAAATGCCAGTCCAGCACAAATTCTGGAGAAAATACTAAGTGAAAGCTGGACGCTTCAGCCTAAAGATAAAGATATGATTGTCATGTACCATAAATTTGGGTATGAACTAGAGAGCAAAAAAGAACAAATAGATTCAAAAATGGTCTGCATTGGCGAAGACCAGACCTATACCGCAATGGCAAAAACCGTTGGTTTGCCAGTTGCCATGGCAACCTTATTAATACTGAATGGTAAAATCACCACTCCGGGTGTGCAGCTTCCTATTCGTAAAGAAGTGTATTTGCCTATTTTGAAAGAGCTGGAAGAATACGGTGTTGTTTTCAAGGAACAGTCAATGCCTTATTTGGGGTATAACCCTGATAAAGATTTTAATTAGTGGTTTTTTAGATTTTTTTAATTTGTTTAATCCGCAGTTCTCGATAATCAAGAGAGTTACGGATTTTTTTATGAATATTATCTATCGAATACGTATTCTTTGGGCGTGACCCTGCGTAAAAACTTCGGGTCGGGCTGTACGCTGCAATCTTTATGTTTTTAAAGAAAAACATAAAGGATTTTCGCTGCCATCCCTCACGCAAAGCATCTAATTGCTTCGAAGTCGTTTTGGTTAATTGTAAGAAAATTTAATTATATTTGAATAAACATAAAACGAAAGAAACCTTCGCCAATCTACCCGGATTTGGGTGTATATACGAAGTTTTGTTTCGCCTATATACTAGTTGGCAGTAATGCGAAAAAACCGAAGAGAATTAAATAACCTAACACAACAAATGAAAAATAAAAATATATTTTTAATACTAATATTATTCTCCATTTGTTCTTTAGCTTTTTCTCAAGAATTACCTAAAGATTCTCTTTACGGAAATGTAAAAAAAGTAAAAGAAAAAGTACTTTTTTTGACCAAAACAGAAAATCCAAAATTATTTTATGATGATGCTGATTATGGACATTCAGGGTTTATGGGACCCGAATCAACAATCAAAAGATTTTATGATACGTGGTATTCTACAAACTTCTGTTATTATTTAAATTATGAGCGCCATTTTAACACAAAAAGAAAAATTGTCAAAGATATATGGTACGGAAAAAACAATGATTTTATGGAATCTTATAGGTATTTATATGATGAAAAAGATAGATTAATAAGTAAAATAGATTCTCTAAAATATTCTGTAGATATTGAAAATCATTATTTTAAGGAATATGGCGAATATGTGGATGAAAGTATTCTTTATGAGAATTTAAGACTCAATTTATTTAGTCACGACTATAAGAAATATAAAAATAGAAAAATCATAATTCAAAAAAACTTTGATAATGAAGGAACTTTATATGAGTACGTGAATAATTATAATGATAACGGAAAACTATCATACGTAACTTTTAAAAATCCCAATAGTTGGAAAAAGTCCGGGGAAAATAGTTGGGGATATGGTGTGCAGGATTCTATTGGAGTAACTTATAAAAGTTTAATCAATGAATATGACAAAAACAACAAACTTATAAAAATTCAAAAATTTGATTTATATTCTGATGAAAATTATAAAAATCCTGTGAAAACTAGCGAAACTATATTTAAATATGATGGTAATAATTTGATGACTCAAATAAATAGTTCTAGAGGTTATCAACCTTTAACTTATGTTCATTATAAATATGATGAAAAAGGTAATTTAACTGAAAAATATTGTTGTGATGAAGATATTTCCAAAGCTAAAATAATTGAGAAATACTTTTACAAAAATGATAAAATTGTCACATTAAATTATAGTGAAGAATCATTTAATAGTCAAAAAAATGATAATTATAACATTTCTTATTCTTACAAATTTGATAATAACAAAAATTGGGTTGAAATTATAAAGACAGTTAATGGTGTTGATCTTTTTAAATGGGTTAGAGAAATCGAATATTACTAAAACAACGCACTACTGCCAACAGCTAGGTTTTCGTTGCGTGCGCAGCACGAACAATGAAAACCGTGTTGAACGGAACCGGTCACTGGCAGGAACTATGGAGTTATCGTAAAGTCTAGAGAGAGAATATCAAGAGGATTTAGTGTCCTCTTTTTTTTGCAGTAGTTTTAATTTAGTTTTTTGAGTGTTTTTCTTCACTTTTGGGCACAAGCGCCCTTACCCATAAAATTAACTTTTAGAGGAATTCGTAATTTGGCTACCGCCAAGATACCAAGCAGGCGGGCCACGCTGATCGAAGACTGCTATCCGGTGTAAATTGCCCGTTTTGCAACACGGACATTTAGGCATAA